>JBBKVT010000091.1:0-8499 GCA_037968535.1 Paracoccaceae bacterium
AAATTCAGAGAAACCTAAAAACTCGGTTCCCACCGCCGCGTCCGATCGCTCACGAGTAGATCGCGCGGCGATTCAGCACACAGTTTCACAGGGAGAATTTCGATGTCACGCGTGACAACCAATACTGGAAGCATCGTTGTTGCCCTTCTTGGCGCGGTCTCGACGCCCACGTCGCTCGCCGCCCAGGAAGTTGACTTTCCGACCACCTGTTCGACCGAGGCTGATGCCGAAGTCGACGACGGCCTGACCCTTCTCCACAACATGATGTATATCGAGGCTGAGGCGGCCTTTGGGCGCGCGGCCGAGGTCGATCCTGACTGCGCCATGGCACAGTGGGGGATCTCCATGGCAAACTTCCATCCGCTCTGGCCCGGAACGCCGACAGAGGAAGAAATGGCGCGCGGTACCAGCGCCGCAGAGCGCCTGGCGGCGATGACGCCCGGCAGCGCACTCGAACAGGCGTTCGCCGATGCTGCGGTCGCGTTCTATGCGCCTGATCACGGCGACTATCGCTCCCGACTTGAGGCTTGGGCAAAGGCGCAGCAGAGCGCACACGAGCAGAACCCTGAAGACATCGATGCCGCCGCGCTCTCCGCACTCGCCCGCCTCGCGACCGCGCCTGCGGGACCGGATATGATTGAGTCAAATTCGCGCGTCGGAGAGGCACTTGATGCCCTTCACGATGCGGCACCGAACCATCCCGGCGTCATCCACTACGCCATTCATGCGTACGACAACCCACCTCTCAAAGCTCACGGGCTTCCATACGCCGAAATCTACGACAAGGCGGCGCCGGCTGCGGCCCATGCATTGCACATGCCGTCGCACATCTTCACGCGGACGGGTGACTGGGAAAAGTCGATCGACCTAAATCGCCGTTCGTCGGAAGCCGCGCTTGGCGCATCCAAGGACGTGGTCCAGTCACACTATGCCCATGCTGTCGACTACATGGTCTACGGCCACCTTCAGCTGGGGCAGACAGCCGAGGCGGCGCGGCTGGTGGATGAGATGCTCGCCGTCAGCAACCATCAGGCAAGCTTTGGCGGAGCCTACGCTCTGGCAGCGTCACCTGTCCGGCTGCTGCTCGAGCAGGACAATTGGGCCGATGCCGCATCGCTTTCGTCCGATATGCACTCCGCGATCCCATGGGAGAACTTTCCTCAGACAGTTGCGATGCTTTGGTTTGCCAAGGGGCTCGGTGCAGCGCGCACGAACAATGTTGAGGCCGCGCGCGCCGCTGTCGAAGAATTGAAAAAACTGCATGGTGCCATGGAGGAACGCGGAGACAAATACTGGGCTCGCCTGACCGAGAGCCAACTCTTAACCGTTGAGGCGTGGATCGAATTGTCGGAAGGTAACACCGATCTTGCGCTTGCCCATCAGACTAAGGCGGCCGATTTGGAGGATGAGATCGGCAAGAGCCCCGTAACTCCCGGCCACGTCCTGCCGGCACGCGAACTCTTGGGGGACATGCTGAGCGAGATGGGCCGATCCGAAGAAGCGGCCGAGGCCTATCGCGCGACTCTCGCTCACTCGCCCAATCGGACACGCAGCCTTGCAGCAGTGAACTGAAAAAATGCCCGGATTGCGGCGCCCGGCCACTTTGGGTGGGGCGCCGCAATCCGCCTCGTCCCTCAAGGTCTCAATACTCTCACCGACGAACCACTTCTTCGAGAATTGTCAGGATTTCGGCTGTCTGGTGATGTGTGGGCTTTCAGCGCAAAATGCAGTGCCAGCCGTTGATTGTTCACAAACTTATCTGACTACAAAAGCCGATGGAGAATGCTGGCGGCGGATCTTCCGAATTCAGTTGTCGTGAACCAGCAGAAGACTTCTTCCTGCTGCGACTATGTAGGCGCAAACCAGATAATCCCTTGTGCGTCAGCCCGTATGCGTTTTATCGGCAAGAAAACTGATGACTTCACGCAGGAACAGATCGGGTGCGGTGGTCATGGCGACGTGGCCTTGTCCTGCGAGAACGACGATCTGGCAGTCCGGAAGTACAGATTCGAGTTCTCGCGAGGGCGCTGTAAGTTCGACGGGGCTGTTTTCGCCAACGAGCAGGAGAGTTGGAACTTCGAGGTCGCGGAAGCGAACCGGGTCAAATTGATACGTACAGCATAACCGCCAGGCGAATAACCTCGGGACTGCTGTGAAAGTACTTGAACGGGTCGCTTTTTGTCATGTGTGAAGGCTACGAGACCACTCTGCCCGTCTCAAGTCGATTTGTTCTGACAAAGCCCCCCGCGGCTTCAACCTTGGGAGGTTTTGCAAGCCAGCGCAAAGCGTGGTTTCGCACCAGGAAGCACCATTTCAATCCTTTCCCGGCGCTTCCCAACTTAGTCTGGAAGACCCGCTTTTCGTAAACCGTCCTCCAGCCGCGCCAAATCTTCTGACCGACGGAGAGGAATCAAATAACCGAGATCCGATCCGCATAACTTGGGGTCGAGTTGACGTAGACGCACCACTGCCGCCTGCGCATCCTTCAGGCGGTCGTCGAGCGCGGCGCTCGCCGCGACGATGCACCCCGCGATCAGATGATTTGGCTGCTCGCGTACCGCCCGCTCCGCCCAAGAGGAAGCCTCGGCATAACGGCCGGCAACAAAATGTGCCGATGCTTTGGCTGCCTGCATATTGTATACGTGAGGATCGTGCGGACTTAGCAGCATGGCCCGATTAAGACGCTCGATCGCGATTTCAGGCTTTCCGAGCCAGACATTCACCCAACCACTGAAAAGCCCAGCCCAAGCCAAGTTAGGATTTAGTTGGCGCGAACGCTCAATCAGAGCCGCACCGCCTTCTAGGTCACCGACAACATAGGCCAATGCCATCCCCGCTGTACAAAGAGCGATCGCATCATCCTTGCCAAATGCTGCAGCCAGGCGGGCCAGTCGTTCCGCTTCGGCGGTCTCTTGCGCACGTTCGACTTCCCAGCCGCTAACCTTGCGTTGGGAATAACAGCGTGCCGCCATGCCATAGGCAGTGGCGAATTCCGGATCCAACCGAATTGCGAGGGCGAAGTAATCAAGTGCCTCGTTGTTGGCCTCCCGGGTCCATTGATGAACACAAGCCATGCCGCGCAGAAAATAGTCATAGGCGTCAAGGCTCTCGGTCGGTTTCCGCTTCGCGCGCTCAATCTCGGCCCGCTCCAGTCGGGGAGCAATGGCACCGATAACGCTGGCAGTTACTTGATCTTGCAGATCGAAAACATCCTCAAGATCGCCATCGAAGTGGTCGGCCCAGATATGAGCTCCGGTCGAGGTATCGATAAGTTGTCCAGTAACACGAACTCGATCCCCCGCTTTGCGTACGCTGCCTTCCATGACGTAGCGAACGCCAAGGTCGCGCCCTACCTGCCTCACGTCGACGGCCTTGCCTTTGTAGGTGAAGCTGGAATTTCGAGCAATTACCAGCAGCCAGTGCATCCGAGACAGCGCAGTGATGATTTCTTCGACCATCCCATCGGCAAAGTAGTCCTGCTCGGTATCGCCACTCATGTTCTGGAATGGCAGAACCGCGATTGAGGGCTTGTGGTGGACATAGCCAATTCCCTCCGGTTCGATATGGTCCCCAGCTGTATCAGATTGGTTTCCAGTATCTGCGGCGGTTTGCCCACGCCTGATCGCGCGTTCCAGATCGCCGGTTTCAGCATCGGGCTCGGCGTCCAATTCAAGCCGCAGCTGTTCCTTCATGGCGGAAAACAGCCGCAATGCCGTTGATCTTTCACCGAGCCTGACATGCGCTCGCATTGCAGCGCGGCAGGCGGTTTCACTGAGCGGATCAAGGCTGCTCAATCGCTCAGCGGCCTGAATAACCGCCCTTTGATCACCACTTTTTTCAGCGGCGGCCAACAGCCTTCCGGCGCAATGCTCTGCAAGGGACCGCAGACCAGCACGTTCTTCACGGAGCCATTCCTCGAAACCCGGGTCGCGGACTTGCAGACCGTCCAAGAGATCCCCTCTGAACAGGTCCATGGCCTGCATGGCGTCCGATGGGTCGCCGCTCGACGTAAGGGTTCGAAATTCCGTGACATCACACCAAAATGCATCCGGCGCCACCTGAATCCGACCCTGACCCGATTTCAGCCAGCCCTCAGCTGCATGGAGAACGTTTCGCCGCAGGTCGATAACAGCATGCTTCAGACTGTCCCGTCCCTGCATCTCGCCCCTGTCGCTCCACAACAGGGAAATGATCTTTTCATTCGGCAGCTCGTATCTTGGTGACAACACCAAGATCGCAAGAAGCGCACGTGCTTTCTGGCCTTGCGGTTCAAACGCCGCCCCATCCGGCGCGATCATCGTGAACCCACCCAGCAATGTCAGCCTTGGCTTGCCCATCTTTCTCAGCTTCCACCGTTTTCACGTCGCCTGCCTTGTTTTTCCCTGCGCTTTCACCCGCGATTCCCAGGCCACTCCCCACCGCGCACGTATGCATGACCGAGAGACTACGACAATCAACGCATACAAGGGAGAAAATCATGGACAGAAAACCGGACGAAAACCCGATCCATCGCGATCCTACCCGGAAAATACCCTTTCATACTAGCACTCGGCTCGACCCCTGGTCTGTGGTGGCTTTCGGCGCACCGGCGCAACACGACGAAAGAATGATGTGGGCGCAATCCGGTCTGAACCGGTTGATGGTGCGCAGCTCCGACCTGATGCGGGATGCCGCCGGACTTGGCAAAAGGTTGATCAAGCGATTGACGGTATTGTTGGCGAGCCGCGTGAAGTCGAACCCGGCGCATGAATGATTGGCTTGGGACCAAGACGAACCACCCAGTCGTGGTGTGCGAGGACACCCAGCAAGAACCGTCGGACGACGGCCGCAATACCGTTCCGCCGGAGTTCACCGGCAATCGACCAATAGGGTTGTCGCCATTGCGCGGCAACCAGTTGCAATCGGTTGGTGCGGCGCATTGCGCCAAACGAGGCTCCGATGCTACCCTGCGCCCACGATTTCTCGCGAAACCTCACAATGGGGCGGACCAGGATGTCCATCAACGATATTCGAACGTTGATTTTCGATATTGGCGGCACGGTTTTCGATTGGAGCAGCGCCATAACTGAAACCCTCGACCGCGTCTTTCCGCGAAGTCTGGCCGAGGATTTTGATCGCAACGCGTTCTCCATGAACTGCCGTGCCAGGTTTCTTGACTTGAATGCTGCAGTCATGAGTGGCGAGGAACCATGGCATTCTTCAGACCAGATGCTTTCGCGGATCGCGCGGGAAGTTTGGCGAGAGGCAGGTCTGGGAGAGCCCTCGCCCGAAATCCAGCATCAACTGGAGCGTTCCTGGCGCCATATGCCAGCTTGGCCCGGCGCGCGCGAGGCGATCGCGGCGCTGCGAAAACGATACTTGGTCGCTCTTTGACGATACTCAGTTGCACTATGGCGGTCGGGTCCTCTCGCCGGAATGGAATCGACTGGGACCTGATCTTGTCCTGCGATGTGCTTGGTGTCTATAAGCCCGATCCCCGCTGCTATTCCCGAGCCGCGGAAATTCTCGACTGCGTGCCGGATGAAATCATGATGGTGGCTGCCCATCCCAGTGATCTCAGGGCGGCAATTGCCTGTGGCTACCGGTCTGCCTATGTCGTCCCGATTCGGGGAGACACCTTGCACTATGGCGTGGACATGCTGGTCAGGGGTTTAATGCCCTTTTTGTCGATATCCGGCCCTGATCCTCTCTACATCAGTAACGCCCGAGTTTTCAGAAGGCTCTCCAAAAAATGGGCGTTTCGCGGCTGTAGCAAATGACCATATTGTCCGCTCAGCAACCGTCCTAGGCTCGCGCAGCGAAAGGCCGCTTTCCACCGGAGCTGCATTTGGTAACTGAACAATCTCGCACGACGAGAATTCTCGATCGTAGCTTTTGCCGCCTTGCCGTGGTACCTTCGTGGCGTGCTTTTCCGACTTGGGGTGCCGCCTTGAACTTCGACTACATTGTCGTCGGCGCAGGCTCAGCGGGATGCGTCCTCGCCGATCGCCTGAGCGCGGATCCCACATGCCGCGTGGTTTTGATCGAGGCTGGCGGCGAGCCGGATTCGCACCTCGCGACGATACCTGGTGCCGCTATGTATCTTCAGGGATCCAAGCTCGACTGGGCCTACACAACTACCCCACAGAAGCAGCTCTTCGGACAGCGGATCGCCTATCCGCGAGGCCGCGCCGTCGGCGGCACCAGCGTGCTGAACCTGATGATGTATGTCAGAGGCAACCGTGGCGACTACGACCGCTGGGAGGCGATGGGCAACTCCGGATGGGGGTACAAGGACGTCCTGCCCTATTTCCGGCGCTCCGAAGGTAATACGGCTTTTGCGGACGATTACCATGGAACAGATGGGCCTATGGAGGTCGTGACCAACCCGTATCGTCATCAGCTGTGCGAGCGTTTCCTTGAGGCGGCGCAGTCCATCGGCATTATCTACAACCCCGATTTCAACGGAGCGTCGCAGGAGGGCTGTGGCTACTTTCAGTCAACGGTTAAGAACGGTCGTCGGTGCGGGAGCAAGGAAGCCTTCATCGACCCGATCCGAGATCGTGCGAACTTTACACTGCTCCGCAACGCTTTCGTCTTTCGGCTCGTGATTGAAAACGGGCGGGCGCGGGGCGTCGAGATCTTTGTTGATGGACAGATCCAGCGGGTCGAGGCCGGTTGTGAGGTGATCCTTGCCGCCGGAGCGATCGGATCGCCGCACCTCCTCATGTTGTCCGGCGTCGGTCCTGCGGCCCATCTTTCGGCTCATGACATCCCGGTGGTCGCTGACTTGCCAGGCGTTGGACAGGATCTGCAGGATCACATCGGCGGCGGCGCTGTCAGTGCGGTTCTGAAGGAGCCGTTGGATCTAGGCGGCAACGCCGCCGACTTTGACGCCGCGGTGGCGGAGTTCGGGGCGACTGCTGCCGGTCATCTTGCCACGAATTATCTGGATGCAGGCGCCTTTCTGAGGCTGGATGCCAGTGACCCCGACCCGGATTTCGAGGCCACTTTCACTTCTGGCGTCGCGGAGTTCTACCGCTTGGACGGCCAGCCTGATCGAAGCCGCGTCTATGTTGGCGGCTGGATCAGCCGACCGCAGAGCCGGGGCTCGGTAACCCTTGCCTCCGCCGATCCGCTCGACCGCCCCCTGATCGACCCAAACTACTTCGCCGAGCCGCACGACCTGCGGCTGACTGCAGAAGGCGTGCGACGACGAATGGACATCCTGAACGCAGGTCCTTTCGATGAGGTGAGGTTGGGGCGTGCCGATCCGGGCGATCTGGATGACGCCGCCCTTGAACTGCGGATCCGTCGCAGCGCGTCAACCATCTGGCACCCCACAAGCACCTGCCGCATGGGGTCGGACGAGCGCGCCGTCGTTGGCCCCGATCTCCGCGTCCACGGCATCGAGGGCCTCAGGGTTTGCGATGCCTCAGCAATGCCCGCGATAGTCAGTGCGAACACCAATGCGACGACAGTCATGATTGGAGAGAAGGGGTCTCGTCTCATACGGCAGTAGCGGATGGCGCCCGACGCCTCTCCACTGCCGCATCGACATTGCAGTCCACGTTGTGCAGGACGGCGCAACACGAAGCGAGATCATTCCCGCTATGGGAATACCTTTGCCTTTCAGACGTCAGCGCCCATGTCACATTTTAGTCTGATTGCCTAAAGGAGGGTTTGTAGAGGATATTGTAAACTATGAATTTCCAAAAGGTTTTGCCGTGATTCCGCCAAACGTAAGCGAAATGGCGACCCAGAGCGATATCGAGGTCGTCAGAACGATGGTGCGCAGCTATGTTCAGTGGCTGTTCGATACCTTTCCGGCCGAAACCGAAGACCTCGGCTCCTATTACAGTCGCGAACGGCTCCAACAGGCGCTGGACGAAGTGGCGACCCAGTTCGTTCCTCCGAATGGTATTGCACTTATTGCAAGGATCGGGAACACCCCGGTCGGTTGCGTGCTCGCCCATCCAATCGAACCGGGCATTGCCGAAATGAAGCGGCTCTACGTTCTGCCGACCGCTCGCGGCATGGGCTTGGGGCGTTTATTGATCCAGGAACTGATTGTGCGGATGGGTTCCTGGGGTCTCCCGATGATCCGGCTCGACACGGCCATTTTCCTGAAAGACGCGATCTCACTTTACAGAAAGATGGGTTTTGTAGAGATCGAACCCTACACGACCCTCCCTTCCGGTACAGACAAGACAGCTTTGTTCATGGAGTGGCGCGGTGAAACACACGGTGTTGGAACAGCATGAGGCATCGCTGGAGAAACCCGATTTCAGGCGGTCAAGCCGGCAATCAGCTCCCGGACTGGTACATTTTTTGATTTCGCAACGCTCGATCCATGCAGGTGAAACGCCGGTGAACACTCGATATCTTGACAATCCGCACCGGCTAGAGCGGCGTCCATTTAATCTGCAACATATCCAGCAGCCTTGAAGAAGTTGAAGCACTCTTCAGGCGGGAAGAGGTTGCAGGTCTGCGCGACGGATTGGAAGAGCGCCTCGAATG
>JBBKVT010000092.1:0-6303 GCA_037968535.1 Paracoccaceae bacterium
GCCAAGGACGGCACGATCTATGTGTCCTTCGAAGGCTATCACCGCGTCGCGATGTATCCGACGATGACATCCGACGCGATCAGGATCCCGCGTCCGCAGGAATTCAACGGGATGCAAAACAACTCTTCGCTCGAGACTTTGGCGATCGACAAGGACGGCGCTCTTTACACTTTGCCGGAACGGTCGGGTATGTTGTCGCGACCGTTTCCGGTCTTTCGCTATCGCAACGGAAAGTGGGACCAACCCTTCGGAATACCACGCCGTCCCCCCTACCTGCCGGTGGGTGGTGACTTTGGTCCGGACGGAAAATTCTATCTGCTTGAGCGTCACCTGACCGGCATTTTTGGGTTTCAGACGCGGGTGCGGCGGTTCGATTTCACGGGTGACCGGGTGAGCAACGAGGAAATTCTGCTTGAGACCGGTACCGGCGTTCATGACAATCTTGAAGGGATTGCGGTCTGGATGGACGCCGCTGGTTTCCTTCGTATCACTATGATTTCAGACGATAATTTCAAGTCGTTTCAGCGCACTGAACTGGTAGAGTACCGCCTGAAGGACTGACTTGAAGTCGGTTGGACGGAGCGTTAGAACGCGCTGTCCCCGGATGGTTCGGGGGCCAAGTCTCCGCGCCCTTGTCAAAACGGAACATAACATGACTCGCATTCTTCCCGGCGTTTTCGCCATGGCCGCCGTCGTGGTGGCCTCTAATATTCTTGTCCAGTTCCTGCTGGGGCAGTGGCTGACCTTTGGGGCATTCACCTATCCGGTTGCCTTCCTTGTCACCGATGTAATGAATCGTGTTTACGGGCCATCCGCCGCCCGACGCGTTGTTTTCATTGGCTTTTTGGTTGGTATTGCCTGTTCCCTGATCGGCACCCAGATCGTCGGTGAATTCGGACCGCTGGTGACTTGGCGGATCGCAATCGGGTCGGGGATCGCGTTCCTTACGGCGCAGATGCTGGACGTTGCGATATTCGACAGGCTGCGGGCCGGGCGATGGTGGAAGGCGCCTTTGGCGAGCACGCTGGTAGGGTCCAGCGTCGATACTATCTTGTTCTTTTCAATCGCTTTTTCGGCGTCGCTCAGCTTTATCGAGCCGACCAACGACGTATCCTGGGCGGGCGAGGTTCTGCCGCTTCTGGGGGTGGGTCCGGCAGTACCGTTGTGGGTATCGCTGGGGCTGGCGGACTGGGGCGTCAAGCTTGCGCTTGCGTTGGTCGCGCTGATTCCATTTCGCATAATCGTGACCAGAATGGTCGCACGGGTAGCGTAAAAAGTTTTGACAAACACAAAATCTGTGCCAACCTTCAAGTATCGGCAATTCAGAGAAAGGAGGTGGTCCAGTGTCTAGAGTGATATTGGAGAGCGCGGTTGGAACAGTCAGGAGGGCCGTAGCCAGCAGGCAGTCCTGAGGGCTTAAACGCTTCTGATTGGGTTCAGGCTCTAACTGGCCCGTCTCCGTAGATCTCGAGGGGCCGCTGGGTAACTGGCGGCCCTTTTCGATGCCGTCGAACGCCAGCCGGCACATCCCACCGAAATGGGCATTTCTTACGAAATTGCAGCACGCGAATGTACGTTCTGTACGGCCCTGTACACACGCGTTTGTACATTCCAGTTGGCAGGGCCGATTGCGAAACCGACGACAATCGGGCACGGAAGAACGATGTTGAAAGTGAACGATCAGATCACGATCGAGGACTGGGAACTGACCGAGCAATTCGTGCGCTCGTCCGGTCCCGGCGGGCAGAACGTCAACAAGGTGTCAACGGCGGTCGAGTTGCGATTCGAGGCCGAACGCAGCCCCAACCTGCCGGACCACGCCAAGACACGGCTGAAGCGGCTGGCGGGGCGGCGCTGGACCAAGGAGGGCGCGTTGATCATTCAGGTCGACGAGACTCGCAGTCAGGCCCGCAACCGCGAAATCGCCCGAGAACGTTTGGCCGACCTGATCCGGTCGTCGCTGGAGCGACCCAAGCGCAGGGTTCCGACAAGACCGACGCTTGGGTCAAAACGGCGACGGCTGGCGACCAAGACCCAGCGCGGCACCGTCAAGGCGCTGCGCGGCAAGGTCGCCGACGACGAGTAAGGCTGTCAGACCGCCGTGGGTTTGAGTTCCGGTGTGGCGATGCGGCGCGGTGGCGCGATTGCCCGGCGGTAAAGATGCCAGGTCGCATGGCCCAGCACCGGCATCACGACGATTAGTCCCAGAAGCGCCGGCAAAGATCCAAGCACCAGCGCGACGGCCACGATCAGACCCCAGAGCGCGATCGGGACCGGGTTCGCCTGTGCCACCCGAACCGATGTGGCAATTGCCACCGGCAGGCCGACGTTGCGGTCAAGCAGCAGCGGGAACGACACCACGCTGGTGGCCAGGACAAGGATTGCAAAGGCCGCGCCGACAAGGGTGCCGATCACGATCATCGTCCAGCCCGCCGTCGTGGCGGTCAGCGCGGTCAGGAACGCTGCCGCCGAGGTCGGGGCTTCGGGGCCAAGTGTCGTGGCGTAGATCAGGTCGGCGATTGCGATCCAGATCATGAACAGCGCGACATGGAACAGGCCCAGCACGATGACCGCGCCGAACGACGGGGCGGCCAGCACAGACACGCCAGCGGCCCAACTTGCCGATCCGGTGGCCTCGCGTTCCCGGCTCATCTGGTAAAGACCGATCGCGGCGAACGGGCCCACAAGCGCGAAGCCCGAAAGCACCGGGAACACCAGATGCATCAGGTCGCGGTGAAACGCGAGCCAGGCCAGCAGAAGCCCGATGATCGGATAGATCAGGGCGATGAACGCGACATCGGTGCGCATCGCGCCGAAATCCTCGATGCCTTTTCGAAGCGCTTCGCGCAGATCGTGGGTGGTAATCTTGCGAACCTGCGGTTCTTCGAAAGCGTGATCGCTGCCCAGATGTGCGGTGACATCTGCCAGATGCGCGCCGGTGGTGCCGGCGTGGCTGAACAGCCAGGAAAGTGGGTTTCCGATTGTCTTGACCATGGTATCCCCTCTGAGATCGGGTGACCGTCAGGGGTAGCGCCGCAAGTGGTTGCGGCAACTGGGCCCCGGGCGAGAGCCGGGCGATAGTCCGGCCCTGTCATCACCATAGCATGCTTGCACGGCGTTGGGCTTCACTTCTTTGCGGGGGCTGCTCTGGTGTATCCAGAACGGCGGGTTAGTATGCGGCATCGGACGCAGAATGCGGCCGGGTGGGGACGGCGGGACATGAGCGAAAGCCTGATCGAGCGGCGGCGGCGGCTGTTGGGGCCGAATGTGCCGACCTTCTACGAAAAGCCGCTGCATCTGGTGCGCGGCGAAGGAGTCTGGCTGTGGGATTCCGGGGGTCGGAAATACCTGGATTGCTACAACAACGTGCCGCATGTCGGCCATTGCCATCCGCGCGTGGTCGAGGCGATTGCGCGGCAGGCCGCGATCCTGAACACCCATACCCGGTATCTGCATGAAGGCATCCTTGATTATGTCGAGGCGCTGACGGCGAAGCTGGGCCACGGATTGAGTCAGGCGATCATGGTCTGCACCGGGTCCGAGGCGAATGACATCGCGCTGCGAATGGCGCAGGCGGTAACCGGCAAGACCGGGGTCATCGCCACCGACAACACCTACCACGGCAATACCGCCGCGGTCAGTCAACTGTCGACGCGACGCGCCCTGATTGGCGGACGCGGTGGCCATGTTCGGCTGGTGCCGGCACCGGATTCGATCCGTCCGGTGGGGGGATCCCTCGACGGGCAGGCCGCGGCATTCGCCGAACATGTCGGCCGCGCCATTGTCGAGTTGGAGGAATCCGGCGCGGGCTTTTCCGGCATGATGCTGTGTCCGGTGTTTGCCAACGAAGGCCTGCCCGCCTTGCCCGAGGGGTTTCTGGAACCGACGCTGGGCGTGGTCCGGCGCGCCCGCGGGCTGATCCTGTGCGACGAGGTGCAGCCGGGGTTCGGGCGGCTCGGATCGCATTGGTGGGGCCATGACGCCATGGGTTTCGCGCCCGATGTCGTGACGCTGGGAAAGCCGATGGGCAACGGGCACCCGGTGGCGGCGGTTGTGGCACGGCCGGATATCATGGAGGCGTTCCGCGAATCGTTTGGTTATTTCAATACGTTCGGCGGCAATCCGGTGTCAGCGGCGGCGGCAATGGCGGTGCTGGAGGTGATCGAGCAGGAGGCGCTGGTCGAGAATGCCCGCGATGTCGGGGCCTACATGCTGAGCGGGTTGAAGGCGCTGACCCATCCGCTGATCGCTGAGGCGCGCGGAATTGGTCTGTTTTTCGGCGTGGAGTTCATGCGCGACGGGCAACCAGCGGGCGACTTCACCGGTCGGCTGGTCGAGGCGATGCGCGAAGAGGGTGTGCTGGTCAACCGGCTTGGACGCGGCGCCAACGTGCTGAAACTGCGTCCGCCGATGCCGTTTTCGCGGGCCCATGCCGATCTGGCGCTGGATGCGTTGGTACGGGCGCTGAAGTCCGTGCCGGCATGAGCGACGCTGCCGATGCGTTGGCGCTTTGGGGCGGGACCGGCGAACAGCGGCTGATCTCGCGTCGCGAGAATGCGGTTTATCGGGTGACATTGCCCGGTGGACCGGCGGCGCTGCGGCTGCATCGGCCGGGCTATCGAAGTGCTGCGGAAATCCGGTCGGAACTGGTCTGGTGCGACATGCTCGTTGCTCAAGGCTTTGCCGCGCCGCGACCCGTGCCGATGCTGGCTGGCGGGCTGATCGGGGAACTGGCTGGCGGTCAGATGGCTACGGTCATCGACTGGATGGAAGGCGCGCCGATCGGCGCGGTGGGGATGGGTTTGGCCGGTACCGGCGAGGACCATTACGCGCTTTACAGGAACGTCGGGGCGTTGTTGGCGCGGCTGCACAATCTGACCGATGCGCTGGTCTTGCCGGACGGGTTCGTGCGACCGCGCTGGGACAGGGACGGCCTGACGGGGCCGAACCCGCTATGGGGAAAATACTGGGAGGCACCGGGTCTGACGCCGGACGAGGTGGCGCTGTTGATTGCGGCGCGGGACCGGGCGCGGCAGGTGTTGGCGCAGTATGATCCTGCGGCGGATGTCGGGCTGATCCATGCCGATGCGCTGCGCGAGAACGTGTTTCAGACGTCCAAAGGTCTGGCGCTGATCGACTTCGACGATTGCGGCTTTGGCTACCGGATGTACGACCTTGCGGCAGCGGTCACGCAGGCGGTGGACGATCTGACCTACCCCCGGATCGTCGACGGCCTGCTGGACGGTTATGCAGCAGAGCGCGGATTGACGGACGAGGCGCGCGGATTGTTCGCGATGTTCGCGATGTTGCGGTCGTTCAGCGCGATTGGTTGGACGATCCCCAGATTGGCGACGGACAATCCCAGACTGCCAACCTATCTGCGGCGCGCCGTGACCGCGGCCAAGGGGTTTCTGGCGTCTGCGTCCTAGTCCCACAGATCGGTCGAGAGATATTTCAGCCCGCTGTCACAGATCACGATCCCGATCACCGCGCCACGCAGCGGACCTGCCAGCAAGTCCAGCGCCGCAGACGCATTCGCGCCGGCGGAAAAGCCGCCGAAAATGCCTTCTTCGCGAGCCAGTGCGCGGGTGGCGGTGCGAGCGGCATCGGCGCTGACGGTCAAGTAACCGTCGACCGGGGTATCGGTCAGGAAATCGAGATCGGACATCGAATAGCCGCCGCCCTGAATCGGGTGATCCGGCCGGGTGACGGGTGAACCTGCCAGCGCCGCCGCATCTTCGGGTTCCACGACATAGCCGCGAATCGCCGGGTCAAATTCCTTCAACGCCCGGATCGTCCCGGCATAGGTACCGCCCGAGCCGACGAAATCCACAAACGCGGTCAGGCTTTCGCCGCTGTCGGACCAAAGCTCTGGGCCAGTTGTCAGGTAATGCGCCTGCAAGTTGGCGGGGTGGTGAAACTGGTCGGCGCGAAAGCCGTCGCGTTCGGTGACGAGACCTTGAGCGACGGTTTCCACCTCTGCCAGATCGCAGCCCGATACCTGACCGGGGATGGATCCGGGACGCTGGTCTACCAGCACCACTTCGGCGCCCAGCGCCCGCATCATTCGGGTACGTTCCACCGAGTTGCCGCGTGACATGACCGCGACGAACGGATGTCCGAGGATACTGCAGACGATGGCAAGGCCGGTGCCCATGTTGCCGCTGGTCAGTTCGACCACGGGCTGGCCGGGACGCAATGCGCCGGACGCCCTTGCGATCTGGATGATGCTTCTGGCGGCCCGGTCCTTCTTCGAAAAGCCCGGGTTCAGATGATCGAGTTTCGCCAGAATGCGCCCGTTCA
>JBBKVT010000093.1:0-10425 GCA_037968535.1 Paracoccaceae bacterium
GCAGCCTTGCGGATGTCGCCCGCGTAGGCGGGATCGGTCGACACGCTGGGGATACGACAAAACGCTTCAAGCTGCTCAACCGCCTCGGCCTCATGCGCGGCCAGCCAGTCCTCGACCTCGCTCATTTGCCACCGTCCACTCCCAGCGTCTCGCCGGTGATCCACCTGGCCTGATCCGAGGCGAAGAACATGACGGCATTGGCGATATCCGCAGGCGAGCCCAGACGGCGCAGCGCAATATTGTTCAACAGCCGCTCCTGCCCCTCCTTGCCCATCGCGTCCCATTGCCGCGCGGTCGTGGGGTTGGACAGCACAAAGCCCGGCGCTATGCAGTTCACCGTGATCCCCCAGGGGCCAAGTTCATGCGCCAGTTGCCGGGTCAGGCCGATCTGCCCGGCCTTGGCGCTGGCATACGCCTGTATCCCCGTCAGACTGATCGTGCGGCCCGCGCCCGAGGAAATGTTGACCACCCGCCCAGCCTTGTTCCGCTTCATCGCCGGGGCAACCGCCTGGGTCATGAAGAACGTGCCCGAAAGGTTCACGTCGAAGATCGCCTGCCAGTCATCAGCACTGATCTCTTCGATCGGGCGGCCTGTCTGGCCGCAGACGCCACCCGCGTTGTTGACAAGGATGTCGACGTCTTCGATCTTCGCCACTGCGGATTGAACCGCCGCACGGTCGCCGACATCGAGTGTGACGGCTTCGCAGCCGGACAGCTTTGCGGTCTCAGCCAGCCCCTCGGCATTCACGTCGCAGGCGAACACCTTCGCCCCCTCCGCCGCGAACCCCTGCGCGATGGCGCGGCCAAAGCCATGCGCCGCGCCGGTCACGATCACCCGACGACCTGCAAATCCGATGTTCATGTTGCGCCCTTTGCCAGTTCCGCCAAATTGTCGCCCGACAACGGCCGCCTGCCGGCTTCGATCTCGGCGACCATTGCAATCAGCCGCGCGGTCAGCGGCGTCTCAATCCCGTGCTTCCGCCCGGTCTCGACGATGGGGCCAAGCTGCGCCTCTGCCTCGGTCTTGCGTTTGCGAACCGCCAGATCGCGCCAGATACCGGAATGCGACTTGGCCGAGCGGCGATTATGCGCGACCATCTCGTCGAATGACCGCTCGATCGTGGCTGCTTCCGCGTCGGGCATGAAGGCGGCGGGATCAAAGCCGTTGAACGCCTCGGTGCGGATACCCTCGGCGGCGGCAACCCGGCCCACCTCCTGCCCCAGACGGGTCAGCACCGGCCGCGCCGTCTTGTCGTCAAGCACATCGGCGATGCTGTCATTGGTCAGCGCCGTGGCGAACAGCAGCGCACCGTAGATCAATTTGCCCCAAAGATAGCCCCAGATGTTCGCGGTCAGCACCGCCTCGGGGTCGAAATCCTGCGTCAGACCGTGCAGCGTCCTGATCCGCTCGGTTTGCGCCCCGTCAAGCTCGCCGACCACCACGGCGCCGCGCCCGGAATAGGTGACAACGCCCGGTTCCAGATAATCGGCACCGAAATTCACGAAACACCCGATGGTCCGGCCCCTGCCGACGACATCGGCAATGGCGATCTCGTTCAACCCGTTCTGGGCGGAAACCACATAGCCGCCTTCGCTGACATGCGGCGCAAGCTCGCGCGCCGCGGCCTCGGTATGCAGCGCCTTGACACACAGGAACGTGCAGTCGAATCGGCCCGCCAGATCGCCCGGCAGGAAGGCGGGCGCGCGCACCGTATCCTCGAAGATCGGGCCGACGATCTTCAGCCCCTCGCGATTGATGGCCGCCACATGCTCGGCCACGTTGTCGACGAAAACCACGTCGTGCCCTGCCCTGAGAAACCCGGCACCAAGGCTGCCGCCGATCGCGCCGGCCCCCCAGATCAGAATCGGGCCAGTCAACTCCAGCCCTCATCCATCAGGCGGCGGGTCTCGCTGACAGCCACGTCCCAGATTGCCTTCATGTCCTCGTCCGAGCGCTGGTAGTAACCGCCGAAATTGCCGTCGCCGAGATATTTACGCACACCTTCGGGGTTCATCACCCGCATCTTTTCAAGGTCGATCATCGGCTTGCGTTGGTCCGGCATCTCGACACCTGACAACCGGGTCCAGGGAAAGTTCTCCATCCACGACGCATGCGAGGCGACGGTGTCGATCTCCTGCACCTTGGCGAAGGTCTTGGGCGCGTTCCACCAGTTGTGAAACTTCACCGCGCAGTCGGGGTTGTCAGCCATCCACTCGATCGCCAGAGCGCCCGCCGGCGCGTTGCCGCCATGACCATTGACGATCAGGATGCGCCGGAACCCCTGGCCGCGCAGACTGTCCAGAATGTCGCGGACAACGCGGGCGTAGGTCTCGACCCGCAGGCTGACCGAGCCGGGATATCCAAGAAAATATGGCGTAAGCCCGTAGGGCACCGCCGGAAACACCGGCACTCCCAACGGCTCTGCGGCATCCAGCGCGACCTTCTCGGACAGGATCGAATCGACCGACAGCGACAGCCCGGCATGCTGTTCCGTGCTGCCCAGCGGCAGAACCGCCAGATCGCTGTGCTTCAGCCAGGCCTCGACCTGCTGCCAGTTCATCTCGGACACTTTCATGACGCTTCCTTTCTGCCACCCTCGACGGGGTCTTCGGCATTGGTGATGAAGGGAATGACCAGCCGGTCGACGTCGCCGGGATCGGGGATGTGGCGGTATTCGATCTGCTGCGCGCCGGGCCGCGCGTGGACCGCAGCCGCCTCGGCGCCCGTGGACAGCACAAGCACATCGCAATCGGCAAGCGCTGCGGGCAGCGCCGGATCGTCAAGCGCCAGCGTCGTGACGCCCTGCAGATGCGCCGCGAACCGGCGCACGCCAAGGCTCAGGATCGGCAGAAAATCGGCAAAGCGCGACACCACGCAGACCCGCGCCATCGGATCGAGCGAGGCCAGCGCCATGCGTGTCGCCTCTGACGGGATGAAGCGCAGCGACAGCACCCGGGCCTCGGGCAACAACCGCCTGATATCGTCTTCCAGATTGGCGAAGGTCAGGATCAGATCTGCCGCCGCGACCCGCGCCCGCAGCGCCGCATCAGCGGTCACCCGGTCCAGCGTCGTCGCCTCGACCGAGGCCAGATGTCCGACCTGATCCTCGACGCAGCGCGCGTAGCTGGTGGTGGCGTCGCTGAACAACCCGACCATCACAAGATCCTTGCGCGGCCCGGTGCCCAGCCGGTAGGTGACGCGCGCATTGATCATCGTCAGGATGTCGGCAGGCTTCAGCCCGGTCTTCAGCGCCAGGTCGATGACGGCATCGATTTCCTTGCGCAGCCGGTGGATAACGGCACGGTCCGCCATCTGGCCAAACGCGGTTTCGGCGACGAAAGTCCCCGAACCGGATCGCCCCTCGACCAGCCCGCCGGATTTCAGATCGCCATAGACCTTGCTGACGGTCATCGGCGCGACGCCGACCTGCTCGGCCAGATCACGCACCGATGGCAGCGGATCGCCGGACTGCAAAGCCCCAAAGGAAATCTCGTGCTCGATCGCGCCTTTCAGTTGCTGGCGGATCGAGATGGCCGACTTGCGGTCGATCTTGATTCTCATTTCGTCTTCCAGATAATTGTGCTATATAAAAGATATGCTTTTGCCATCGCTGCACGTATTTTCCAGCAGATTAGGGGATAAAACAGCAGAAATCTAGCAAACTGTAACATTGACTTGTAACTTTTCTCGTGAAACGTTTCGAATAGGTATAACGCTACAAGCAACCTGGGAGGTGCTAACATGAGAATTCTTTCGATTACCGCGCTGTCGGCCGCCGTCTTGCTAGGGGGCCAGACCGCCGCGACCGCGCAAGAACGCGGCGGCGTCATGACCTATGGCCGCTATACTGACAGCCTGTTCCTCGATCCGGTCCTGAACGACGCCAACGTCGACATCTGGGTGATGAACAACATCTACGAAACGCTCATCAACCCGACCGACGACGGCCTCGATCTTGAACCGGGACTTGCGACCGAATGGTCCCTCAGCGACGCCGGCGACGCGGTCACGCTGACGCTGCGCGAAGGCGTGAAATTCTCGGACGGCACGGCGATGACGGCCGAGGATGTCGTGTGGTCACTCGACCGCGCCCGCAATCCCGACAACGGCATCTGGAACTTCCTTCTGGCCTCGGTCGACACCGTCACGTCGCCCGACCCGCAAACGATTGAACTGAAGCTGAAATACCCCGATCCGACGATCCTCTCGGCGCTCAGCGTCTTCAACTCTGCGATCATGCCGAAGGCCGCTTTCGAGGCGATGCCGGGCGACACCGACGCTGCGAAGGCAGAGGAATTTGGCAAGAAGCCAATCGGCACCGGTCCGTTCATGCTGGAAAGCTGGGATCGCGGCGCCAACATGAAATTCGTCAAGAACCCGAACTACTGGGATATGGGCGCCGACGGCCAGCCGCTGCCCTATCTTGACGGGCTGACGTTCGAGATCATACCGGACGACGCGACACGCATCCTCAAGCTGCAATCGGGCGACATCGACGGCGCGGAATTCATCCCCTTCGCGCGTGTGGCCGAGCTTCAGGCCGATCCCAACATCAAGATGGAACTCTTCCCCGGCACCCGGGTCTGGGACGTCATCATCAACGTGCGGCCGGAAATCGAGGGCAGGGAAAACCCACTGTCTGACGAAAAGGTTCGCGAGGCGATGAACTACGCCACTAACAAGGACGCGCTGGTGCAGGTCGTGACCTACGGCGTCGGCACGCCGCTGTCGTCGTTCATGTCCTCGACCACCCCGATGCATTCCGGTGACGGACCGCTGTTCCCGTTCGATCTGGAAAAAGCCAAGGCCCTGATCGCCGAATCGGCTTATCCCGACGGGTTCAAGACCAGCGTGCTGACGATTGCCGGCAACCAGGACGATCTGGGCATCACCACGGCGCTGCAGCAGATGTGGGGTGCGATCGGTATCGATCTGGAGATCAAGCAGGTCGACAACGCCTCGCGCACTGAACAGTATCGCAACGGCACATTCGACATGCGTACCGGCGGCTGGACCAACGACATCTCCGATCCCAGCCAGATCACCTCTTACTTCGCCTACAGCCCGACCATCGACGCACTACATTCCGGCTGGAAGAACGACGAGGTCGACCAGCTTTTTGAGGCCTCTCAGAAAGAGATGGACGCGGCCAAGCGCGCCGAGCAGTTTGCGCGGATCCAGGAGATCTTCAACGCAAGCGGCCCGACGATCCCGCTTTACGAAACGCCCTATCCCGTAGCACTTGGGGCCAATGTGAACGGGTTCTACCAGATCCCGCTCGGCAACAACATCTTCCGCGAAACCTGGCTCGACCAGTGATATGAACGGCGCGGAGGGGCCATCCCCTCCGCGCCGCAACTGATTCAGAAACGGGGGACGCACGCAGTGCAACTGGTATCCTTTATCGCCCGTCGTATCCTGCAACTGATCCCGACACTTCTATTCATCCTCATCGTGGTTTTTGCGCTGGTCCGGCTGCTACCGGGCGACCCAGCCAGTGCCATCCTCGGGGACCGTGCACTTGATGCCGATGTGGAACGCATCAACCGCGAACTCGGCCTCGACCGCTCGCTTCCGGTGCAGTTCGCGGTCTTCGTGAAATCGGTCGCCACCGGCGATCTCGGCAAATCCATCCACCTGAAAATTCCGGTGACAGAGCTGATCGCGTCGCGGCTGCCGATCACCATCATGCTTACGGTCATGGCGGCGCTGATCGCTGTCGTTTTCGCGGTGCCGCTGGCCTTCGTCGCAGCACTCAGGCGCGGACGGCTGGCCGACAGCGCGGTACGCGGCGCGTTCCAGGTCGGCCTGTCGATGCCGGTCTTCTACCTGGGACTGATCCTGCTGACGGTTTTCGGCGCCAAACTGCGCTGGTTTCCGGTTGGCGGCTACGGTGACGGCTTTCTCGATCACCTCTACCATCTCTTCCTACCCGCTGTGACGCTTGCGCTCAGCCTCTCTGCGATCCTGATGCGCAACCTGCGTTCGGCGATCATCGGGGTGCTCGACGCCGAATACGTGCTGTTCGCCCGCGCCAAGGGGCTTCGTCCGGGGCTGGTGCTAATGCGCCACGTCCTGCGCAACGCGCTTATCTCAACGGTGGCGCTGTTCGGCCTGTCGATCGGCACGCTCTTGGGCGGCGCGGTCATCACCGAAACCGTCTTCGCTATTCCCGGCGCCGGGCGGCTGATGGTCGACAGCATCTATGGCCGCGACTATCCGGTGGTTCAGGGCCTGACCATTGCACTGGCTGTGCTGGTATCATTCACTTTCCTGCTTACCGATCTGGTGCAGGCCTGGCTTGATCCACGGGTGTCGCGATGACCGAAATCGCCTCGCAATCCCCATCGCCCGAACGCAGTCGGCGCGACCGTCTGCCACGCCCGCTGATCCTTGGCGGCGCCATCCTGATCGCAAGTGTGATCGTGTCGATCTTCCCCGCCGTCTTCGCCCCCTACGATCCGAACACGTTCGACTATAACGCGCTGTTGCAGGGACCAAGCCGCGCGCATCCGATGGGCACCGACAACTTCGGCCGTGACGTGCTTTCGCGGGTGATCCACGCCTATACGATCGACATGCAGATCGCGATCTTCGCCACCGTCTTCCCGTTCTTCTTCGGCACCATCATCGGTGCGCTTGTCGGCTATGCCGGCGGTATCGCCGAGACACTTTTCGGGCGTATCGTCGATGCCGTCATCACCTTTCCGTTCCTGGTTCTGGTGATCGCCATCGTCTCGGTCCTCGGTCCGGGGCTGGTGAACATGTATATCGCCGTCGGCGTGGTCGGCTGGGTGTTCTACGCCCGGATCATCGCGGCCGAGGTCAAGGTGCAGAAGCGGCTCGACTATGCCGATGCGGGACGCGCGATGGGCTATACTCACCTGCGCATCATCTTCGTGCACCTGTTGCCGAACGCGATCACCCCCGCTGTCGTCTATTGGATGACCGACATGGCGCTGGCGATCCTGCTGGGGTCGAGCCTTGGCTATCTCGGGCTTGGCGCGCAGCCACCGGCCGCGGAATGGGGCGTGCAGATCGCCGACGGCAAGAATTTCATGGCCACAGCTTGGTGGATATCAGTGTTTCCGGGCTTGGCAATCGTTCTGACAGGGCTGGGGTTCAGCCTGACCGGCGACGGGCTGGCCGAAGTTCTGAGGACCAAGCGATGACCGCCGCCGCCCTTGAGGTTTCCAACCTGACCGCAAGCTTCGGCGGCGGGCGGCTGACGGCGGTCAACGACATCTCGTTCACCGTCCGGCCCGGCGAGGTTCTGGGATTGGTCGGCGAAAGCGGATCGGGCAAAAGCGTGACACTCCGCTCGATCATGCGGCTACTGCCCGCCTCCTGCTCGGTTTCGGGACGCGTCAACTGGCAGGGCCAGGACATCCTGACAATGACGGACAAACAGCTTCGCGCCGTGCGCGGCGGGCAAATTTCGATGATCTTTCAGGAACCCACGACCGCGCTGAACCCGGTCCTGCCGGTCTTCACCCAGATCGAGGAAAACCTGAAAGCCCATACCGACCTTGACCGCGCCGGGCGCGCCGCGCGGGCGCGCGACCTGATGGACCTTGTCGGCATCCCCGATGCGGCGCGGCGCCTACGGGAATATCCGCACCAGTTCTCGGGCGGCATGCGCCAGCGCGTGATGATCGCCATCGCGCTTGCCGGCAACCCAAAGTTGCTGCTGGCGGATGAACCGACGACTGCGCTTGACGTGACGATCCAGGACCAGATCCTGAAGTTGATCCTCGATCTTCGCGACGAATTGTCGATGGGCGTCGTCCTCGTCACCCACGACCTCGGCGTGGTCGCGGCGACCTGCGACCGGATGGCGGTGATGTATGCCGGGCGCATCGTCGAGACCGGGACGGTGGCAGAAGTCTTCGCCCAGCCAAATCACGCCTACACCCGCGGCCTGCTGGGCTCGGTTCCGCATGCCGGGACCGAACGCTCGATGCTTCTGTCGATCGAAGGAACGCCCCCGGCGCTGAACCGCATACCACCCGGCTGCGCCTTCAATCCACGCTGCGACTTCGCGACCGATCCGTGCCGGGCTCAAGTCCCTGCGTTACAAGATCTTTCCCCCAACCGCAGCGTGGCCTGTTTCAACCGCGACGCCCTCGTCGCCGCAGGATCGCCCCTCGGATGAGCGGCGATATCCTGATCTCCGCCGAAAACGTCACCAAGCGGTTCGCCCTGCCGCAAGGTGTCGCAAGCCGTCTGTCGGGTAAGCCGGCACCCGCCGTCCACGCGCTGAACGGCGTCAGCCTCGACATCAAGCGGGGCGAGACGCTTGGCGTGGTCGGTGAAAGCGGCTGCGGAAAATCAACGCTGGCGCGCTGCCTTGTGCGGCTGCACGACTGTGACGAGGGGCGCATCCGCTTCGAGGGGCAGGATATCGGAGCGCTGGCCGGGCCGGCGCGGCGCGCCTTCAACCGCCGCGTCCAGATGATCTTTCAGGATCCGTACAGCTCCCTCAACCCGCGCATGAAGGTGCACCGGATTCTGGGCGAGGCTCTGTCGGTCCACCGGATGCGTCCCGCCGCCGAGATCCCGGCGCGGATCGCGGAATTGCTGGCGCTGGTTCGCCTGACGCCCGACGCCGCCGACCGGTACCCGCACGAGTTTTCCGGCGGTCAGCGCCAGCGCATCGGCATTGCGCGCGCGCTTGCGGTGGAACCTGAGGTGCTGGTCGCCGACGAACTGGTCTCGGCGCTGGATGTGTCGGTGCAGGCGCAGGTGGTCAACCTGCTTCTCGACCTTCAGGACAGGTTGCATCTGACGGTGGTGTTCGTCGCCCATGATCTGCGCCTTGTCCGCCACATCTCGCACCGGGTCGCGGTGATGTATCTGGGCAAGGTGGTCGAGCTTGGCCCGACGGAACAGCTTTTCTCGGCCCCGCGCCACCCTTACACCAAGGCCCTGCTTGATGCAGCACCCGAACTTGACCCGACCCGCCGCAGCCGCACTGTGGCTGCGCGGGGCGAACTGCCCAGCTCGATCGACCTGCCCGCCGGGTGTCTCTTCCACACCCGCTGCCCGCATGCCTTCAACCGCTGCCGGTCCGAACCACCCTTGCTCAGCGATCGCGGACCCGGACACCAGGCGGCCTGCCACCTGACCGATTTCGGCAAACCGGAGACCATTACATGAGCTACTCCGCCTTTCAGGCACAGATTGCTCGCCTCAACGACATCATCTGCGCGATCAACCTGCTGGCCTGGGATTCGCGCACCATGATGCCGTCCGGTGGGGTTGATGCACGCGGCCACCAGATCGCGACGCTGACCGATCTGGCCCGCGATCTGGCCACAGGCGACACCCTGCGCCGCGCGATGGACGGCGCACGCGATGAACTGGCCTCGGTGCCGGACGGCGACATCCGCCACCGCGCGCTGGCACAGGCCGAAGCCGAGATCGGAACCCTGTCGCGTATCCCCGCGCGCATCATCTCGGAAATGGCCGGGCTCAAGACCCGCGCCCATGCCGCCTGGGTCCAGGCACGGGCGGCAAACGACTTCGCCGGCTACGCGCCGCTTCTGACCCGGATGATGGCGATGCAGCGCGAAATTTCGGCGGCGATCGGCGGCGGCAGCCATCCTTATGATCCGCTGATCGGGCTGTATGAACCCGGCGTGAGCTATGCCGAACTTCAGACAATCTACAACACGCTGAAAACTGCACTTGTGCCGCTGATCGAACAGGCGACGGCGGCACGGCAGCCGCGCACCGATTTCCTGACGCGCGCCTTCCCGGTCGCTGAACAGAAGGCATTCGGCCTGAAGATCGCCCAACGCATGGGATATGATCTTACCCGAGGCCGGCTCGACGATACCGTGCATCCGTTCGAGATTTCATTCACCCGCGACGATGTACGTATTACTTCGCGGTTTCGCGAAGAATGGCTTCCTGGCGGCACATTCGCTCTATGGCACGAGGCGGGCCACGGGATGTATGAACAGAATGTCGCGCCAGAACATTCCCGCAGTATTTTCACCACCGATCTGGTCAACCTCTATGCCGTCGGCGGTGCCAGCTTTGGTATGCACGAGGCGCAATCGCGCATGTGGGAAAACCGCGTTGGCCGGTCGCGGCAATTTTGGGACCTGCACTTTGACGACCTGAAGGCACATTTCCCGGATCAACTGTCCGATGTCACACAAGACGAATACTGGCGTGCGGTGAACCGGGTTCGCCCTGATTTCATCCGGGTTGAGGCGGACGAGCTGACCTATGACATGCACATCATCCTGCGCTCCGAGATCGAGGCCGCGCTGATGTTGGGCGGCATGGAAGTGGCCGACCTGCCCGGCATCTGGGCCGAAAAAATGCGCGACTATCTGGGGCTGGAGGTGCCGGACGACACGCTTGGCGTTTTGCAGGATGTGCACTGGTCGCATGGCTATGTCGGGTCGTTC
>JBBKVT010000094.1:0-3943 GCA_037968535.1 Paracoccaceae bacterium
TTGGCCTCACACTTGATACCCGCAGCCTGCCGACCATTGCGCTGTCGCCCGATGGCAAGCACGCGGAACTGACAGGCAGCATCCTGCGCCACACCGATGGCAGCACCCATCCGGAGGCCTCGGCCTTTGCCGCGCTGCAGGATCGGCTGGTGCGGTTTGCCGCGCTTCTCGGTCAATTGTCCGACGCTCCGCCGCCCCTTCTGGCGAATGGGTTGGCCAATCTGGCCAGCCTGCGCGATCTGGGCGGGTTGGGAAAGCTGGGCCTGAACCTCAAACGCATGGGCAAGAGCGAGATGCGGGAATTCCTGCGGATCGTGCTGTCAAACGCCTATGACCTGCTGCTCGAAGACCTGTCAGACGGTCCGGTGGCCGGCGCGCTGGCCGCCGACGCGGTGCGCGGTGCCTGGAGCGGACCACGCGGGCCTGGGTCGGTGTTCACGCTGCTCTACCGCATGGGTCGGGGTGGCGAGGTACATCTGCCGATCGGCGGAATGGGGGCCGTGATGGGTGCGCTGGCAAAAGCCGCGACCGATGGCGGGGCGACCCTACGCTGCGGTGCCGGTGCCGCAACCGTCGATGTGACCGACGACCGCGTGCGCGGCGTGACGCTGGACGACGGCACGGAACTGACTGCCGGTGCCGTGCTGTCCAGCCTTGGTGCGCAACAAACCATGCAGCTGGCCGGTCCGCAGCATTTCGACATCGAATCCACCCGGCGGTTGCGCAAGATGCGCACCAAGGGCACGACAGCCAAGCTGAACCTGGTGCTGAGCGCCGTGCCGTACATGCCGGGGCTGAGCGATGCGCAAAGGGCGGGGCGGCTGATCGTGGCCCCCTCGGCCACCTATGTCGAAACAGCGTTCAACCTGGTGAAATACGGCGGCACCTCTGACGCCCCGGTGATCGAGGCGGTGATCCCGTCGTTGACCGATCCGTCGCTCTGCCAGAACGGCCAGCATGTGCTTTCGGCGGTGGTGCAGTATGTGTCTTTCGACCCTGAGGGCGGCTGGTCGGCGGCGAAGCGCAAGGCGCTGACCAAGCGCATCGTCAAGACGCTGGAAAGCTACATGCCCGGCCTGTCAAAACTGATTACCCACAGCGACTTGCTGACCCCTGACGACATCGAACGTCTGACCGGCGCGCCGGGGGGGCATTGGCATCATGGCGAACTGAGCATCGACCAGCTCCTGACCCTGCGGCCGGTCAACGGGCTTTCGCGCTATGCCTTCGGGGTTGGGGGCTATTACCTCTGCGGTGCCTCGGCGCATCCCGGCGGCGATGTGACCGGATCGCCGGGGCGCAATGCCGCGCACCGCCTGCTTGCCGATGGGTTTCCGTCATGAAAAAGACCACTGCTACCGTCGTGCCCATCGGCCTGATCCCCGGCCCGTTCCACGACCGGCTTGAGGCACTGAGCCACGCCAAGGGCTGGATGGACTGGGCCGGCTACCTGTCGCCCTCGGTGCTGGACACAGCGGAGTTCGAATACTTCACGATCCGCAATCAGGCGACGCTGTTCGACATCTCGCCGATGCGGAAATACCGCATCACTGGGCCGGACGCGCTGGCGATGATCAACCGGGTCGTTACCCGCGACGTGGCGCGGATAGGCAACGGGCGCGTCGGCTATGCCATGTGGTGCGACGAGGAAGGGATGCTGATCGACGACGGCACTTTGTTCCGTTTTTCGGCCCATGATTTCCGCCTGTGCTGTCAGGAGCGGATGTTTTCCTGGTTGTTGGATGCGGCCTGGGGCTTTGACGTTGAGATCACGGATGAAAGCGATGCCATCGCAGCCGTTGCCTTGCAGGGGCCGACATCGTTCTCGGTCCTCAATGAGGCCGGGCTGGACGTGGCCGACATGAAGCCTTTTGGCTGGCGCGAGGTGGAACCGAACCTGTGGATCTCGCGCACCGGCTTTACCGGCGATCTGGGATACGAGATATGGGTTCCATGGGATCGCGCGCTGGCGCTTTGGGACCGGCTTTGGCGTGCGGGGTCGCACTGGGGTCTGCGCGCCATCGGGTTCGAGGCGCTGCACATTGCGCGAATCGAGGCGGGGTTCATCGCCGCAGGTATGGATTTTCAACCGGTCCACGGCGCCATGCGCCTGCACCGAGGACGCACCCCCATCGAGTTGGGCTTTGGCCGACTGGTGCATTTCGACAAAGGCCACTTCAACGGCCGCCGCGCCTTGCTGAAACAGCGCGACGGCGGTGCTCGCTATGCTTTGGTCAAAGTCGATCTGGGCGGGTTCAAACCGGCGCAGGACGCGCTGATTTATCACCGCAAGCGACGCGAGGTGGGGCATGTCACCTCTGGCGTCTGGTCGCCTACGGCCAAGCGCAACATCGCGCTGGCGGAACTCAAGGCCCCGTTTGGCACCGCCAGGAAAAGCGACCTCTGGGCCGAGATCTATGTCAATCAGGAGGGCCGCTGGGAACGCCGCCGGGTCCCCGTCACCATTGAAGACAAACCGTTTTTCATCAACGCCCGGAGTCGTGCGACACCGCCCGGCGCGTTCTGATGAGCAAGGAGAGCAAGACCATGACGTCCGTCCCATGCAATCTGACCAACGAACCTTCGCCCGACACGCTGAACGAATGGGACCGTAATCATCAATTGCACCCCTGGGCGGCGATGGATGCCTGGCAGGAAAGTGACTATCACGCGATCGAGCGGGCCGAAGGTATTTATCTGTGGGACGCGAGCGGCAAACGCTATATCGACGGGCCGGGCGGCATGTGGTGTGTCCAGATCGGCTATGGCCGCAAAGAAATGGCGACGGCGATTGCCGATCAGGTGCTGCGCCTGCCCTATACCTCTCCCTGGACCACGACGACCGATCCGTCGACCATGCTGGCCAAAAAGATTGCGGATCTTGCACCGGGCGACCTGAACAATGTGTTCTTCACTACGGGCGGGTCGACGGCGGTGGATACCGCCCTTCGCACAATGCATTTCATGAACAACGTGCTGGGGCGGCACCACAAGAAAATCGTGATCGCCCGAGAAAAGGGCTATCACGGATCGACCTATCTGGCCTCGACCGTGACTGGCAAGGAGCGCGACAAAAGCCGCTTTGACGTCGAGGACCGGCTGGTGCGGTTCCTGCCCGACATCAACCCTTATATCCGCCCCGATGGGATGAGCGTCGCCGACTGGGGCGATGCCAAGGTCGCCGATCTGGAAAACATGATTTCCGAGGTGGGGCCCGAGAATATCGGCGCCTTCATCGCCGAGCCGATCCTGTGTTCCGGCGGCGTGATCATTCCGCCAGAACGCTATCACAAACGCACGCTCGAGATCTGCCGCGCGCATGACATCCTGTATATCTCGGACGAGGTGGTGACCGCGTTTGGTCGGCTGGGCCACTGGTTTGCATCTGAAGACGTTTTCGGCATAACGCCCGACATCATCACCTGCGCCAAGGGCGTGACCTCGGGCTATCTGCCGCTCGGGGCCTGCATCATCTCGGACGCAGTGATGGAGCGGATGACAGGGCCGGACGAGAACGTTCTATTTTCAAACGGTTATACTTATTCGGGTCATCCGGTCTGCTGTATTGCCGCTCTCAAGAACATCGAAATCATGGAGGATGAGAAAATCCTCGAAAATGTGCGCGCGATCACGCCGTATTTCCAGCAGCGCCTTCATGCGCTGGAAAGGTTTGCGATTGTCGGGGATGTGCGCGGGATGGGTCTACTGGCCTGCATCCAGGGGCGGCCCGACACCCCCGGCACCTCGCTCGCGGCAGAGCGCAAGCTGGGCGAACTGCTGGACTCGGCCTGTGAAAAGCGCGGGCTGCTGGTGCGTCCGCTGATCAACATGGCGGTATTTTCGCCGCCGCTGGTGATCACGAGGGTGCAGGTGGACGAGATGTTCGACCTACTCGAAGAGGCGCTGGAAGAGGTTACGGCACAAATGGCCGCGGTGTAGGGGC
>JBBKVT010000095.1:0-7077 GCA_037968535.1 Paracoccaceae bacterium
TTTGTGGCGTTAAGGTCCCGGCAAGGTTAACTTGCCGGGACCACTTCTGAAGAACGACCGGGGCATCGACATGATAGGTTTCATCCGCTTCGCCGACGCGTTGTCAGCATGGTTCGGCAAGGTTTTTGCCTGGCTCATCGTCATGATGGCGTTTGGCACCGGCTACGAAGTGCTGGTGCGCTATGTGTTCAACAATCCAACCTCCTGGGCGCTGGACGTGTCCTTCATCATGTATGGAACGCTGTTCATGATGGGCGGCGCTTACACCTTGTCGCGTGGCGGGCACGTGCGCGGGGATTTCCTGTATCGGCTGTGGCAACCCAGAACCCAGGCTAAGGTCGATCTGGTGCTTTACATCTTCTTCTTCTTTCCCGGTGTTACGGCGCTTGTGCTGTCGGGATGGAAGTATTCTTCGCGTAGCTGGGGCTATGGCGAAGTTTCGATCAATAGCCCGGCGGGGGTTCCGATCTTTCAATTCAAGACCGTGATGGTGGCCGCGGGCATCCTGCTGTTCATTCAGGGCATCGCGCAGATCTTGCGCTGTATCGTCGCGATCCGGACGAACGCGTGGATCGAGCCTGACGAAGACGTTTTTGAAACCGAGGATCTGATGATGAAGAAGGCCCATGAAGCCGAAACAGGAGGTCATGTATGACCGATCCTCAAATTGCCCTGATGATGCTGGGGCTATTCATCGTCATCGTCTTTCTGGGCTTCCCGATCGCCTTCACGCTGATGGCGATGGGCATCGGTTTTGGCTATTACGCCTATTTCGACGCGAGCCGGATGTGGCGTAGTTTCGATCGGCTGGAAGACACCGCAGGCTGGTGGGACAATGTCAGCCTGTGGATGGAGGGGTTCATCAACAACAGGATCTTCGACCTCTTTATCAACCAGACCTACACGGTGATGTCGAATGAGGTTCTGACGGCCGTGCCGCTCTTTTTGTTCATGGGCTACATCGTTGAACGGGCCAATATAGTGGACCGGCTGTTTTCGACGCTGAACATCGCATCTAAGAACATACCAGGCTCGATGGGCGTCGCCGCCCTGATTACCTGCGCGCTCTTTGCAACGGCAACCGGGATCGTCGGGGCGGTCGTCACGCTGATGGGATTGCTGGCGCTGCCGCAGATGCTGAAGGCGCGCTATGATCCGGCTTTCGCATGCGGGATCATCTGTGCGGGCGGCACGTTGGGGATCCTGATCCCGCCCTCAATCATGCTGATCGTCTATGCCGCGGCCTCGGGAGTTTCGATCGTCCGGCTTTATGCGGGGGCATTGCTGCCGGGCTTCACACTGGTTGGTCTCTATTTGATCTACGTGATCGGCCGGTCGATCCTTCAACCGTCCGTGGCCCCTCGACCCACCGATGAAGAAGTTCCGGACGTTCCCATCGGGCGCCTCGTCGTGATGGTCATGACATCGTTCTTCCCGCTGGCGTTCCTGATCCTCGCAGTACTCGGCTCGATCCTGTTTGGCCTCGCAACACCGTCAGAGGCCGCTTCGATCGGCGCTTTGGGTGGCATTCTTCTGGCCTTTGCCTATCGGGCAATGACCTGGCAGCGGATGCGTGAAAGCGTCTACCTGACGGTGCGGACCACTGCGATGGTCTGTTGGTTATTCGTCGGATCCTACACCTTCTCGTCGGTATTCTCGTATCTCGGTGGCGAACAAGTGATTTCGGAATTCGTGACCGGCCTGAATCTGTCGCCGCTGATGTTTCTGTTGATGGCACAACTGATCATCTTCCTGCTCGGCTGGCCGCTGGAATGGTCCGAGATCATCATCATCTTCGTGCCGATCTTCCTGCCGCTTCTGCCGCATTTCGGCATTGACCCGTTGTTCTTCGGCATCCTGGTGGCGTTGAATTTGCAGACCTCATTCCTGACGCCGCCAATGGCGATGTCGGCATATTACTTAAAGGGCATTGCGCCACCGTCCGTCCAGTTGACGCAGATTTTTGCGGGGGTCATGCCGTTCCTCGCCTGCGTCATCCTTTCGATGGTGCTGATGTATAACTTCCCGCAGATCGTGTTCTATCTGCCCGAGCTGTTCTATGGACGGTAACGAGCCGCAGAACCTGCTGGCCCTGCCAACGACAGACCTGCGTGCCCGACTTGCCAACGGTGCGGTCAGGGCCGTCGATGTCGCTGCGGCGCATTTGGCGCGGATCGAGGCTGAAGAGGAACGGGTAGGGGCCTGGGCCTGGATCGACCCGGAATTCGTGATGCGCCAGGCCAGGGCAATGGACGCTTATCGGGCAACCGGCAGGCCGATCGGTGCGCTTCACGGGCTGCCGGTCGGTCTGAAAGACGTGATCGACACGGCGCGTATCCCGACCGAAAACGGCACCCCGATCGACAGCGGCCGTGTCCCGACCAGCGACGCCTGGCTGGTTTCGCGGCTGAAACAGGCCGGGGCGATTATCATGGGCAAGACGGTTTCGGCGGAACTGGCCTTCCTGCATCCCGGCAAGACCCGCAATCCGCATGACCTTGCTCATACGCCTGGCGGCTCGTCTTCCGGTTCGGCAGCTGCGGTGGCCGCCGGAATGGTTCCGCTGGCCGTGGGCACCCAGACCGGCGGCTCGGTGATCCGTCCGGCGGCATTCTGTGGCGTGACCGGGTTCAAGGCGACGTTCGGCGCGATCCCTCGCACCGGTGTTCTGCGCCAAAGCCCAAGCCTTGACACCATCGGCGTGTTTGCCCGCACTCCGCTTGATGCCGCGATGCTGGCCGAGGCGCTGTTCGGTCAGGATGACGGCGATCCGGCGACGCGGGCCGCGCCTGTCTCGCCGCTCTTTCAAACCGCCTCGCAAGCGCCTCCTCTCCGACCAGTCTTCGCCTTCGTCAAGCCACCTGGCTGGGACGCCTCGGACCCTGAAATGCAGCAGGCAATGTCCGAACTGATCGCGGCGCTGGGGCCGGACAACTGCTTCGAGATCTCTCTGCCAGACGCTTTTGAGGATGCCGCAGCCCTACGCGAATGCATCAACTACGCCGAAATGGCGCAGAACTTCCGCGCCTATCTGAAGCGCGGTAAGGATCAGCTGTCGCCAGAGATCCTTGATGCCATTGCCAAGGGCGAGGGCATTCTGGCGACCGATTATATCGCGGCGCGCGAATGGGCGGACGTGCTCTACGCGATGCTGGAACCCGTCTTTGAAACCTGCGACGCGATCCTGACGCCTGCCGCGCCCGGACCGGCGCCCAAGAGGCTGGACTCGACGGGCAGTTCGATTTTCAACGGCCTGTGGACCCTGATCGGAACCCCAGCCGTGACGGTGCCGGCGATGACCGCGAGCAATGGGCTGCCGCTTGGGGTGCAACTGGTCAGCGCCCGAGGAAACGACGCGCGATTGCTGCGCACCGCACAATGGCTCTATGATTGGGTCGAGACAGCTTCTGACTGAGAGAGAAAAGCCAATGGATAAAGTCATGTCACTGATCGCCTTCGCCGTTCTGGCGGCCTTTCTGGCGATACTTGCGGCTTATGTCACCGAGATCGACCTGATCGCGGTGATCGGGCTGACGTTGGTGCTGGCAGGCTACGACGTCATCACCTCGGGTTGGAAAAAGCGCGACTGATCACGCGTGCGGACCGGTGGCTTCGGCCCGACAATGCGGAGCGAACAAGATACCTAGGCAAGTCGGCCTGCAAGTCGAACCTGCCAAAGGTCATCGGCGCGTCAGGGCAGGATGCTTCACAGTCGCCCTGACACGGCTTCAAGCACACGGATCAGGCGGTCGGCATTGAACGGTTTGCTCAGGAAACGATCCATGCCGTTAAGACGGGCGTGGTCGATCCGGGGATCGGCATCACTGGCGCTGGACAGCACAAACCGCATTGCGTAGCTGCGCCGGTCGGCGCGCACCCGACGCAATAATTCGACGCCGTCCATAACGGGCATGTTGAGATCGGCGATCAGAATATCGGCCGGATGCTCGTCAAGCCGCTTCAGCGCCTCTGACCCCGATGCAGCCGTGCGGACATCGACGAGGCCCAGTTGTTCCAGCAACTGAGTCAAAACTTGCCGACTTACCGCCATGTCATCCACGATCATCAGCCGCAGGTCTTTTCGGAGCGCCATCGCAGACCTCACCTAATGAAGGCATCCGGCAAAGACCGGACCCTTGGTGAACCTAGCTGAAACGGGGTTAAAGGCGCGTGAAGCTCAGAGCGTCTCGGCCAGATGGCTGGCGCAACCGATCAGGGCGGCAAAGTCATCCTCGATCACCGAGACGCTGAAATTTCCCATGAAGCCCGCGAACCGGCCCTTGTCGCGAAACGCCGCACCGAAGCCAAAGGGTTCGAGATGGTCGGCCATTGCGCGGGCAACGCCACCGATCAGATAGACTCCGCCGAAAGGCAGTTGGATCAGTGACAGATTGCCCGCGACAGTGCCCAGGATGCGCACGAAAAAGCGTACGGCTTCTTCGGCGCGCGGATCCGATCCGGACGCGACCGCCGACATGATATCGGCGGCGGTCAGTTCGCGCGCGTCGCCCGCCTCATGGCCCAACCAGCGGTAGACCCGTTCCAGCCCGCGCCCTGAAAGCACATCTTCGACCGCAGGAAAGCCATGCGCGGTTTCGACATATTGGCACAGCCGCAACTCGGCCTCGGTGCGGATCGGAAGGTTGGCGTGACCACTTTCAGAGGGCGGCACGACGCGGCCCTTCAATCCTTCAAACACCGCCGCCGCGTTGAACCCCGTTCCAACCCCGATAACCAGTCGCGCGCCATTCGGCCTCACTGCGGTGCCTTCCAGAATGGGGCGTATCTTCGCGGGGTCGAGATGGCCAAGCGCGTAGCCTTGCGCCTGAAGGTCGTTGAGGATGGCGACATGTTCGGCTCGTGTCGCCCGGACCAACGCATCGCTGTCGAACGTCCAGTCGAGATTGGTCATCGTGCCGACGCCATCCCGCACCGGCCCAGCAACTGCGACGCAGGCACCGGTGCAGTCGACATCATCTTCTTCTTCAATATAGCGGCGCAGCACCGTTTCCAGCCCCGGAAAGTCGGCATTCGAGTATTTCCGGACCGATTGGGGCAACAACTGCGTACTGTCGGCAAGTGCCACGCGGGTGTTCGTGCCCCCTATATCGGCGACGAGGGAATAGGTGTCTGCTGCGTATTTGCCCATGCTCGGTGCCCCTTGCAGATCAGGCTTCCGCCCCTCGAAACGTCACTCTGGAGCGGCCCCCCCCGGTCAGCGTCGGGCCAGATCCAGACCGGGGGCAGGGCCGGTTGACATTCCGATCGTCAGGTCCGCCTCCAGCAGTTTGTGAATGGGTGGCTGACCCGGTTCCCGAATGATGTCAAGCAGCATCTCTGCGCAGATTTCGCCCGCGCGCCGGACAGAAGACCGGGTCGCCGAAAATATCGGCACGTCTTCCCCATTCCTTAGATATGAAAGTTCGTCGTCATGGATGACCGCCGAAACCTCACACCCGAGGCGTAATCCGAATTCACCGACCGCCCGTCGAACGCCAATCGCCGTGATCATCGAGGAAATCAGGAACGCGGTGGGCGGCTCTGCGCTTGTCAACAGATTCCGCGCGACCCTGTAGCCGTAGAATTCGGTCATCTCCTCGGACGACATCAGGGCGGGGTCGGGCGTGATGCCGCTGGCCCGCAAGGCCGACAGATAGCCGTCCCGGCGGCGACCGGCGAAATCCATCTTCTCGTTGCCATTGATCAGCGCGATCCTGCGATGCCCCAGATCCAGCAACAGATTCGTGGCACGTTCAAAGGCGCGGCGATTGTTGACGTCGACCCAGCTGTAATCTGCATCCCCGCTTCCCGCCCGGCCGTGGACCACGAAAGGCAGATCGACTTCTTTGAGAAGCGCTATTCTGGGGTCGTCGGGACGCGGGCCGTGCACGATCACCCCGTCAACGGATCTGCGGGACGCGAAGTCGCGGTAGGCTTGTTCCTCGTCGACATCGGCCACCACGGACAGCACCATGTCGTAGCCGTTGCGGGAATAGGTTTCTCCGGCCCCGGCGATAAAATCGGCGAAGATCGGATTGACGATTTCGTGCCGCGTCGAGATCGGGATGACATGACCGATGGACAGCGTTCGCCCGGTGGCCAGCCCCATCGCCCGGGGATCGGGGCGGTAGTTGGTCTTCCGCGCCGCGTCCTTGACCCGTCGACGGGTCGTGTCGCTGACTTCGGGATAATCGTTCAACGCCCGGCTGACCGTTGTTTGGCTTAGTCCCAGTGATGCGGCAAGATCCTTGAGTCTCATAGTATGACAACCAAAGCGATTTCAATTTTACCTCACACTAGAGTATAAACAGATCGCAGGTCAAAAAACTTCTGCACTCCCTTAGGCCCTCATCGAGCGTTCATAGTAGAGGTCCAGGCTAATTTTAGTTTGACAGGTTCAACGAGATCAAAGACCATTCGTGGTAGCCAAAGCGCTTTGGATTGATTCCGATTGCATTTGGAGTATGCTCGAGTTGCCGCTAAGGCAACCACTTGGGAGGACTCTATGAAACACGTGTTTTACGCAGGAGCGGCGGCACTGGCGCTGACCAGTGGGCTGGCCCATGCTGAAAGTCATATTTCAGGCGAACAGGTCACCGTTTTCGGCCCTTGGCTTGGTCCGGATCAGGAAAACGTCGAGGCGGTACTGGCAGATTTCGCACAGAAGACCGGCGCCGATGTGCGCTCTGTCGGGTCCGACAGTTTCGAGCAGCAGATCGTCGTCGATGCAGAAGCCGGATCGGCCCCCAATGTTGCCGTCTTTCCGCAGCCGGGGCTTGCCGCGGACATGGCAAAGCGCGGCTTCCTCACGCCTCTGGCGGATGGCACTGCCGATTGGGTCCGTGACAACTACGCGGCCGGTCAATCCTGGGTCGATCTGGGCACCTACACCGGCCCTGATGGCACCGACAACCTTTATGGCTTCTTCTACAAGGTCGATGTGAAGTCGCTGGTCTGGTACATCCCCGAGAACTTCGAGGACGCGGGCTATGAAGTTCCAACCACGATGGAAGATCTCAAGGCGCTGACCGAGCAGATCGTCGCGGATGGCGACACTCCGTGGTGCATTGGGCTGGG
>JBBKVT010000096.1:0-3204 GCA_037968535.1 Paracoccaceae bacterium
CGCGCATTGCCGCCAGATGGTCTCGTCTGGCGATGAAAGTTACATCTTGGCCGGCAGCGGCAAGTTTTCCACCAAGGTAGCCGCCAACACCGCCAGAGCCCATGATCGCTATTTTCATCCGGGTGGCTCCTCGTGGAATATCGCGGCCAATGTGAGAGACTACTGGGATCATGCAAATTGCTGCAAGCCGCGGAGACCGCCCGCTCGGATGGGCGAATGCCGCTGGACCTGAAGTAACAAAGCGCAAATTGCGTCGCCCCGGTACCAGGGGGCGCTTTCACGGGACGCCTTTCTACGACGTCTTGACGGCGCAGCCGACCTGTGACGCCGGGCAAACCGAGCGGCGCAATTTCCGCCTGGCGACGTGGGTTGACGCATTGCGCAACTACCGTATTGGCGACTGTTGATTTCCACCCAGAACTGACCCGGGTTTTTCATTGAGAACTGACCCGCCTGAAGATTATGTTCTGCGGGTTATGCAGGGGTCAAGGCATGTTTGGTCTCCTTCGTGTTATGGATCGCCGCTGAGCTGGCCTTGAAGCGGAAGCTGTCATTTCCGGTTTCCAGGATGTGGCATCGATGGGTAAGGCGATCGAGAAGTGCGGTGGTCATCTTGGCGTCGCCGAATACGGTGGCCCATTCGCTGAAGCTGAGGTTGGTGGTGATGACGACGCTGGTGCGCTCGTAAAGTTTACTCAGCAGGTGGAAGAGCAAGGCCCCGCCCGATGCGCTGAACGGCAAATAGCCCAGCTCATCCAAGATCACCAAATCGAGGCGAACCAGGCCTTCGGCGATTTGTCCGGCCTTGCCCTTGATCTTTTCCTGCTCCAGCGCGTTGACGAGTTCGATGGTGGAGAAAAACCTAACCTTCCTTCGATGATGTTCGATGGCCTGGATGCCGAAGGCGGTGGCCACATGTGTCTTGCCCGTTCCCGGCCCGCCGATCGGGACGACGTTGTTGGCGCCGTCGAGGAACTCGCATCGGTGAAGTTGGCGCACAAGTGGCTCGTTGATCTCACTTGCACCAAAGTCGAAGCCGGACAGGTCTTTGTAGGCAGGGAAGCGTGCCGACTTCATGTGATAGGCGATGGAGCGCACCTCTCGTTCGGCCATTTCTGCCTTCAAAAGCTGTGAGAGTATCGGCACTTCGGCATCGAAGGCGGGCGCGCCCTGTTCCATCAGATCGGTGACAGCCTGCGCCATGCCGTGCAGCTTCAGGCTGCGTAACATGATGACAATGGCGGCGCTGGCGGGGTCATGACGCATTGCGGGCCTCCCCGACTTCGCGCAGACCGTCATAGCGCTCGACATTCGCCTTGGGTTCCTTGTGCAGTGATAAGGCCAGCGGAGTATCGATATCTGGCATGTCGAGCGACTTTCCATCGATCAACCGATGGAGGATGTTCAGCACGTGGGTTTTGGTCGGCACGCCGCCCTCCAAAGCCAATTCCACGGCGGTCAGCACGGCTTTCTCGTCGTGATGCAGAACCAAAGCGAGCACATCGACCATCTCGCGGTCTCCACCGGGCCGCCTGAGCATTACTTCTTGCAGTTGCCGGAATGCGGTGGGCATCTCGACGAAAGGGGCGCCATTGCGCAGCGCGCCCGGCTTGCGCTGAATGACGGCCAGATAATGCCGCCAGTCATAGATCGTTCGGGACGGCAGATGGTGCGACCGTTCGATAATGCGCTGATGTTCGCAGAGGATCTGACCTTCGGCGGCGATGACGATCCGCTCAGGGTAGACCCGCAGGCTGACTGGCCGGTTCGCAAAGGAGGCCGGGACGCTGTAGCGATTGCGTTCGAAGTTGATCAGGCAGGTCGGCGACACGCGTTTGCTCTGCTCAACAGAACCGTCGAAGGCAGGTGGCGCCGGCATCAGGGCCAACTTCTCTTCGGCCCAGACATCTGCGACGCTGCCCGGCAGCGCGCCGTGCGGGATCTCGTGCCAAAGTTCCGTGCAACGCTGCTCAAGCCAAGCATTCAGAGCCGCGAGTTCCGGAAAGCTCGGCATCGGCTGCCAGAGCCGATGGCGGGAATCCTGAACGTTCTTCTCGACTTGCCCTTTCTCCCACCCCGCCGCAGGATTGCAGAACTCAGGCTCGAAGACATAGTGGCTGGTCATTGCCAGGAACCGGGCATTGATCTGGCGGTCCTTACCCCTCCCAACCCGATCGACTGCCGTCCTCATGTTATCGTAGATGCCCCGCTGCGGAACGCCGCCGAAGACCCGGAAGGCATGCACATGGGCGTCGAACAGCATCTCATGGGTCTGCAGCCGATAAGCCCGGACGAGGAAGGCGCGGCTGTGCGACAGCTTGATATGCGCCACCTGCAGCTTGATGCGTTCCCCGCCGACAATCGCCCAGTCTTCGCTCCAGTCAAACTGGAACGCTTCGCCAGGCTGAAAGACGAGCGGCACAAAGGTTCCGCGTCCGGCTGTCTGCTGCTCACGCTGGCGCTCGGCCCTCCATGCCCGCGCAAAGGCAGCAACCCGGCCGTAAGAGCCATCATAGCCCAAGGCGACCAGATCAGCATAAAGCTGCTTCGCCGTCCGGCGCTGTTTGCGCGACTTCCCGGCCTCCGACTTCAACCAGCCCGAAAGCTTCACCGCATAGGGGTCCAGCTTGCTCGGCCGATCTGCAACGCGAAACTGCGGCTCAACCGCGCCTGACCTTAAATACTTGCGAATGGTGTTGCGAGAGAGCCCAGTCCGCCGCGCGATCTCCCGAATGGACAGATGCTCCCGCAACGCCCACCGTCGGATAATGCTCAAAAATGCCATGTCGATCACTCCAATAACCCCCGCTGATCCCAGCCAAGGGGAAGGTCTCACATGGGTCAATTCTCAGTGAAAATTACGCACCTACCCGGGTCAGTTCTGGGTGGAAATCAACACCCAGTGCACGCAAGTGCACCGACGTCGCGGCATTTCGGAAGCTTGCAAGGACAATCTTGTCCAGCAAACGCTGTCTGCAAGCTGCCATGTGGCAGGCAAACTCGAAACGCAGATATATTTCGCGCGTATCGATGCACGCGATCTTGGCCGGGTCTTATCAATACGATGTGCTGGCCAAGCTGGATGAAAAAGTGACCGTCCATAAGGTTCCTAAGTCCGACGGCACGGGTGTGCGGGACATCTTCGACTTTGGTCCGGTTGCCCGAGGTGCTCAGAAACTCACGGCCTCCATACTGCGAATATGA
>JBBKVT010000097.1:0-3055 GCA_037968535.1 Paracoccaceae bacterium
TGGGCGAGGGCTTTACCTGGGAAACCCAGGACAAGACCCGCGACATCGAGATGGCGACCGCTGCCTGGGAGAAGGCCAAAGAGTTGATCCGCGATCCGGCCAACAAGATGGTGCTGCTCGATGAGATCAACATCGCGATCCGCTATGATTACGTGCCGGTCGCGGACGTGGTGGCGTTTCTAAAGGCTGAAAAGCCGCCGATGACCCACGTGGTCCTGACCGGCCGGAATGCGCATGACGACCTGATCGAGATCGCCGATCTGGTGACCGAGATGGAACTGGTCAAGCATCCGTTCCGGTCCGGTATCAAGGCGCAGATCGGGGTGGAATACTGAGGGGAGCGTCGGCCACGGCAAGTCCGAAAACCGGGTTGGTCTTTTGAACGGACGAAGCCACTTTTAACCCTTAATGGTCGAAGCGGGGGCCGCTACCCGGCAAGTTTTTTCTGTTTGGCGAAAGGGCTGAGGCCCAGCCACACCTGCATGGATTCTGCAACCTTGCGCTCGCCCAGCAATTCCATCTTGTCGCTTTCGCTTTCGATTGTGCCCAGCCCCATCCAGATCGCTGTCATGGTTCGCAAATCAGTGGTCACATAAAGATTGATTTCGAACCCCGGATCAGACCAGCAAAGATCAACCTCTCCCGCAGGTTCAATGACCAGCCACCAAGTGCTTTTTGTGGCGGGCAGGTCCGAATACAGAAACTGAACTACTGTTCGATTTGGCGGTAGGGGGGACGGATCGAGATTGCGGCGCATATCCCACATCAACAGCGACGGATCGAGATTCTTCAATGACAGCGAAGATTCCACCCAAGTCTGACCCCACATTCCAATGGCTTCCACCACGGGACGCAAGTCTTTCCCGGCCCGGGTCAGGTGGTATTCAAAGACGCCCTTTTCAGTCCGCAGGGGCCTGCGTTCGACGACGCCAGCCAATTCCAGTTCTTTCAATCGGGTGGACAACAAAGCTGGCGACATCTTCGGCACGCCGCGGCGCAGGTCATTGAACCTGGTGGTTCCAGCAACAAGTTCGCGCAGCAAGACCATTGTCCAACGCGTACACAGCACTTCGGCGGCCATGGCAACCGGGCAGAACTGCTTATATCCAGCTTGTGTCACATTCATCCTCCCTTGGATTGAATCGACCGTAGGGATCTTCGTCCGCCCCGCCTAGTTCAGAATCTGAATCAGGCAGTTCAGATGCGTGACTGGATACCGCGGCAGGACTTTCGTTAGCTCACTGGCACAAGCTGCGATGCACAGGTGCCGCAGCAAATGTTCAACCGGAGAGAAAACCATGAGTGTATTTTTGATTGCAGACATCAAGGTCACGGATGACGGCTGGGTTCCCGAATATGCAACCAACGTCCACAACCTGGTCGCAAGGCATGGCGGGAAATACCTGTCGCGCAGCGGAAATATCGAGACCCTGGAAGGGTCGGACAAGGACAGCACGTTGATTGCAATTATTGAATTTCCGACAAGGGAAGCTTTGGACAGCTTTGCGGCAGACCCGGAATATGCACCCTTCGGGCAGGCGCGGCAGGCCGGAAGTGTCAGCAACTTTCATGTCATAGACGACACGGATATTGCCGGGGCGATCCCGTATCTGGAAGCCGGTTAAAGACCGATAAGTCGTCTTTCTGAACGGCATAGGAGGCGGCTCCGCAGGACCTTCACGAAGTCAGTCCGCCGGACGGACGCCGCCTCTTGCTTTGCCTTTGGCGATAAACTCCGCCAGTCGCGTCGCCCGATCCTCGCTGCCTTCGGGCGGGATGTAATCCGCAAGAAGTTTCTGCCAGATTGCCGTCGCCCGCACCGTAGAAGTTTGGCCGCCCGCGTCCGACCATGTGCCGAAATTCGACAGATCCGCCACCAGTGGGTCGTAGAACGCGGTGGCGTAGCGATCCATCGTGTGTTGCGTGGCAAAGAAATGTCCGCCCGGTTCGACATCGGCCAGCGCGTCCCAGCCCAGGCTCGCCTGGTCCGCTTCCGGCGCGACGGAAAGCTCGGCGATGGTCTGCAACGCATCGACATCGTTGATGAATTTCTCATATCCGAAGGTCAGCCCACCCTCGAGCCAGCCGGCGGCATGAATCGTCAGCGTCGCATTGGCCAGCGTCGCGGCCCATAGCGCCATGTGGTTTTCGCCCGCCGCCTGCATGTCGGCGACATTCGAGGCGGACCCGGCGGCAGACCGCCAAGGCAGGCCGATATGGCGCGCAAGCTGGCCCGAGCCGATGGACATTTTCATATGCTCGGGCGTGCCGAATGCTGGCGCGCCGGATTTCATATCGACGTTCGATCCGAACCCGCCGTAGCTGACCGGCGCGCCCGGGCGTGCGAGCTGGGTCAATGCGATGGCGCCCAGCGCCTCGGCATGTTGCAGCACCAGCGCACCCGTCACCGTGACCGGCGCCATTGCGCCGGCCAGGCAGAACGGCGTGACGATGTTCAACTGCCCGGCACGCGCGAAGTCGATCAGACCTTCGGCCATTGGCACGTCGATCTGGCGCGGCGAATTGGTGTTGATGACGGTGTAGCACCAAACATCACCCGCCAACTCTGCGTCGCTCAGACCCAGGCCGAGGGCGATCATTTCGAGGCCTTCGGACACCTGGCCGCGACCCCGGGCATACATGAACATCGGTTTGTCGCCGAGGACCATTTGAGCCCGCATCATGTCATAGTGGCGCAGTTCGGCGGGGATATCCTGGGGTTCGGCGGACGGCCCGTGGATATGGATGACATCAAAGCTTTGTTGCAACTTCAGGGTTTCTTCATAGTCACGCAACGATCCCGGTCGCCGTCCGCGCGAAAGGTCCGTGGCATTGGGACAGCCGGCCCCGGCAGCGAACAGCATCGCGCCTTCGGTATAGTCTTGTTCGCGCGCGGCGTTCGAGGCGCGAAGTTTGAAACTGCGCGGTACGGTGCGCAGCGCCTCGACCACGATCTCGGGTCCGATCCGCACCATCTGTGTCGCATCATCTACCGATGCACCCGCCGCGCGAAACATCTGGCGAGCTTCGGGCAGCAGGATTTTCAGCCCCAGAT
>JBBKVT010000098.1:0-6554 GCA_037968535.1 Paracoccaceae bacterium
GACCACCGCCAGACCGGGGATCAGCCCGTGATCGGACTTCAGCCGCGCCGCATGTGCCGCGACCTTTTGGCGAACCGTCGCCGCGAAGGCCTTGCCGTCGATGATCGTGGCGCTCATTCAATTCTCCCTGGCTGATCCCCGAAACTCCTGCCGGGCTCTGGCCCGATAGGCAACAGGACTTGCGCAATGACGCTTTCTCAAATGCGGCCTCTGCCGGTGATCCGCCGACATCGGTCGGTTGCCCCTTGCCGCATCGTCCGGTGGCTGGTTAAACAGGCTATCCCCAGTCACCGGAAAGGTTTCCCATGTCCACCATCACCCGCATCGAGACCGGCGCCCGCATGAGCCAGGTCGTCATCCACAACGGCACCGCCTATCTGGCGGGTCAGGTCGGTGCGCCGGGGGCCGGTTTCGCCGACCAGACGCGCGCGATTCTGGCATCGGTCGATCGACTGCTGGCCGAGGCCGGCACCGACAAGACCCGGCTTCTCACCGCGCAGATCTGGCTCTCTGACATCGCCGCGGGCTTTGCCGAGATGAACGCCGTCTGGGACAAATGGGTGCCCGAAGGCCATGCTCCTGCCCGCTGGACCGGCGAGGCAAAGCTGGCAACGCCGGACTACCGTGTCGAGATCATCGTCACCGCCGCCCTGCCCTAGGCGCGACGCATCGCCGCCGCTTCGCCCGATCCTGGCATCTTCACCTGCCGCGACGGCGGCATTTGCGACCGGACCGGGCCTCGGCGGCGGAGCCGCGGCCTGCGGGGTCGACCCTCGGGGTCCGCAGCTTTGCGCCAACCCGCCGGATCAATGCTAAACGCCAGCTTTCCGGGTGCCAATCAGACAATCTCTTGCGGCGCACCCGCGCGCGGGTGCGCCGCTCCGCTGGATCAGCCCAGACCGCGCAGAATTTCGATCAGCATTTGCGTCGATCCGTCCTTGCCCTCGGCGCCTTGACTGCCGGCGATGACCGGCTCCAGTGCAACCGCAAGCTCCTTACCCAACTCGACGCCCCATTGATCGAACGAGTTGATGCCAAGCACGACGCCCTCGACGAAAACCCGGTGCTCGTAAAGTGCTACGATCTGTCCCAGCACGAAGGGCGTCAGCAACGCATAGACCAGCGTGGTAGAGGGTCGGTTGCCGGGAAAGACCCGGTGCCGGGCTTGCCGGTCCAACTCTGCGCCCGTCAGACCTTTCTTCGCCATCATCCCGCGGGCTTCGTCCAGCGACCGGCCGCGCAGCAGCGCTTCGGACTGGGCCAGGCAATTGGCGATCAACAGGCGGTGCTGATGCGCAAGATCGGGTTCGTGGCCCTTTGCGCCGACCATGAACTCGCACGGGATCACCCTGCTGCCCTGATGGATCAACTGGTAGAACGCGTGCTGGCCGTTGGTGCCCGGCTCGCCCCAGACCACCGGCCCCGACTCGACCGCAAGCTCGGATCCGTCCATTGCGACGCGCTTGCCGTTCGATTCCATCTCCAACTGCTGCAAATAGGCGGGCAATCGCGACAGCCGCTGTTCGTAAGGCAGCACCGCGCGGGTCGCATAGCCGCAGATCTGATTGTGCCAGATCCCGGTCAGCGCCAGCATCACCGGCATGTTCCCGACCGGCTCGGCGTCGCGGAAATGCCGGTCCATCGCCTGCCCGCCACGCAGAAAGTCGCCAAATCCGTCTGCTCCGATCGCGATCATCAGTGACAGCCCGATCGGACCCCAGACCGAGTATCGCCCGCCGACCCAATCCTCGAAGCCAAAAACTCGATCTGGATCAATGCCGTAGGCGCTGGTCTTGTCATTTGCCGACGACAGCGCCACCAGATGCGTGCCGACCTGGTCCTCGCCGATGCCCGCCGCCAGCCACCGGCGCGCGGTATCGGCGTTGGTCATCGTCTCGATGGTCGTGAAGGTCTTCGATGCGATGATCACTAGCGTGGTCCCCGGATCAAGATCCGCCAGGACATCGTGGATTTGCGCACCGTCGACGTTGGAAACAAAATGGCAGCGCGGCCCGTCGTGGTATGGCGCCAGCGCGAGAACCGCCATCGCGGGGCCAAGATCGGACCCGCCGATGCCGATATTGACCACATCGGTAAACCGGCCCCCGCTCGACGCCTTGATCCGCCCGGCGCGAACGCTCTCGGCAAAATCCTGCATCCGGCGCAGCGTCTTCAGAACCTCCGGCATCACATCCTTGCCGTCCACCCGCACCGGGCCGCCATCGAGATTGCGCAGCGCGGTATGCAGCACGGCGCGGCCTTCGGTCTCGTTGATCTTCTCGCCGCCAAACATCGCCGCACGATGAGCCGTCAATCCGGCCGTTCGGGTGAGTTCGATCAACAGATCGCGGGTTTCCGCGTCGATATTCGTCTTGGAGTAATCGAACGTCAACGACTCCTCAGAGACCGAGAAATCCGCCGCTCGCTTATCTTTTTCGAACAATTTCAGGATGGATCGCTCTTTGACCGCCGCCTGCTTTGCCCTCAACGCATCCCAGATCATCGCCCTACTCCGCCCAGTGAACCGTTGCCTCACCCAGCACCGCCAAAATCGGCGCCTGCACCGGGTCGCCGAGGTTGCGCGCGGTCTGAAGCGCGTCGCGCTTGTCGCGGCCGGTGATCACGACATGGATATTCATTGCGCCAGCCAAAACCCGCGCGGTCAGCGTCACCCGCGGTTCGGATGCACCCGGCGCGCGCATCGGCATCAGCAGCGGCGCGTCGGCGGCCAGCGCATCGGCCAATCGGTCGGCACCGGGGAACAGCGAGGCGGTGTGCATGTCGGCCCCCATCCCCAGCAACAGCACGTCGATCGGCAGGTGCGGCGCGATCGCGGCCGTCAGTTCGTCCAGCCGCTCTTCCGGCGTTTCAGCGTCGGCATGAAGCGGCAGCAGCGTCGCCGCAGCACCGCGTCCCACCAAAAGCCGCTCGCGCAGCAACCGGGTGTTCGACCGCTCGGACGTTTCCGGCACCCAGCGCTCGTCGCTCAGCAGGACGTTGACCCGTTCCCAGCGCAGGTCTACCCCAGACAGGGTGTCGAAGATCGGCCCCGGAGTCGTGCCGCCGGGCACCACGAACAGCGCCTCGTCGCCTTGCCGCACGGCCGAAGCCAACTGGCTCGCCAGTTGGTTGGCAACCTCGATCATCATCATCTCGCGATCGGCATATTCAACAAGGTTCATTCGCGGATCTCCCGCCAGCGGCGACCGTCGCGATGCATCATCATCGCTGCATCCTCGGGGCCGCTGCTGCCAACTTCATAGGGTTTCGGTACATCGTGGCGTTCCTCCCAGCCGTCGATGATCGGATCGGTCCAGGCCCATGCGGCCTCGACCTCGTCACCGCGCATGAACAGCGTCTGGTTGCCCCGGATCACGTCCATGATCAACCGCTCATAGGCATCCGGCGCATCCTCGATCTCTTCACCCAACGCCTCGGCAAACGACATGTCCAGCGGCACGTCGATCAGACGCATGCCGCCCGGCCCCGGTTCCTTGATCGTGACGCCCAGCGTCATCCCCTCGTTCGGCTGCAACCGGATCGACAGGATATTGCGGTGCCGGCCTTCTTCCTGACCGAATATCAGATGCGGCGCATCCTTGAAGACCACGGCGATTTCCGACGTGCGGGCCTTCAGCTTCTTGCCGGTGCGCAGATAGAACGGCGTCGCCGCCCATCGCCAGTTCGAGATGTGGCATTTGAGCGCGATAAAACTTTCGGTCCGGCTCTTCGGGTCGCCGACATCGTCGCGGAAACTTGGCTCTGTCGCCGTCTTTTCGTACTGGCCCCGCACGATGTGGTGCAGGTCTACCGGTTCCAGCGCCCGGATCACCTTGAGCTTTTCGTCGCGCACCGCATCGGGATCGAACCGGCTGGGCGGTTCCATCGCGATCAGGCATAAAAGCTGCATCAGGTGATTCTGAACCATGTCGCGCATCGCGCCCGACGTGTTGTAATACTCGCCACGCCCGCCGACGCCGACGGTCTCGGCCACGGTTATCTGGATGTGATCGACATATTGGGCATTCCACAGCGGCTCGAACAGGATATTGCCAAAGCGGACCGCCATCAGGTTCTGAACGGTTTCCTTGCCCAGATAGTGGTCGATCCGGTAAATCTGGGTTTCCTTGAAATGCTCTGCGAGAACCCCGTTCAGCTCTTTCGCGGAATCCAGATCGCGGCCGAACGGCTTTTCCACCACGATCCGGCTGGTATCATCGGCGATGCTATGGGCATGCAACCGCTCTGCCAGATCGCCAAACAGGCTGGGCGCGACCGAGAAGTAGAAGGCGTTCACCTTGTCCCGATCGACCAGCTTGGCAAGATCGGACCAGCCGCCCTCGCCCTTGGCGTCGATCGACACATAGCGCAGCAAGCCCAGAAACGCGTCGAGTTCCGCACTCCGCTTGGCATCCGCGTCGCCAAATTCGGCAATCGCATCGGCCGCCAGATCCCGGTAGCCGTCGTCTTCCATCTCCGATCGTGCCGCGCCGATGATCTGCGACTCCTCGGGTATCTGTCCGGCCAGAAAACGGCGAAACAGGCCCGGCAGGATCTTGCGGCGGGCCAGATCGCCGGTGCCGCCGAAAATGACCAGATCGAACGGGTCTACCGGAATGACGCGAGATACCATGTGCTGTTCTCCACCTGATGCGCTGTTAGCGCTAACGCATTTTCCGGCGTGTCTTAGCCGCGCGCAGATATAAAGTCTAGCACGGGCCTCTGGCTTCACAACCGCGTCAGCAAAAACGCAAGGGGTTTTCACGCGCCTGCCTGCACAGTAGCCATGGCCAGACGAAAGCGGGCAAACCGAATCGGACGCGGGCGGTAATGAAGGATCAGTTGCAAGAGTCTGGATTCGGCAAGTTTGAAAACCCTAGCTTTACCGCCGAGGGCGAGGATCGCGCCAGTGTCGCGCTGACCCATCCCGAAACGCTCTGGTTCAACACCGGCACACTTTGCAACATCACCTGCGAGCATTGCTATATCGAAAGCTCGCCGACGAATGACCGGCTGGTCTACCTGACCGCAGCCGATGTCACCGACTATCTGGATCAACTGGAAGACCGCAACTGGGGCGTGCGCGAAATCGGTTTCACCGGCGGCGAGCCGTTCATGAACCCCGAGATGGTCGATCTCGCCCGGCTCGCGTTAGAACGCGGCTACGAAGTGCTGATCCTTACCAACGCGATGCTGCCAATGATGCGGCCGCATGTGCGCGAAGGTCTGGCACGGGTCAACGCGGCCCATCCCGGCAAGCTGACCTTGCGGATTTCCGTGGATCACTGGTCAGAGGTGCTGCACGACAAGGAACGCGGCACCGGCGCCTTTGCGCGAACCCTGCAAGGCATGGACTGGTTGCGCGACGCGGGCGTCACGATGACCGTCGCCGGGCGCACGATGTGGCACGAGACAGAGGCCGAGGCCCGTAAAGGTTACGCCGATCTCTATGCGCGGCACGGCTACCGGATTGACGCGATGCACCCCGGCCAGACCGTGCTGTTTCCTGAAATGGACGAATCTGCCCCGGTGCCCGAGATCACCACCGCCTGCTGGTCGATCCTGAACAAGGATCCGGCCGACGTGATGTGTTCCTCGTCCCGCATGGTGGTCCGGCGCAAGGGCGCGGACCGCCCGGCGGTGCTGGCCTGCACACTCTTGCCCTATGATCCGCAGTTCGAGCTTGGCACAACGCTCGCCGAAGCCGAAGGCCCGGTGCGGTTGAACCACCCACATTGTGCCAAGTTCTGCGTTCTGGGTGGCGCCAGCTGCTCGGCCTGACCCGCCGCCGGGCGATTGCTTTCACTTGACCCGAGCGATTGCGGCGAAAACGTTTGTATCCGCTGCCCCGTCAGGGCTATCCATCCCCCAGACCGCCCATGGCGGCAATCCTCGGGCAACTGAAATCCTCATCGCCCGGCAACGCCATTCTGGAAAGGCCACGCCCCGATGTTTCTCTCCGTCTTCGACATGTTCAAGATCGGCATCGGCCCGTCCTCGTCCCATACGATGGGGCCAATGGTGGCGGCAGCCCGGTTTCTCGACCGGCTGCGCGGCTCGCCGTTCACCGCCCACGGGATTCGCGCCTCGTTGCACGGCTCGCTTGCCTTCACCGGGGTCGGCCACGCCACCGACCGCGCCACGATCCTCGGGCTGGCGGGCTTCGTGCCCGAAACCTACGATCGCGACCGTGCTGCGCAGACGCTGGCACAGGTGCAGGCCGACCGCGTGCTGCACCCGGACGGATTGGCGCCTCTGGCGTTCGATCCTGCGGCAGACCTGAGCTTCGACTATGACACCACCCTGCCCGGTCATGCCAATGGCATGATCCTGATGGCCACCGATGCACAGGGCGACGTGATCTTGCAGGAAACCTACTATTCCGTCGGCGGCGGCTTCGTGCTGACCGAGGCGGAACTGGCCGCCGGCAAGGACACTGACGACGGCGCGCCGGTCCCGCACCCGTTCAAGTCCGCAGCCCAGATGCTGGCGATGTGCGCCGCGACCGGCAAAACCGTCGCCGAACTGAAACGCTCCAACGAACTGACCCGGCG
>JBBKVT010000099.1:0-19620 GCA_037968535.1 Paracoccaceae bacterium
GTTGTCTTTACCGCTGGAGCCCAAATCGCAAGAGCCGGGAAAGGCCCCCTCATGGCTGAAAACGACACCTCCGGCATTCAGTCCGGCGACTTCAACGAAGCCCTTGGCTTGCTGACCCGACTTCCGACAAGGGGCGACGGTCGACGCGGTGTCGCGGCGGGATGGGCCTGGCCACTGGCGGGCGCACTGGTCGCCCTGATCGCCGGCATTGGCGGCGCGATCTTGATCACGATCGGAATGCCTTCGGGCGTTGTCGCGGCATCCGTCTTAGCATTGACGATCGTGATGACGGGGGCAATGCACGAAGACGGTCTGGCCGATTGCGCGGACGGGTTCTGGGGGGGGTGGACGACCGCAGAGCGACTGGAGATCATGAAGGACAGCCAGATTGGCACCTACGGCGTCTTGGCGCTCTGCCTGTCGGTTTTGGCGCGATGGGCAGCGATCGTGACGCTCGTGCAGGCCGAAAGCCTTGTCGGACCGCTTCTTGCGACCGCCGCCTTGTCGCGAGTGCCGATGCTGGCCCTGATGTGGCGATTGCCGTTGGCTCGTGCCGGTGGCTTATCGGACCGGACAGGCCGGCCAAGCTGGGAAACTGTCGCGTTGGCGTCTTCGATTGCCCTGCTCTTTGCGCTGTTCGTTAGCGGGTTCGGGGCTTTGCTTGCGGCCTTGGTCGCGATCCTCGCCACGACCGGACTTGGGTGGCTGGCGCTTCGCAAAATCGGTGGACAGACCGGTGACGTTTTGGGTGCGGCGCAGCAGGTGGCAGAGATCGCAGCCTTGGCCACTTTCGCAGCGGTTCTGGGCTGAGGCCAAAGAAAAACGCCGCCCCAGAAGGGACGGCGCCAATATCGGATCGCGACGAGGATCAGGCGGCGCGCGAGATCAGTACGTCATCGACCTTTTTCTGCGCGTCCGTCTCGTCTGAACCGCTGACGGCGGCCACTTCCCGCGTCAAACGTTCCAGCGCCGCTTCATAAAGCTGACGTTCGGAATAGCTTTGCTCGCGCTGATCGTCAGTGCGGTGCAGGTCACGAACCACCTCGGCGATTGCAATCAGATCGCCGGAATTGATCTTCTGTTCATATTCCTGCGCCCGGCGCGACCACATCGCGCGCTTGACCTTCGCCTTGCCCTTCAGGGTCGACATCGCCTTGGTCACGACATCTGGCGAGGACAGCGAGCGCATCCCAACCTCGGTTGCCTTGTGGGTAGGAACCCGCAGCGTCATCTTGTCCTTCTCGAACGAGATCACGAACAGTTCCAGTTGAATGCCAGCGATCTCTTGCTCTTCGATCGATATGATCTTGCCGACGCCATGGGCCGGGTAAACAACAAACTCGTTCGGGCGGAAGTCCATTTTCTTTGCCTTGTTCATGTCGTCAGTGTCCTCTAGCTCGACCTGATATTTCGGCGACAAAAACCACGTGGGAACATTTGCATTTCCCCCGAGGCAATTTTTGTCTTTGAATTATGCAACCGTGGCGGAGTTTGCCACGAGCTGGATCAGATCCCCAAATATATCTGACGGTAATATAACAGAAAATCGGTGCGAATCAAAGCGCCACAACATCGCAGGGCAGCGCACCGCCTAAATCACGGGGATGTAGGGGCATTTTGCAGTTGCAGCACCGCACTTGCAGCGTTGCACAGGCCGAATCGTTTTTCAACCACCCTCGCCGGGGGCCTCGGAAAAGTACTTCTCCAGCTTGCCTTCTTCTCCGTCGCGTTCCTCTGCATTTGGCAGCGGGTCTTTCTTTGTGATGATGACCGGCCAAAGCTCTGAATACTTGCGGTTGAACTCGACCCACTTTTCTGTGTCCGGTTCTGTGTCAGGACGAATGGCATCTGCCGGGCATTCTGGTTCGCAGACGCCGCAGTCGATACACTCGTCGGGATGTATCACCAGCATGTTCTCGCCTTCGTAGAAGCAGTCCACGGGACATACCTCGACACAATCCGTGTATTTGCAGGCGATGCAGGCGTCATTGACGATGTAGGTCATGGGTCGAAGTCCTCGCAGTCAAACGTCTAGCTAGAACAGCAGGCGGCATCATTCAAGCGGGCCATCGCGGGAAAGACGCATGTCGCGGCGTTGTTTCTTGGTCGGGCGACCTTTTCCCTCAGACTTGATCGGGGCAGGAACGATCTTCTGTTCCGGGGTCAGGTCCAAATAAAGCGCCTGCGCTTCGGGCGCCGGCCCACGCCGGTAGCCGACTGCGATAAGCCGCACGACGCGAATGCGGTCGCCTTGCGCGAATGTCAGCGTATCGCCGGCCCCGACCGCATAAGCGGGTTTCAGGACTTTTTCACCGTTGACCCGCATGTGGCCGCCTGCGACCAGTTTCGTCGCAAGACCACGGGTTTTGAAGAATCGCGCATACCACAACCATTTGTCGATCCGGATCGTCGGACGTGCGTCGTTCAACTCAGGTCTTGTCTTTCAGGGCAAGCAACGCGGCGAACGGATTGTCCGGATCGATCTTCTGCTGCCTTGGTGGTCGCGCCGAGAAATTTCTCGGCTGTTCCTCGCGCGGCGGACGCTTGCCCTTGGGCTTGCCGCGAGGACGATCCTGAGCGGCCTTGTCCTGTGGTTTGCCTCGGCCACGCGCCTGACCGCGCTGCTGTTGTTCACCGGAGTCGCGGCGGGACGGCCGATTGCCGACCCAGGTGAACGTGTGGAAAGTCTCGGTCAGAGGGCCGACGTCATCCTTCTCGGCCAACTGCTGCGGCACTTCTACGGGCGTATCGCCCGGCAATTCGGATGGCGGTGCTGGCGGCGATTCGTTCGGCTCTTCGACGGGGGATTCCGCAGGGGGCTCGGGAGGATTTTCTTCGGGTGTCTTTTCGGGGTCTTCAACCGGAGGTTCCGTCGGCGTCTCTTTCGGTGGATCCCCTGCCTTGGCCGGAGTTGCCTTGATCTTCTCGCGTTCGGCTTTCTCGGCCTTATAGCCCAGACCCTGCATCAGATCGGCGAACTGGTCCAATGTCATACCGGTGATCGAGAGCATATCCGGATTGGCCTCGAATCCCGAGCGGCTGTCTTGCGCCCGCAGCAGATCGGCAAGTCGTTCCAGCATGTCGATACGGATTGCCCGGTGCCCGGCGCGGCGATAGCCCGACATGGTATAACAGCCGTCCGGCACATCGACGACAGGGATCGTGACAAGACCGGGCGGCGGCGCTTCGGGGAATTCCGACAGGTTCTGTGACAGCGACCACAGCAAAAGCCGAAGCCGCGTCGGCGCGGGTTTCAACAGCGTGGGCATGAAAATCGTGAACTGGCCGAACCTGACGCCATGCTTGCGCAACGCGCCTCGGGCGTCCTGATCCAGTTCCTTGACCTCGGCCACGACGCGGTCGCGCGGGATCAGGCCCAGATGTTCGACAAGCCGGAACGCAAATCCTCGGGCGAGGCCCGTCATCGCCTCATCCCGGCTCATTGCCAACAGTGGCTCGAAGAGGGTCGCGATCTTTCTATCGATGAAATGCTGAAGCCGGCTCTGCACCTTCTGCATAACTTCGGGTCCGGCAGCTTCATCAACGAAGGCTTCGACCACGGGTTTCATCAAGTCGGGTCCGGCGGTCAGCTTGCCTACGGCATGCTCGCCCCACATCAACCCGCCTTGTTCGGTAAAGTCGATTTCCGTGTCCGGCGAATTATAGAAGCGGTCGGCGCGCAGATGGAATTCGGGCCGAATCGCTTCGACTCCGACCTGACGAAGCGTCTTGGCCTCGTCCTGCGACGCGCTGTCATCCTGCTTGAAGCGGAACCCCTGAATCCGGCCGACGAACTCTCCCTCGACCATCACTTCACCCTTGTCGTTCACTTCGGCCACAAGGCCCTCCTTCTGCTTCAACCGGCGAAGCAACACGGATGTTCGCCGGTCAACAAATCTTTGCGTCAGTGCACCATGAAGTGCATCTGACAAGCGGTCTTCTACCGCGCGGGTTTCGCCACGCCAATGACTTTCGTCATCGACCCAACCCGTGCGCTGCGCGACGTAAGTCCAGGTGCGGATGAACGCCAGCCGTTTCGACAACGTGTCAATGTCGCCATCGTTCCGATCAATGCGCTTGATCTGCTGCGCCAGCCAGTCGTCGGGCACGCGACCGTACTCTTGCAGATACCCAAAGATGCGTTCAAGCAGACCCGCGTGTTCCGCATTCGATATACCACGAAAATCGGGAACTCGGCAGACGTCCCATAAAAGCTGCACCTCGCGCGGACTGCTGACCCTGGCACGGATTTCAGGCAACCCCGCCAGCGTCTTGAGCGCGATTAGGTCATCCGAATCGCGAACTCTGGTCAGCCAGGGATTGTCTGTCTGCGCCTCAAGCGAGCCGATCAGCCGGTCGAGAGATCCGAATTGTTGCGTCGGATTGCGCCATTGCAGTTTGCGAACCGGCGTAAAGCGGTGATTGACGATGGCCTCCGCGACCTCATCGGGCAACTGGCCCGCGTCGCCAGTCACACCGAACGTACCGTTGTTCATGTGACGTCCCGCCCGGCCCGCGATCTGCGCCAGTTCATTGGGCTGCAAGTGTCGCATCCGGCGGCCGTCGAACTTGATCAGCGAAGAGAATGCGACGTGGTTGATATCCAGGTTCAGCCCCATCCCGATGGCGTCGGTCGCGACGAGATAGTCGACATCGCCGTTCTGATACATCTCGACCTGAGCGTTGCGGGTTCGTGGCGACAGGGCCCCCATGACGACGGCGGCCCCACCCTTCTGGCGGCGCAGCAGCTCGGCGATTGCATAGACATTTTCAACTGAAAAGCCGACGATAGCGGACCGGGCCGGCATCCGGCTTGTCTTTTTCTCACCAGTGTAGGTTAATTGCGAGAACCGTTCCCGGTGCACATATTGCGCTTTCGGAACAAGCTGCGAAATCGCACCTTTCATCGTATCCGAACCTAGAAACAGCGTCTCGTGCTGGCCGCGCATATGTAGCAGACGGTCGGTGAAAACGTGGCCGCGTTCTGGATCTGCGCATAGCTGGATCTCATCGACGGCGACGAAATCGGTGCCTATCCCCACCGGCATCGCCTCGACCGTGCATATCCAGTACTGGGTGCGCGGCGGCACGATGCGTTCCTCGCCGGTCACCAGCGCCACAATAGAAGGGCCGCGAAGCCGCACGATCTTGTCATAGACCTCGCGTGCCAAAAGCCGCAGCGGAAGGCCGATGATGCCGGTGCGGTGGCCCAGCATCCGTTCGATCGCATAATGCGTCTTGCCGGTGTTGGTCGGGCCAAGGACCGCGGTGATCCTGGACTGCTCGGCCATATTGGCGCCCCTCTCAGAGGCTAGAGGGCGGTTCCCTCGACCTCTTTCTTCAATCGCTCGATTGTTTCTTCTAGGTCGGGTCGATGGGGATGTATAGCAAGCACTTCCCGGTAAGCTTTCAGTGCATCCTTGGGGTATCCAAGCTCTACGAGAATCAAGGCAAGACCGGAAATAGCGCCAAAATGGCGGGGTTCAAGCGCAAGGGTGCGGCGAATGTCAGCCAGCGACGGGCCATATTGCCCTGCCTGGAAATAAGCAGTCGCCCGGGCATTCCATCCTTCGGCGAAATCCGGCGCATGATCGGTCAGTGCTGTCAGATGTTCAATCGCTGCCGCCCAATCGCCGGCTTCCATTGCCGTCCGACCACGTTCCAGCAACAAATCCATTGCAGGAGAGCCCGACTTCGCCCATTCCGACCAAATCTGCTGTTCGACCTGTTGCCAACCCTTTTGGTTCGGATCGGCGAGTTCGGCATAAAGCTCGTCAAGCGACTTGGTCTGCGCGGCCAAAGGCATGGAAAACACGACTGTTGCGACGATTGCCGCAACGATAGAATTGAGAAAACGGAACACTCTGTTCATAACAGGATCAAGTGTAGCGTACGGGCGGGAAAAAGCGATATCCCACGGGTCACAATTAAAGGATCAAACGATGAACGATGTTCTACAGGCTGCGGTTTCGGCGCTGAATTCGAAAATGAACGGCGGATTTGACGGTAACGCCAAGTTCGTCATCAATGGCGAAGGCGCAATCATGGTCGACAGTGATGGCGCACGCGCCGCCGACGAAGACGCGGATGTGACCTTGACCGCCGACACAGACACATTCCAGGAAATGATGGCGGGTGACCTTAACCCGACGACGGCTTTCATGTCGGGACGACTCAGCGTCGACGGCGACATGGGCGTCGCCATGAGGCTCGCGGCTGTCCTGGCCTGAACCATGCAAACCGCGCCGTTGTTCAATGAGCTTGCCGAAGGACCGGAAGGCGGCCGGGCCTGGTGGCTTCGGTCCCGCGATGGGCTTCGACTGCGGGCGGTCCACTGGCCGGGTGGCGACAAGGGGACGGTTCTGCTGTTTCCGGGTCGGTCGGAATATGCCGAAAAGTACGGCCGCGCGGCGGTCGATCTGAGCCGACGGGGGTTCAACACGCTGGTGATCGACTGGCGCGGCCAGGGCATGGCGGACCGGATGGCGCGCGACCCGATGCTGGGTCATGTGAAACGGTTTCACGATTATCAGTTGGACGTGGCGGCACTGTCTGCTTTGGCTGACGAACTAGACCTTCCCAAGCCACGTTTTCTGTTGGCTCACTCGATGGGCGGCTGTATCGCGCTTCGGGCGCTGCATAACAAGTTGCCGGTCAATGCCGTGGCCTTCTCTGCGCCGATGTGGGGCATCAGCATGTCGGCCTATCTGCGTCCGGTGGCCTGGACCCTCAGCCAGGCGGCAAGCTGGGTGCGGACCGACAAGATTTTCGTGCCCGGCACTGTGCGCGGGTCCTACGTAACGCTGGCGCCCTACGAAGGTAATATGCTGACCACCGACGCCGACATGTATGGCTACATGCAGCGCCACGTCAGCGCCGAGGCGCTTTTCGGGCTGGGCGGGCCAAGCCTGCGCTGGTTGAATGAAGCACTGCATGAAACCCAGCGTCTGCGCCGCCTGCCGCCGCCAGAGGTTCCGGCGCTTACTTATCTTGGCACTGCGGAAACCGTGATCGACCCCCGGCATGTGCACGATCTGATGCAGGGCTGGCGCGGCGGAATGCTGCAGTTGATCGACGGCGCCCGCCACGAAATCATGATGGAAGTCTCCGGAACCCGCCGCGAGTTCTTCGACGCCGTTGCCAGCCATTTCGAGGCCAATCGCTAGGTGTCACCAAGGTGCGCCACTACAAGTCGCGTATGCCCTTGCCGGCAGCCTTGCCGCCCTCGATGATCCAACTCAGTTCGGACGCTATGAAGAACACGTTCACCCCGTATCCCGCCCATTCGCCGGCCTTCTCGACCGTCGGGGCCCATGTCACGAACGCCTTGCCGGTCGACTTGGTCGCCGCACCGACTGCCTTGTAGGCCGCGTGCAGTTCTGCCGACGAGGTGTCGGTCTTGCCATAAGATACTGAAAGATCGGCGGGTCCGATAAAGAGACCGTCGATTCCGACCGTCGCGGCGATCTCTGCGGCGGCATCCACGCCTTCGGGTTCTTCGATTTGCGCCAGAACGAAGGTTTCTGCGGCGGATTGCGCAAGAACCTCTGGCATCGTTTTGGTTCCCAGCCCGGCCCAGCGCGTCGCCCCTGCGAACCCCCGCCCACCCAGGCCAAACCGCGCGGCCTTTGCTACATCGGCGGCCTTTTGCGGATCGGTCACATGCGGAACGACAACGCCGACCGCACCAGAATCGAGCGCCTGAAGGATGTTCTCGGCGCTGCCGGACGCGACCCGCACAATGGCAGGCAGGTCAAGCAGGCGTGCCACTGCAAGGCAGGCATCCATCGACCGGCGATCCACGGCGGAATGCTCGGCATCCACGCAAATGAAATCGAGACCGGTCAGGGCCAGAACTTCGATGATCTCATGCGAAGGTGACTTGACGAATGTACCAACCAGCCGGTCGCCGTCCAGCATGCGTTTCTTGAAACCAGAAGTTTTCATCATGTGTCCTTCATTATGCTGATCCGGGGCCCACATAGGTTTCAATCCGGGTAAAGGCATCGCGAAGCTCTTCTGACCACGCACGGCTCATCCGCGCAAACGCCGGGTCGTCGGGGTCGATGCGGATCTGACTGGCGATCTGACAGCCGTCCTTTTCGATGATTGACATGTCCAGCGGCATTCCCACCGAAAGATTGGACCGAAGCGTGGAATCCATCGACAGCAGCGCTGCCTTTTGGGCATCGATAAGTGACGTTTCGGGGCGCACCACCCGGTCGAGGATCGGCTTGCCGTATTTGTGTTCCCCGATCTGCAGGAACGGGGTGTCGGGGGTCGCCTCGATGAAGTTTCCTTCGGGGTAGACCAGGAACATCCGCATCGTGCCGCCGGACCGCTGCCCGGCGACGATCATCGAGGCGCTGGCCTTCTGACTCATCCGTTCCATCTTAGCGCTGACTTCAGCAGTCACGTCCGACAAGGCGCGCCCGACAATCTCTGCGACCTGCAGCATTGTGGTGGCCAACATGACCGAGCTGGTGTGATCGGCCTCAGGGTCATCGACCGCCTCATGCAACCGGGCAAGCGCGGTCTGAGTTACGGAAAGTGAGCCCGCGGTCATGATCACAACCACGCGTTCGCCCGGATCCTCGAACGTGAACATCTTGCGGTAAGTGGCGATGTTGTCGAGACCTGCATTGGTGCGGGTGTCCGAAAGCAGCACCATGCCCGCATCCAGCATCAGCCCTACGCAATAGGTCATTGTTCTGCCCCTTCGGCCCTTCGTTCGCGCGACACTATTGCGCGACCTGCTGGACCGCAACGCTGACCTTTAGGCTTTCGTCACCGCCGCCACGGGCGATCCCGCGGATCGGTGCGGCATCCAGCGCGTCCTGGCCCGATCCAAGACGGATATACCGTTCATCGGGGCAGCAGCGATTGGACGGGTCGAAACCGACCCATCCCAGTCCGTCGACGTGGATTTCAGCCCAGGCGTGGCTGGCCTCCTGTGCTCCGCCTTCGTCCGACGAGTGCAGGTAGCCTGTCACGTATCGCGCCGGCATGTCTGTTGCCAGCGCGACCGCGATCAGCGCGTGGGCGTGGTCCTGACAAACGCCCATCCCAAGGGCAAGCGCCTCGGCGGCCGTCGTATGGGCGTGGGTCTGACCCGGCCTGTACGCTATCGCGTCGGCGACTGCCGCAGACAGCGCGTGGGCCATTTCCAAAGGTCCGGCGGTGGCTCGATCGTCAACCGCTGCCTGGGCCAACCGGCGCAGGGCTGTGTCGGGATAGGTCGGGCGAGTGCTTTGCAGATAGGCCATCGGCGGCACGTGTTCCTTGTGACCCTTTAGCACCCCAGCAAGATCGCTGGTCGTGACTGCGCCCTCGACCAGGACGATCATTTCAGCGACCGGTCCCAACAACGATACGGTCTGCACCCAGTCGCCCGCACCGTCGCGGAAAGCGGCCCCCATTTCGGCCCCCTCGACGGTCACTGACCAGTCGTGGATAGTCTGGCCGTCGAAAATCGATGGTGTCAGGCGCAGGCTTTGCACGATGCCACGCGTCGGCGGGACGAACCGATAGCTGGTGCAATGCGACACATGCAGCTTCATCGCGCCTCTCCCGACAGATAGACGTCATGGACGCTGGCCCCGAGATCGGCGACATCCCGAATGAAGCGGGTCAGGAATTCGTGCAATCCCTCATCGAAAATCTCGCTGACCTCAGCTTCGGCCAGTTCCGACAGAATCGCGCGCACCTTGCTCAGCGCCGGTGACTTGCGCCCATAGCGACGGGACAGCTGATTCAGATGCAATTCCGCGCCCTCGATCGCGGTCAACAGCGAGCGCGGCGACTGCCGGTTGAGAATCAGAAAATCGGCGATCTTCGTTGGCGTCACTTCGCCGCCATAAGCCCAGGCGAAGGCTCGGTGTGCCGACATCGCGCGCAGAAGCGTCGACCACTGGTAGTTGTCGAGGCCCGAACCGACCATGCCCACCTGCGGCAAAAGCACATAGTACTTCACGTCCAGAAGCCGCGCGGTACTGTCGGCGCGTTCGAGAAAATGCCCGAGGTTCGAGAAATCGAATCCGTCGTTGCGCAGTTGTGTGGCAAGAAGTGAGCCACGGATCAGCGCCGTCGTCCGTGTGGTCCAGTCTGTCAGATCCGACAGCGAAAGCCGGCTGCGCTCGGTCCGCTGCATTTCGCGCACTTCCTGAAATGCGGTGTTCAACGCGTCCCACACCTGGGTTGTCAGTGCGGTCCGCACGATGCGGCCATTCTCGCGCGCCCGCTCGATGCAGGAGGCGACGGAGGACGGATTCTCGCTGTCGAAAAACATGTGGCTTTCGACATTCCGCGCGACCGGATCCCCATATTTCTCGGCGAATGCCCGCGCCGTTCCCGCAGCATTGAGGATTGAATCCCATTCATTGCGGTAACCCCCGCCAATCGTCGGCATCAGCGCATTGCGCGCCCCGACCTCGAGCAGGCGGGCATTGGTTTCGGCCCGTTCGATATTCCGGGCGATCCAGTAAAGGTTGTCTGCAGTGCGGGCCAGCATCAGTCAGCTACCACCCAGGTATCCTTGACGCCGCCGCCCTGGCTGGAGTTGACCACAAGTGATCCTTCGGTGAGCGCGACGCGCGTTAGTCCGCCGGGAACCAGCTCGATGGACTCGCCCACCAGGCAGTAGGGTCGCAGATCAACATGCCGCGGCGCAACCCCGTCAGCGACGAAGGTCGGACAGGTGGACAGTGCAAGCGTGGGCTGCGCAATGTAGTTTTCCGGCGCTTCCCGGATCTTGGCTGCGAACAGTGCAACCTCGTCTTTCGTCGCCGTTGGCCCAACCAGCATCCCGTATCCACCCGAGCCGTGAACCTCCTTCACAACCAGATCGCTCAGATTTTCAAGCACGTAGCGACAATCGTCCTGCTTGCCGCATTGCCAAGTCTGTACGTTCATCAAAAGCGGTTCTTCGCCAAGGTAGAACCGGATCATTTCGGGCACATAACAGTAAATAGCCTTGTCATCGGCAACCCCGGCACCGGGTGCCGAGGCGATTGTCACGCCGCCAGAGCGGTAGACGTTCATCAGGCCAGGTATCCCCAGCATCGAGTCGGGTCGGAAGCAAAGCGGATCGAGAAAGGCGTCATCTATCCGGCGATAAATCACATCGACCTTTTGCGGGCCCTCGGTGGTTCTCATCCAGACGAAATCGCCCTCGACGAAAAGATCCTGCCCCTCGACCAGTTCGACACCCATCATGTCGGCAAGGAACGAGTGCTCATAATAGGCAGAGTTGAAATGGCCCGGCGTCAGGATGACGACCTTGGGTTCCGCCGTGCATTTCGTCGGCGCGACAGATGCCAGGGTGCGCCGTAGCGCACGTGGATAGGTTTCAACCGGTGCAATTCGGTTTTCCTGAAACAGTTGCGGGAACATCCGCATCATGATCTCTCGGTTTTCCAGCATATAGCTTACGCCGGATGGCGTGCGGCAATTATCCTCCAGCACGTAGAATTCATCCGGCCCGGTGCGCACGATGTCGATGCCGACGATGTGACTGTAAACACCGCGAGGCGGCCGGAAACCGCAGACCGCCTTTTCGTAGGCTTCGTTCTGATACACCAGCCGCGCCGGAATGCGACCGGCCCGAACGATCTCGCCGCGGCCATAGACATCGGTCAGGAACGCGTTGAGCGCGCGGGCCCGCTGCTTGATACCGCGTTCCAGTTTGCGCCATTCGTCTGCTGCAAAGACCCGAGGGAACATGTCGAATGGGATAAGACGGTCTGGGTCGCCTCCTTCGCCATAAACCGCGAATGTGATGCCGATACGACGAAACAGGTTTTCCGCTTCGTGTTGCTTGAGACTACGTAATTCCGCTGGCATGTCGCGAGACCAGTCGCCAAGCCCGCTGTAGGCCGGACGTACCTGGTCGCCGTCGAACATCTCGTTGAAAAAACGGGGAGGGCCTGCGCTGTCCATAGCATAGATGCTAGGCGCTGGACGCCCGGAAGTGAAACGGATTTCTTTGAAATGCGATTCCATCCGACCGCCAGTTCCGCAACTGCACCATATTTGGGCAAAGCCAGCCTTGAACCCCCCGCCCCCGCCGTCCTATGTCTAGCCGGTCCCGCAACACCACGAGGTTCCGATGCGCACATCCCTTCCCAAACCCGTTTTCGACGCAAGATCAGGCGGCAGCAAGGATCTCGGCAATCTGCCCGATTGGGATCTGTCCGACTTGTACTCTTCCACGGATGCCAAGGAGCTGAAGCGCGACCTCGACTGGCTTGAAGCCGCCTGCGCTGATTTCGCCGCGGATTACGAAGGCAAGTTCGCCACCCTGTCTGCCGCCGAACTTCTTGAAAGCGTTCTGCGATACGAAAAGATATCCTTGATCTCTGGACGCATCATGTCCTTTGCCGGACTTCGCTACTCTCAAAAAACTACCGATTCCGAGCGGGCAAAATTCATGTCCGACTGCGGCGATCGGATCAACACATATACCACCCCGCTGGTCTTTGTGTCGCTCGAGATCAACAGGATCGATGACGCTCATATCGACCGCCTTCTCACCGAGAACCCGGATCTTGCCCGATACAAGACTGTTTTCGAGCGAATGCGGGTCATGCGACCGCATCAGCTGTCGGATGAACTCGAGAAATTCCTGCACGATCAGTCAACGGTCGGGGCTACGGCATGGAACCAGTTGTTCGATGAAACCATCGCAGCGCTCGAATTCGAGATCGACGGCGAAAAGCTGAGTCTGGAGGCGACACTCCACCTATTCTCTGAACAAGACCGCTCGCTGCGGGAAAAAGCCGCCCGCGAACTGGCCCGCGTGCTCGGGGCCAACGTCAAGCTGTTCGCGCGCCTTCATAACACCCTGGCCAAGGAAAAAGAGATCGAAGATCGCTGGCGGAAGATGCCGACACCCCAATTCGGGCGGCACCTTTCAAACGATGTCGAGCCGGAAGTCGTCGAGGCGCTGCGCGACGCAGTCGTCGCCGCCTACCCCAAGCTCTCGCACCGCTATTACGAGTTGAAGCGCAAGTGGCTTGGCCTTGACAGGCTGCAGGTCTGGGACCGCAACGCACCGTTGCCAATGGAAGACCCGCGCACCGTGAAGTGGGATCAGGCGACCAGAACCGTGATGCAGGCTTATGCAGACTTTTCGCCGAAACTGGCGGATGTCGCAAAGCCGTTTTTCAACAGCGGCTGGATCGACGCCGGGGTCAAACCGGGCAAGGCCCCGGGCGCTTTCGCCCACCCTACGGTTGTTGACGTGCACCCATACCTGATGCTGAACTACCTCGGCAAACCGCGTGATGTGATGACTTTGGCGCACGAACTCGGTCACGGCGTTCATCAGGTTCTGGCTGCCGGTCAGGGGCAACTTCTGTCCTCGACGCCGCTTACTCTTGCCGAGACCGCCAGCGTGTTTGGCGAGATGCTGACCTTCCGTAAACTTCTGGCCGAAGCGAAGGACAAGAACGAGAAAAAGGTGCTTCTGGCGGGCAAGGTCGAGGACATGATAAATACGATCGTTCGCCAAATCGCGTTCTACGACTTCGAATGCAAGCTGCACGAGGCGCGGCGACACGGTGAACTGACGCCCGAGGATATCGGCGCGCTGTGGATGTCGATCCAGACCGAAAGCCTTGGCCCCGCGATTACCTTCATGGAAGGCTATGAAAATTATTGGGCCTATATTCCGCACTTCGTCCACTCACCTTTCTACGTGTACGCTTATGCGTTTGGCGAAGGTCTGGTGAACGCGCTTTACGCGGTTTACGAGGACGGCGAACCGGGCTTTCAGGCCAAGTATCTCGATATGCTCAAGGCCGGTGGCTCGAAGCACCACAAGGAACTGCTGGCCCCCTTTGGCCTCGACGCGAGCGACCCGAAGTTCTGGGACAAGGGACTATCGATGATCTCGGGCATGATTGACGAACTGGAAGCGATGGAGGACTAACCGGCCTCGCCGTCGTAGATCATGTCGATCATCCGCTGGTTGGCGCGCGAAAACTCCAACGTGCAGGGATAGGCTGCGCCTGACAGAATACTGTCGTTGAAGGCGTTAATCTGTTCGACATAGTGATTGACCAGGGGAAAACGTTCCAACCGCGTTGCGCCGGTTTGGTCGCGAATTTCCAGCACGTCATCGCCGTAGAGCTTGGCGTTGAACGGCGTCATCACTTTGATCCATCCCTTCGTCCCGTGAAACAGCATTTGTTGATAGGGATGCATCCGCATCGAGACGTAGAAATCCATGCTGAAAGACGGAAACTCGGCCCATACGCGTACGGTTGCGTCGATGCCGTGTTCCCAGACAATCTGCGAGCGCGCAGATGCGGGTTCTTCCCCGGTCACAAAACGCGCGGTAACCGACGGATAGACCCCGATATCGCGCAGGGCGCCGCCGCCCTGCGCCGGATCATTTCGGATATTTCCGGCATCGTCGTTGAAAAAGCTGAAACCGCCCTGCACATGGACCAGATCGCCGATCGCGCCTTCTGCCAGCAAATCGCGGACCCTGCGCCACTGCGGATGAAAAACCACCATGAAAGCCTCTGCGGCCAACAGTCCCGAGGCATCGCGCGCCGCGATCAGCCCGTCGATCTCGTCGACCTTCAGCGCTATCGGCTTTTCACACAGCACATGCTTGCCAGCCGCCAAGGCGCGCTTCGTCCAATCGACATGCGCCGCATTCGGTAGCGGAATGTAAACCGCGTCGATGTCCGGGCTGGCCAACATAGCCTCGTAATCATCGTAGAGCATCACGTCACGGTAGGGCTGGGCCAATGCTTCTGCTTTGCCTGAGGTGTGGCTTGCGATGGCGGCGACATGCCCGTTCGTGCTGTTGTGAATTGCCGGAGCAACCCATTCTCGCGCGATTTTCGCAGCGCTCAGAATACCCCAGCGCACCGAGTTAGCCATATCGCTTTCCCCCATATCCGTCACTCTGCCGAAGAATCTTTAGCGGCAGATTTTGCCGATGTCGATCAGCCCCAGCGTTTCCAGGGAAACGGCTTTACTTCGGTGGCGCCCGACTGAAACCGGGCCACTTCTTGCAACCATTTGCCCAGATCGCGGCCAAATTCGACCAACAATTCGTTCTTCTCCTTCGTGAACACCATCCAGAGGAACTGCACCAGTGCCACGACCCACAGGATCGTCTCGGCCAAAGCAAAAAGCACCGCGAACAGGAGCATCCACAGCCCACGCAGCCAGATATTCTCTGGCTCATCAAATTCTCCGTAGCCATAGTCGGGTTCTTCGAGTTCTACCGGATCACTCAAATCATCGTAATTCGAAGGCGTTCGGGCCATTCGATATTCCTCTTTTTTATTGAAGTTGCATTCAACGGGCACTGTCCGGCGTGTCGGTGCGGACGACCAGCGTCATCTCAGTTGGCTGTCCTTGCTGCCGCGTCGGTTGATGCCACCGCGTTGCACGAACCGTCCGTCGCGCTCTTGTTGGCACTCGATGCACAGCTTGACGCCGGGCACGGCCGCGCGGCGGGCTTCGGGGATCGGTTCGTCGCACTTGGCGCAATGGGTACGGCTTTTGCCCGAAGTGCTGCATTGTTTGAGCCTTGCCAGTTCATCCTCGATTGAGGCTTCGATCTGTTCGTTCACCGCCCCGTCTCGAGTCCATCCACCGGCCATGACGCGCCTCCTTTGGTCAGCAATTGCGCAAGCGGGTCCAGCTAAGCGCAATGGGATCAATCCGTAAAGGCCCGTCCCTCACGCCTCTTCCAGCATACCGCGCTTATTGGCCAGTTCGCGCATTTTAAGTTGCAGCTTTTCGAACGCCCGCACCTCAATCTGACGAATCCTCTCGCGGCTCACTTCATACTGGCCCGACAGATCCTCGAGTGTCACTGGACTATCCTGCAGGCGCCGCTGCATCAGAATATCCCGTTCCCGCTCGTTCAGGACCTCCATTGCCTGTTCCAGAAGTTCGCGCCGCGCGGACAGTTCATCGCGCTCTTCATACTCGCCCGCCTGATCGGCGTCTTCATCTTCCAACCAATCCTGCCACTGCGTGCTGCTGTCGCCGTCCTGTCCGACCATGACGTTCAGGCTGGCATCGCCGCCCGAAAGGCGACGGTTCATCGACACGACCTCGGCCTCTGTGACCCCCAGATCGGTGGCGATGCGAGTCACGTTTTCGGGGCGCAGATCGCCCTCTTCGAGAGCGCCGATACGGTTCTTCGCCTTTCGCAGGTTGAAGAACAGTTTTTTCTGAGCGCTTGTCGTGCCCAGTTTCACAAGGCTCCAGGACCGCAGAATGTATTCCTGGATCGACGCGCGAATCCACCACATTGCATAAGTCGCAAGACGGAAGCCCTTTTCCGGGTCGAACCGTTTGACTGCCTGCATCAGGCCCACATTGGCTTCCGAAATGACCTCGGCCTGCGGCAACCCGTAGCCACGATAGCCCATCGCGATCTTGGCAGCGAGGCGCAGGTGGGATGTGACCATCTTGTGTGCGGCTTCGGTGTCCTGATGGTCCACCCAGCGCTTGGCCAGCATGTATTCCTCTTCCGGCTCCAGCATCGGGAACTTGCGGATTTCCTGCATGTAGCGGTTCAGGCCGCCTTCAGGCGTTGGTGCCGGAAGATTTCCGTAATTGCTCATATTTGTTTGCCCCTCTCAGCCTCATGTATAAAGGCTTAACATGACATAGGTTGGACCGTAGTCCGGTTCAAGATGTGCCGGATAGCGGCAATCCTTTGCGGAATTATGAACGCTTAGAGATCCAACTACCAGTGATGGGCGTTCGTTTCACGCGCTTGTGCGGATTGTGTCAGGCACGGAGGCTGGAAATCAGTTGGCCCATGTCATCCGGCAGCGGCGCCTCGAATGTCAGCGGCAGGTCTGTCGTCGGATGGACAAAGCCGAGGACGGCGGCATGAAGCGCCTGGCGTGGGAATTCGGCTGTCATCTTCAGCGCAGCCGCGCACAGCGCCTTTGCGTTAAGCTTGCGCCGCCCGCCATAGGTTTGATCACCGATCAGCCCGTGTCCGGCATGGGCCAGATGCACCCGGATCTGATGCGTGCGCCCGGTTTCCAGCCAGCATTCCAGCAAAGCCGCGACCGGCGGCGTCCCGAACATCTCGACCGTGCGGGTTCGCGTCACCGCATGGCGACCGCCCTGAAACAGGACCGCCTGTTTCTGACGGTCGGTCTTGTGGCGGGCCAACTGCGTGGTGATCCGCATAATGTTGCCGGACTCGAAACTGACGCCTTTCGTGCCTCGCAACCGGGGATCGGCGGCGTCAGGGGCACCGTAGACAACCGCCAGATAACGCCGTTCGACCGTGTGTTTTTCAAACTGCAGCGCCAAGCCGTGATGCGCCTTGTCGGTCTTCGCCGTTACCAGCAAACCGCTGGTATCCTTGTCGATCCGGTGCACGATGCCGGGCCGCTTTTCGCCTCCGACGCCCGACAGGTTGCCGCCAAAATGATGCAGCAGCGCGTTGACCAGCGTTCCGCCCGGTGTGCCAGGAGCGGGATGCACAACCATTCCGACCGGTTTGTTGACGACGATCAGATCGTCATCTTCCCAGATCACGTCCAGCGGAATGTCTTGGGGTTCGATGTGGCTCTCAACGGCATCCGGCACGGCAATCTCGTAAATCTCGCCCTCAGCGACTTTTGCCTTCTGGTCAGTGACCGTCACGCCCGCGCGCCCGACCGCGCCCTCGGCGATCAGCCTTGCGATCCGAGACCGCGACAGCTCTGCCTCCTCTGGCACATCGCGTGCCAGCGCCTTATCAAGGCGGTCGGGGGGATTTGGCCCGATAACGACCAGGACATCAGATACCGACATGAACGAGCCTACCCTTTCAGCCGCCGAGGCGAAGAACCTGCGCTTTTTGCGCATTCTGGTCACGACGCTGACGACGACAATGATCCTCGGCCTTCTAGCCATCGTTTCGCTGCTTGTCATCCGCTTCGGCGGCATGAATGACGCAGCGGTGATGCCCGAAAGCATTGCCCTGCCGCCCGGAACAGAAGCGCAAGCATTCACCCGTGCCACAGACTGGTTGGCCGTGGTCACGACGGATGGTCGCATCCTGATTTACAGCGTAGACGGCAAGTCGCTGCTGCAAGAAATCAACGCCAATCAACCGAACTAGGGGAATGGTACCGCCTCCCCGGCTTGAACGGGGGACCCCTGGTTCCACAAACCAGTGCTCTAACCAACTGAGCTAAGGCGGCACTTCGGTCGATTTACCCATCCGGGCTCGCGATTGCAAGAGCCGTCGCAGGCCGATTTGCCTATTCCCGCCGCGTGGTCCAGTCTCGTCGCAATCGTTTGACCCTTGCCTGAGCCAGTGCAAAGCGATACGCCACAGCCGTTCTAAAGGAGCCGCAGCATGGGTATCAACAAGGAAAGCGACGTCAGCGCCAATCTGCAAATCGGCCCGACCAGCGCCGGGATGGTGCGGATTTACGTCGAAGGCGAGGGCATCGACCTGCCTCTGGATTTCGACCCCGAGGAAGCGGACGAGATCGCGGACGAGATCAAAGCCGCTGCTGCCCGTGCCAGGGCGATGGGCGGCAAACGGAAGTAATGCGTCGCTAACTCTCGGCCCACATCCGAAGCAGGTTGCTGCGGGTTTTCGCCAGTCGGTCGAACAGAGTGGTCTTGCCGTCCCGCTCGAACACCTCGTTCACTGACTGATCCAGATCGAACAGAATCTCGCGCTGCCGCGGATCGCGGATCCAGCTTTGGATCCAGCCGACCACGGCCAGCCGCTCGCCTCGTGCCACAGGGTCGACTCGGTGCAGCGTGGCCGATGGGTAGAGCACCATGTCACCCGCCCCTAAGCGGATCTCGCGCGACTCAAGCGCATCCTCGACAACCAGCCCGCCGCCCTCATAACTATCCTCCTCGGACAGAAACAGTGTGAAAGACAGATCGGTGCGATAGCCGCCAATCAGGGCGTCATCGACATGCAGCCCATATTCCATCCCGGGCGTGTAACGTGCCAACAGCATGCGCGCGAAATGGCGTGGCCGCGCGGCGCTGTTGAACAACCCGTTTGCGGCCAGATTGGCCCTAACCTTGGCGAATATCGTCTCAAGATCCGCCGACGCTTCGGCTTGCTCGTTATGCTTCACCAATTTCGCGTGCCGCCCCGCCGTGGCGCGACCGTCACAAAATTCCAATGCGGATGCGGCCTCTCTCAGCGCTGCCACCTCGTGACGGTTCAGAACCCCGCCGAGAACAAGGAACATGGCCTATTTCACCGCCGACGCCGCGAATTCCATCTTGGCGGCGGCGCCATAGATCAGCTCCGGCTCGATCACGAAGATGCTGGTGCCGTCGACCGCGCCGTAGGTCGGTCGGCCTCGGTTGCGAAATCGATGATCTTGCGCGCTGCGGTGGCAACGGCCTCATCCTCGTTGTCAGCCAGACTATCCGCCCGCACCTTCACCACGCTGAAAAAGCCCCAGCTGTCCTGATATTCCTTCAGGTTCACCATCTTCTGAGCCTCGAATGCCGCATCGTATTCCTCGGCGGCGATCCGGGTCAGCATCGCCAGCGACTTCAACTCGGTGACCGGACCGCCTTTGGCACTGGCCCGCACTTCGGCAATCGTGGCCGCGACCGCATCATATAGCGCCTGAACCTCTTCCTTCGGTG
>JBBKVT010000100.1:0-7569 GCA_037968535.1 Paracoccaceae bacterium
GGGCGGGGCGACCGGCGACGGGGGGCTCGACCCGGGTTGTCGAAGTCGGCACGGGCGCCTTGCCGATGCGGTTCTTCAGCACGTCCGCGATCTTGGCCTTGATCCGGGGGTCGCCGAAATCATCAGCCATGGCCAGCCGAGGCTCGGGCTCTGGCGCTGACAGGGGCGCCGCCCGTTTCAACAACGACGGCATCCGGGACAGAAGACCGGGTTTTGGTGAGGCTGGCGGCTTGGTGAAGCCCGCGAACTTGGGGGCAGTGACCGACGGCTCGGCCCGCAAGGTCGGGCGGGCGGTGACCGGAGGCTCGACGCCATGGGGGCGGCGGACCATGGGCTCTGCGGCCATTGAAACGCGCGGATCGTGATCTGTCATCGCGGCCATTTCCGCCTGATACGACTGTCTTTCACTCCGCCGGTCGGCTTGTCGCTGATGCAGGTGCTGTGCGGCCCGAAGCGCCCCGACGGCACCCCGCCCCATCAACCGCAACATCGTCGCGTAAAGCAAAATGACGCCGATCCCGAGGAAGCGCACGCCCCGGCGCAGTTCGGCCTGTGTGAATCCCAGTACGAAGAGGGACATTGCCACCATGCCGGCTGCCATCAGAAGAGCCATGACCTTGAGGCCCAGCGTCGCCTTGATCGGCACAACGCCCAGGATTGCCCCAAGCACGGTGTCGCCGAAAAGGCCGCCCAGACCGAAAGAGTGGGTCCAGTCGCTACCCGGCACGTGGGTCGAGGCATAGACTGCGGCCAGCGCAATCGCGATTGGCGCAAAGATCACCCGGCCGAACGACCGTTCCTCGCCCCGGTGCAGCGCGAACCGCAGGCCCCAAGCCACCAGCACCGCCACGATGCCCCAGGATGCCAGACCCGCGATGATGTAAAGCGGCGAAGCGATTGACGCACCCAGCTTGCCCAGCAGGTTGCGCGCAGGTTCGTCCGTGGCGGACATCCAGCTGGGATCCTCGGGCGAATAGGACCCCAGGATCATCGCGCCCATGACCCCCGCGGCCAGAAGACCGACGCCAAGCAGTTCCTTGCCGCGCCGTTCCAGGATCGCCTGGGTATTGCTGTCAAGAAGCGGATCGCGCTGCCTTGCCTGATAGGATGCCATTCTTACCTGTTCCTCACGAGTACAAGCAGTCGCGAAGCTTGATCAGCCCGCCCTGCATTTCTTCTTTTGGGGCCACCATGGCGACCCGGATATAGCCTTTGCCGGGATTGCCTCCGGCCACATCGCGGCCAAGATACGCACCGGGCAGAACCCGGACGCCAGTCTCTTGCCACAGTTTCAGTGCCGCGGCTTCGCCATCCTCGACGGGCAGCCACAGAAAAAATCCCGCGTCAGGAGCCTTGCAGCCCTGCACGGAGGCGAAAACCTGATCGGCCGCTTGATATTTCGCGCGGTAGAGCGCGCGGTTAGCGGCGACGTGATCCTCATCCGCCCAGACCCGTTCTGCAACCTTCTGCAACGGCAGCGGCAGGGGCGCGCCCGCGAAATCGCGCAGTTGCTTGATCCGCCGCAGGCTTTCCGGGCCACCGGCAACGAAGCCAGAGCGCAGGCCCGGCAGGTTCGAGCGTTTCGACAGCGAATGAAAAACAAGGACCCGTTCGGGGCCCGCGTCGATCTCTTTGGCCACTTCCAGCGCGCCCGTGGGCGGATCGTTGCGGTAAATCTCGGAATAGCACTCGTCCGCGAAAATCTGGAAATCGTGGCGCTCTGCCAGCCCGATCAAGTCGCGCCAATAATCGCGCGTGGCGACGGCACCCTGTGGATTGGATGGCGAACAAATATACGCGACGGCTACGCGGTCCAGAACCTCTGGCTTCAGCGCGGCATAATCGGGCAAGAAGCCGGTGGCAGCGGTTGCCGGAACGAAGACGCATTCCGCCCCGACTGCGGCTGCGGCGACGGCATAAACCTGATAGAATGGATTTGGCACGAGGACGACGGGTTGCTTGCCGGTCGCGGTCTTTTCCGGGCAAAGCGCGACGCAGGCGTTGAACAGACCTTCGCGCGTGCCGTTCAACGGCATGATCTGGGTGTCGGCATCAAGCGTCACGCCATAGCGGCGCTGCACCCAACCGCCGATCGCAGCCCGCAGTTCTGGCGTTCCGTCGTTCGGCGGATACTTCCCAAACCCGTCGGCATTCTCGGTGATGATCTGGCTAACCCATTGGGGAAATGGGTGTTTAGGCTCTCCGATAGTCATGTGAACGACGTCGCCGCCCGGCGCATGGGCGTCGAGCAACCTGCGCACGCGCGGGAATGCATACTCTGGCAGGTTCGAAAACCGCTCTGGAAATACCATCAGTGCCTCAAATTCGGGATCGTTGCGTCCCGTTTGGCACGAGGATACCGGGGGAAAGCCGCACGGTCCAGAAAAACGCCACTGGATTCAACGGCTGAGGGGCAAATCTGTTGCTTTTAGGCCAGAGCCCGCTCGGCGGCCGCGCCAATGCGCAGCATACGCTCTTCAGACATGGGCGGCGTCAGAAACATGATCCCTGTCGAGGGGATGCCGGTCGGCAGGGTCAATGCCGCAAGACCAAAGAGGTTGCCGACGCGGGTATTTTGAAGCGCCAGCAGGTTCTCGATCACGAAATAGTCGTTCTCTTGAATAAGTTTCTGCATGTTCGGCGGGACCGAAGGAACCGTGGGCAAAATGACCGCATCATAGGACGCAGTCGCTTCGGCCCAATCCAGCCGAAGTCGATTAAGCTCTTGCCACGCCTGAACAAAGTCTGCACCCAGGAATTTTCCGCCAGCTCGGAATCTTTCTAGCACCTGATGGTACATCTTCTCTGGCGCAGCCTCGATCTTGTCTTTCCAGGTCCCGTAGGCTTCGGTCGCAAAGAGGATCGGCGAGAGCGCCAGCGCGGGGTCAATGCAGTCGATCTGCCGCCTGTCGATCATCGCGCCCGAAGCCGTAAGTCGGTCAACCGCCCGGTCGAAGCCCGCACGCGGCTGCTCTCTCGCATTCTCGAAAATCGGGTTTGTGGGAATCAGCAAACGGACTCCGATCAGCGATGCGTCTTGAAGATCCGCTGCGACGCGCTTGCCTTCCAGTGCTGCAAGCAGAAGTGCTGCATCCTCGACGCTGCGGCAGAGCGGGCCGACAGTGTCAAAACTTGGCGCGAGCGGCACGACGCCCTGCAATGACACGCGGCCAGATGTGGTCTTCAAGCCGACAAGATCATTCCACGCGGCGGGAACCCGAACCGATCCGCCGGTGTCAGAGCCGATCGCCGCCGCGGCCAGCCCAAACGCGACCGAGGTCGCCGCCCCAGACGAAGAACCGCCCGACACCGCGCCCGGATCATTGACCGAAGGCGGCGAGGCGGTGACAGGGTTCAGTCCGAGACCGGAAAATGCGAGTTCGGTCATGTGGGTTTTGCCGAGGCAGATCAGACCGGCGGCAGTGGCATTCCGCAGAACCTCTGCATCTTGCCTTGGCGTGCGCCCCTTCAACAGGGCGGATCCGGATTCGGTGGCGACGCCTGCAGTGTCGAAAAGATCCTTCCACGAGATCGGCACACCATCCAAAGGCGACAGCCGGTGCCCGGACTTTGCCCGGTCGGCGGCGGCGCGCGCCTCGGCAACGGCGCGGGATTCGGTCAGGCGGGCATAGATCCGGTCCCGCAGCGAGTGGCTGTCGATGGCTTCCAGGTAGGTCTGTGTCAACGCGACCGGATCAATCTTCCCCGTGCCGACGCCCCGGCCCAGATTCGCCGCAGTCATCGTTAGCCATGTCTCGCCCATCCGTGCCTCCGCAGCCGCTGCGCGGACGGTAGCGGCACGACGGCGCATGGACAATCCCGGTCGCGTCGCCATAGTGAAGGGCATGAAAACGGACACCGATATCGTCATTGCCGGCGGCGGGCTGAACGGCTCTGCGATGGCGCTGGCGCTGGCCGAGGTCGGCTTTGCGGTGACGATCATCGATCCGGTGGCGCCCTCTGACAAGTCCGAGGATGGCTTTGACGGACGCGGCTATGCGCTGGCGCTGACCTCGGAACGATTGCTTAATGCCTTGGGTGTGTGGTCGCGGGTGTCCGATCAGGCGCAGCCGATCCTGCAGATCAAAATCACCGACGGCCGCGCAGGCGAAGGCCCATCGCCGTTCGTGCTGGAATTCGATCATGCCGAGATCGAGGAAGGCCCGATGGGCTACATGATCGAGGACCGCTATCTGCGCCGCGCCCTGATTGGGGCGATGGACAAGTCCGATCGTGTCACGCAAATCAATCGCGACAGCGTTGTCGCCCAACAGGTCGATGCAACGGGCGTCACGATATCGCTGGCCTCTGGCAAGACCATACGAGCGGGATTGCTGATCGGCTGTGATGGCCGCCTTTCCGGCACGGCGCAGCGGGCGGGAGTGGGCCGAACTGGCTGGGGCTATGGGCAAACCGCACTAGTCTGCGCCATCGCCCATGAAAAGCCGCATCACGGTATCGCGCATCAGTTCTTCATGCCGCCGGGACCATTGGCAATTCTGCCGTTACCCGGCAACCAATCTTCCATTGTCTGGACCGAAACGACAGCCGAGGCCGCGCGGATTCAGGCGTTGAGCGATGCGGACTATCTGGAGGTGCTGCGCCCGCGTTTTGGCGATTTTCTGGGTCCGATCGCGCTGGCAGGACAGCGATTCAGCTATCCGCTGGACCTGACATTGGCTGACGCATTTGTGGCGGATCGGGTGGCGCTGGTTGGCGACGCGGCCCATGGGGTCCACCCTATCGCCGGCCAAGGCTTGAACGCCGGGCTGAAGGATGTCGCCGCACTGGCAGAGGTTCTGGCGCTGGCCCGACGACGCGGTGAAGACTTTGGGCGGATTGACGTGCTGACCCGTTATCAGCGGTGGCGACGGTTCGATGTCGCGACGTTGGCAGTCGCGACCGATGGGCTCAACCGATTGTTTTCAAATGACAACAGCCTCTTGCGCTTTGGGCGAGACCTGGGGCTGGGACTGGTCAACGCGCTGCCAGGTCTGCGCCGCAGTTTCATCCGTGAAGCCGCCGGGCTGACCGGCGAGTTGCCAAAACTGCTGCAAGGCCGAGCAATCTAGTCGAGCCTGCGCGCTTCGTCGACCAGCATGACCGGAATCCCGTTTCTGATCGGATAGGCAAGCCCGGCCTTCGTGGACACCAGTTCCTGTCGGTCGGCATCATAGGACAACGTCGCCTGGGTCTGCGGACATACCAGCGCTTCAAGCATCCGACGGTCGATTCGAAACTCTTCGCTCATTGCATCACTTCCTCACCTGATCCGCCACGCATCGCGAATTCCAACAGCGTCACCAGTGTTTCGCGGCGCGTCACCAGCGATGGCGCTTCCAGCAGCGCCTGCTTGTCTTCGGAATTGAACGGGCACAGCATCGACAGCGAATTGATCAGCAATTCCTCGTCGGCCTGTGCCAGCGAATCCCAGTCGGTCTTCAGATCCTCGGTTTCGAAATACTTCCGCAGGAGTTTCAGCAGGCCCGCACGATTCATCTGCGGGTCATGCTCGGCACCGCCCAAGTCTCGCCCGAATCCCTTCCATTGAACATTGCACTTGCGGTACGGCGTGAACCCGTCGACCTCTTCAACCACCCTGAATCGCGAAATGCCGGTCAGGGTGATCATGTAGCGCCCGTCCTCGGTTTCCGAAAACGCCGTCACGCGGCCGGCACAACCGATCGAGTGCAGCCTATCCTCGCCGCCAGGACCGCCGCAGGGCTGGATCATTCCGATCAGGCGATGCGAGGTCTTCAGCGTGTCGTCCATCATCGCCAGGTAACGCGGCTCGAAGATATGCAGCGGCAGTCGGGCGCGTGGCAGCAACAAGGCGCCGGGAAGTGGAAAGACCGGGATGGTCGAAGGCAGATCTGCGGCGGAGAACATGAGCTAAAGCTAGATCAACCGAGCGATCAGGCAAATATCAAGGATGACAGTTTCCGGCGACCGTTCAACGCAATGGGATCCTGGGGTTTCAGCGCATCGAATATCTTGAACAACTGGGTCTTTGCCGCGCCATCGTTCCATTCGCGGTCCCGCCTGAACAGCGCGAGAAGTTCGTCAACGGCTTCCTCTGTCTTGCCAGCACCGTGCAATGCGGTGGCAAGGTCATAGCGCGCCTGAAGGTTGTCGGGGTCTGCCTCTGCCGCTTTGCGCAGCTCGGACACTGGTCCTGCATTCGCGGCCTGTCGCGCCAGTTCCAGCTGCGCATGCGCGGCATCCAGTTCTGCACTTTTCGAGATTTCCGACGGTGCGCCGTTCAGAATCGCTTCGGCCTGATCCAGATCGTCCATCGCGATATGGGCCCGCACCATGCCGCCGTAGGCCGCCGCATTGTCAGGATCCTCGCCAAGAATGGCGGCAAAAGTTTGCGCTGCATCCACCGCCGCACCTTCGGTCAGCATCGCTTCCGCGGCTTCCAGCGCCTCTGCCAGACCATCCTCTTCCGGCTCTCCACCAGCAAGTGCGGCTAACTTTTCCACGAAAGCCTTAATCTGCGATTGCGGAACCGCGCCCTGAAACGCGTCAACCGGCTGGCCTTGCCAGAAACCGTAGACTGTCGGGATCGACTGCACGCGCAACTGCGATGCGATCTGCTGATTCTCGTCGACGTTCACCTTGACCATCCGCACCTTGCCCTTGGCGGCGGTGACAGCCTCTTCCAACATCGGGCCGAGGGTCTTGCAGGGGCCGCACCACGGCGCCCAGAAATCGACGATAACCGGAACTTCTTTCGAGCGCTCCACGACATCGGCCAGGAACGTCGCTTCGGTTACATCCTTAATCAGATCAGCGGTGTCAGGAGCGGCAGGGCTTTGTCCGAATTCCAACATCTCGTTTGTCCTTCCGCATGTTTCGGCTTTGCCCGTTTAGATGGAGCATCGGATAGCATTGTGCAAGACTGCGGTGGGCGGGTGAGTGGCGGTTACAGGTCGAAAGAGGCGAAGACCGGGGCGTGATCCGACGGCTGCTGCCATCCCCTGACCGGACGCAGGATCCGTGAACCGTGGCCGGCGTTCGAGATATCTCCGGTGGCCCAGACATGGTCCAGTCGTCGGCCCTTGTCGGCGGCGTCCCAGTCGGGCGAGCGATAGGACCACCAGGAATAAAGATTGCCGTCCGGAATGTCCTGCCGGGTCACATCCACCCAGCCGCCAGCGTCTTGTGCGGCGCCCAGATGCTCGACCTCCGTGGGGGTGTGGCTGACGATCTTCAGAAGCTGCTTGTGGCTCCAGACGTCGTCTTCGCGCGGCGCGATGTTCAGGTCACCAACAAGGACCGAACGCGCGGGCCGCTCTTGGTGGAACCAGTCGCGCATCTCGGTCAGGTAATCCAGTTTCTGCCCGAACTTCTCGTTCTGCGCCCGGTCGGGCACATCGCCGCCCGAGGGCACGTAGACATTGTGCACCGTGACGCCGTTCTCCAGCCGTGCGGCCACATGCCGCGCGTGGCCAAGAGTGGCGAAATCCTGCTCGCCCGCATCCTCAATCGGCAGCCGCGACAGGATCGCCACCCCGTTATAGCCCTTCTGCCCCCGCGCCACGACATGGCCCCAGCCAAGGGCGG
>JBBKVT010000101.1:0-5052 GCA_037968535.1 Paracoccaceae bacterium
CCACCGTTCTGGCCTATGGCGTCGGCAAATCACGTGCGCTTCTGGAAATGTTCGCGGATCTTCCGGGCGAGAAATGCATATATTCCACTCCCTCCTACGCGGTGCGGCTGGCCGATGTCGCGGCCGAAGCCGGAATTGATCCGCAAAGCCTGAATATCCGCAAAGGCTTTTTTTCCGGCGAGGCTGGTTTGCAGGTGCCTGGCTATCGGCAAAAAATTGAAAAGACCTGGGGCATGAGCACCCATGACCTTTATGGCATTGCCGAGCTTGGTTGCCAGAGCGGCGAATGCGAGCATCACGACGGGATGCATTTTTGTGGCCAAGGCTACGTCATTGCCGAATTGATCGACCCGGATACCGGTGCTGTCAAAAAAATGCAAGATGGCGCAACCGGAGAATTGGTCTACACCGCCATCAAACGTCAGGCCTCACCTTTGTTGCGGTTGCGCAGTCATGATTTCGTCATGGTAAGGACCAGCCCCTGCGCTTGCGGGCGCACCGGATTCCGGTTTCATACCAAGGGGCGCAGTGATGACATGTTCGTGGTGAAGGGGGTGAACATCTTTCCCACAGCCGTGCAGGATGTGCTGCATGACCTGGAACCCCGCCTGACGGGCGAGTTCCAGATTGCCCTCGATGCCCCGCCGCCAATAGACTATGCCCCGCGCCTTATTGTCGAGGTTGGCCGCGACGTGCCCCACTCTCAGCATGAGGCATTGATCCAGGAGACCGAGGTACTCGTCAGCCGCAAAGCCGGATTTACGGTGCGGGCCGAGCTTGTCGCACAGGGCACCATTGCCTCGGAACACAAAACAAAGCGTGTGCTGCGAAACTACGAAATGTGAAGGAGAAAACACCATGGCCATTCGGCAAGAGATCAGCAATGGCGTACTCTGGGCGGTCATTGACCGGCCCAAGGCGCTTAACGCCTTTGACCTTCCGGATTTGGAAGAACTGCTGCAGTTGTTCCGGGATGTCAAAACAAACCCTGACGTCAGGGTGCTGGTCCTGACCGGCACCGGTCGGGCCTTTAGTGTCGGGGCCGACATCAAGGCGATGGACAAGATGACCGAAGTGGAATTCGGCAAAGCTGCATCCCTTTATCAGGTGCTCGCACGCCAGGCGCTGGCGCTAGACAAACCGATCATCGGGGCGATCAACGGCTTCGCGCTGGGCGGCGGTCTGGAAATCGCCTTGATGTGCGACATGCGCATTGCCGGAAAGTCCGCAAGACTGGGCCTGCCCGATGCCTATATGGGGTTCAGCCCGACCGGGGGCCTGACTTGGCTGCTGCCAAGAATTGTCGGGTTCGGCGTTGCCATGGATATGGCGCTGAGCACCGATATGCTCGATGCCGACTCCTCTCTGCGCGTCGGTCTGGTCAGTCGGGTCGTCGAGGATAATGATCTTGCCGTCGTCACGCGAGAGATGGCCGAACGTATCGCCGCGTTTCCCGAGCGCGGCCTGCGCAACATCAAGCGCTCGTTCTACATGGCCGCGGATGCAGATTTCGCCTCGGTCCTGACCCTGGAAGAAACTTACGATTCCGATTGTTTCCGATCCGAGGGCACGCAGGCCGCGCTCAAGGCATTCATCGAGTCGCGCCGCAAATGATCGTCGCCAGCCAGAAGAAAGCGGTGCTCGGCGCGGCGCTCCTATCGTTCATATTGGGTTCACTCCACGCGTTTTCGGTTCTACTTCTGGCGATGGAGACGGAATTTGGCGTCTCGCGCAGCATGGCGAGTGTGACCTATTCGATAGCGTTGGCGGCGCTGGCGGCGGCGGTTCTTCTGGGTCACAAGCTATATGACCGCTTGGCGCCGCCCGTCTATGTCGCCATGACCGGCACGCTGGCCGCAGCAGGCTGCGTACTGGCCGCGTTCAGCCCCTCCAGCGTTCTGATCTGGCTTGGCTTTGGCGTGATCTTCGGCGCTGCAAACGGGTTGGGCTATGGCTATGCGCTTCAATTCTCGGCGCGCGCGCTTCCCCAGCGCAAGGGATTTGCAATGGGGATCATCACGGCTGCCTATGCCTTGGGGGCGGTGGTATTTCCCCTGCCATTGCGCATTGCCGTCGAGATCGGCGGATGGACCACCGCGCTGCTTTTTCTGGCGGCTTGTCTGTTGTCGTTTTCCGCATGGAGCGCTTTGATGCTTTTGCGGTCACGACTTGTCTATGCCCCTGACACCGTCATCCCCGACGGCTTTACTGAAGGCACTGGGCGACAAATAATCTGGCTCTGGCTCAGCTATTGTGGTGCCGTTACAGCAGGGCTGATGGTGATCGGACATGCCACAGGTCTCGCCGAATCTCGTGGAGCTGGTGCGTTTTGGATCGTTGCGGCCCCCATCGTGATCGCGTCGACGAATATGGCCGGCAGCTTGCTGGGGGGTGTGCTGACGGACAGAATGGGGGGACGATCCGTTCTGGCCTTCCTTGCGGCGCTGTCAGGTATCTCATTGCTGGTAATGGCAATTTCACCCGGACTGACAATTACCTTGATCGGGTTAGCGATTGTCGGGTTTAGCTATGGTGGATCCATTACGGCCTATCCTGCCTATATATCCGACCGTTTTGGTGCGGCCACGGGCACCATCATCTATGCGCGCGTATTCACCGCTTGGGCCGCCGCCGGACTGTTGGGCCCGTTCACCGCCGGGTTGCTCTATGATCGCTACCAAAACTATCAGCTGGCCCTGATATTGGCGGCGCTTGCTGCGGCGATCTCACTGGGGTTGATCCAGACAAAGGTCCGACCGGGAACATAGACATTTTGCTAGTTTCTCCCTTCTTTTCCTCTGCAGTTGCACGAGCCCCGGCAGCTTGGGCTCCTGGTAAAGGCCCCAGAGCCATAAGCGGCTGTGATGGGCCGTGCAGAGGTTGTTTGAGCGAAACACAGCGAAAGCTCATTTCTTGAGCATATTGCGAAGTGCCAACCGCGGACTTTTGACGCACCTAGTCGCCCGTCAGTTTGTTCGCTCAGCTGCCATCGATCGAATAGAAATGTCGCGTCAACAATGAACGGCTGCAATGTGAAAGCTGCACTACAGCGCTGACCTTTGCCGAAAACAACAAATCATCTGGCCGGTGATGCAGATTCTTACCGCGCTGCTGCCAACCGACCCTGAGCACAAATGAGGCAGTCAACATCTGCCTAAAGTCCGCAAATTTCATCTGAACCACACCAAAGTTGCTTTATGTGCCGCTGTTCAGTTGGGTTTTAACAGGGCCTACGCCCCTCCCCCATGCAATTCTGGACCAGATCATCTCGTGGAAGAAATATGAGATAAAGCCCGCCAGCGATCCAACAAAGGCGATGCCACTGCTCGCGACAACCGAACCGGTGAACAGGAAGCCGATCATCATCATCGAGAAGAACCCGGCGACTTGCCAAGAGACGGCCTTGGCAAAGAGTCTGATTGTGCTGTCCATTTGAGTCTTCTCCGACCAGGGGTTTGAGTTTCCACTTGGCTATCAAAGATGCGGACGAATGGACATTATGCACATTTGCTGCGAAAAGACCATTCTGATGCTTTTTCTCTGCAAAGGTGATCGAAATGGACAAGCGTGATCGCGCTGACTTGTTTCGAGAGCGGCTCCAAGAAGCGATGTTGCGCAAACACGTGACAAGAAGCGCGTTGTCCAGATCAACGAAAGTGGATCGTTCGACGATTGGTCAGCTCCTTAAAGACGACCAACCCCGCCTACCCAACGCGCAATTGGCCGCCGATGTCGCAGATGCTTTGAGCGTGAGTACCGACTGGCTGCTTGGCCTGACAAACAGGCCAGAAACCCCCGGCGACATCGTTGCCGCTGCAATGTCCCTTAGCCCCGCAGAGCGCACTTCGGCTGATGAACAGCTTCTTGAATGGCACCACGAGGCCGCGGGCTACAAAGTACGCCATGTCCCTGCGACTTTACCCGATATCCTAAAGACGGAACGCATGTTGCAATGGGAATACGCATCGTTTCGAGAGCGGCGGCTGCCAGAGGCATTCGCCGCAATGCAGGATCAACTAGAGTGGTTGTCTTCTGGCGTTTCTGACTATGAAATCGCCTTGCCAGTTCACGAAGTCGAGTCATGCGCAGCCGGAACGGCTTACTATAAAGGTCTTGAGGAAAGCGTCCGATTCGAACAACTGAATTTTATTGCCGACCAATGCGACAAGATGTTTCCGAGGCTGCGGATATTGCTATTTGACGCCCATACGGTTTTCAGCTCTCCGGTGACAATTTTCGGCCCTAATCTGGCAGTCGTTTACGTGGGTCAATGCTACCTCGCGTTTCGTGAGATTGAGCGCGTTAAATCTCTCACTAATCACTTTGACTGGCTTGTGCGCGAGGCGGTTGTAGATGCCCGCAAGGTTCCAACTCATATCCGCTCGCTCATGGACCAATGACGTCATCGCCCTCGGTCGTCTTCGAACCATAAAGACGGCACGTTGGCACAACTGATAGTCGTAGTGGAGGTCCACTTCGTCCTGCAGAGCCACATAGCAAGCAGTGAAAATGCCGCACAAGCAACGAATGACTGCTTTGGGGAAGCTGCACCGCAGCGCTAGGTCCATTTGCCAAGGTCGGCTCTGGGCCGTTAGCGGCAGTCGCGCCCATTGCGGTCAAGGTCCGGTTCGCCCGCGTGACCCGACTTTGGGTCCTTATCGACGTGCGTCCGCAAAGCGTGCCGAAGCGGGCATGGCGTTCATCTGCTGTTTTTAGGTCCAGACCCTAAGTTCGACTTTCAGTCCATTTGTGCACCAATTACCCGACCAAGTCCTCAGCGGGCGGCCCAATTTCATGGGGCAAGGCGCCAACCCATCATTTGCGGGGGGACAAGGAGACAAGATTTCTAGAAAGATTACTGAATGGTTCTTTTAGTACCTGTGAGTGATGCCGACAAGAAAGTTGCCAAATCTTGTCTCCTTGTCCCCCCGACCCCGTGGGCGCCCCCTCCAGCTATTGAAGGACAATTGGTTCCAGGCCGCTGAACGAGACGTTCATCGCGTGACCTCGCCAGAGCGGCGTGATCGGGAAGCGCCCCGGCCTGAGTTGCAT
>JBBKVT010000102.1:0-12654 GCA_037968535.1 Paracoccaceae bacterium
GCTATGTCCCGCAAAGCAGGGCATTCTCCGCCAGAACCTGAACGCTGATTTTCATAGGAGCTCAGAAAGCCTTTTTCACCAACTCTGGCACGTTCGACCCACGGAATTGCTTTTCTCAATGGAACAGCTTCGCCCCGACCAGCCCCTGTAACGAAAAAAGGCCGGGAACTATACCCGGCCCTGTCGGTGTCATCTACCGCTGATCAGCCCTCGAAAACCTCGTCATCAATCTCTGCGGCAGCCGGACCGTCCGGGTCCGCCAGATCGAATTCCAGCCCGTGCGCCGCGCGGATCTTGTCCTCGATCTCCAGCGCGGTACGGGCGTTTTCCTTTAGATACACCTTGGCATTTTCCCGCCCCTGTCCGATCCGTTCATCGCCGTAGCTGAACCAGGCCCCCGATTTCTCGACCACGCCGGCCTTGACACCAAGGTCAAGAAGCTCGCCCGTCTTGGAAATGCCCTCGCCATACATGATGTCGAACTCGACCTGCTTGAAGGGCGGCGCGACCTTGTTTTTGACGACCTTCACGCGGGTAGTGTTGCCGACCACTTCGTCGCGATCCTTGATCGCACCGATGCGGCGGATGTCTAGGCGCACCGAGGCATAGAACTTGAGCGCATTGCCGCCCGTCGTGGTTTCCGGGCTGCCGAACATGACGCCGATCTTCATACGGATCTGATTGATGAAGATGACGGTGCATTTCGACCGCGAGATTGAGCCGGTCAGCTTGCGCATCGCCTGACTCATCAAGCGGGCGTGGACGCCGACGCTGCTGTCGCCCATGTCGCCTTCAAGTTCAGATTTGGGGATCAGTGCGGCGACCGAATCGATAACCACCATCGACACCGCGCCCGAGCGCACGAGCGTATCGACAATCTCCAGCCCCTGCTCGCCGGTGTCAGGCTGCGAGATCAGTAGTTCGTCCAGGTTGACGCCGAGCTTTCGTGCGTAGAGCGGATCGAGCGCGTGTTCAGCATCCACGAATGCACAGATGCCGCCTTTCTTCTGCTCTTCCGCCACGCAGTGCAGCGTCAGAGTTGTCTTGCCAGAGCTTTCCGGCCCGTAGATCTCGACAATGCGGCCCTTTGGAATGCCGCCGATGCCCAAGGCGATGTCCAGCCCGAGCGATCCGGTCGAGGTCGATTCAATTTCCTGCACCGGGTTGTCGGCACCAAGCCGCATGATGGAACCCTTGCCGAACTGCCGCTCGATCTGGGCCAGCGCCGAATCGAGCGCCTTCTGTTTTTCGGTTGCGCGCTTGTCGGTCATGTTGAGAATACTTGCCGTGGCCATTGTTCTGTTTCCTTATTTCATACCCCGGAGGGAGCGGCAATGCTGCTGATGTTCGCCTCTTGTTCTTCTGCTCGTTATGAGATCAAAAGTAGAACATTTCAAGCAAATTGTTCCTAACTGACGGTTGCACCAAGACTTTAAGGAATGGTTGAGACGGCTCGGTCAGAGACAGATTAATGGATCTGGTTCTGGACCGTCGCGGTCAGTTCGCTTAGCGAAAACGGTTTCGGCAGAAAAACCGAATTGGGTATCCGCGCCTGCTGCTCGGCAAAGCTCTCTTCGGCATAGCCCGACACGAAGACCACCTTGACGCCGGGCCGGTCTACAAGCGCCTTGGCAACCCAGCTTGGTCCGTCCATTCCCGGCATGATCACGTCGGTCACGAAGACATCGACGTTCAGCGACAGGTCTTCGAGCATTTCCAGTGCGGCTTCCGCATTCTCGGCTTCCAGCACGGTGTATCCGCGCATCCGCAGTGCGCGGGATGCGAATGTGCGCACCGGCGCTTCGTCCTCGACCAGCAGGACTACGCCATCCGACATGCCATGCGTTGGCTGCGGCAACGGTTTAGGCAGCTCTGCCGGGGCGGAGGCGGTGACAGTGTGGGCAGGGAAGAACAATGTGAACTTGGTGCCACTGCCCGGAACGCTGTCGGCAAAGATGAAGCCGCCGGTCTGCTTGACGATGCCGTAAGCCATCGACAGGCCGAGCCCGGTGCCTTCGCCGGTTCGTTTCGTAGTATAGAACGGCTCGAAAATCTTGGGCAGCCGGTCCGCTGCGATGCCGCAGCCCTCGTCCGTGACTGATACCACGACATAGCGGCCCGGCGGGATCTTGGCGCGATCCCGCTCAAAAGCTTCGCTCATTTCCTCGACATGCGATTCAATCCGGACCTCGCCACCGTCGGGCATCGCATCGCGGGCGTTCACCACCAGGTTCATGATCACCTGTTCCAGTTGCCGCTTGTCGGCCCGGATCGTCTGCGCGCTGTCGTCATGGCGCAGCGACAGGCTGACCTTTTCGCCCACCAGGCGTCCGAGCAGATGCGCCAGATCGTCCAGAACCTCGCCAATTTCTATGACTTCGGGTTGCAGTGTCTGCTTGCGCGAGAAGGCCAGCAACTGGCCGACAAGGCTGGCGGCGCGATTGGCGTTCTGGTGGATCTGCACCAGATCGCCGTAGTCCTGATCGCTCTGGTCGTGACGCAGCAGCAAAAGATCGCAATGGCCGCTGATCGCGGTCAACAGGTTATTGAAATCATGGGCAACGCCGCCCGCAAGTTGTCCGATGGCCTGCATCTTCTGGCTTTGAACAAATTGCGCTTCGAGTGTCTTGAGCTTGGTCGCATCGTGCAACACCGCAACCAGAGCTGTTTCGCCGTCCTCGGTCACCGGCGAAAGCGAGATCTGGAAATAGACCTCCTGCGCTTGACGCGAGGCCCGGACGAATTCGGATTTCTGTTCGCCGGGGCTGTTGGCAGTGGCTTCCAGCCAGTCAACCACCGACCGACCCAACCCTTCGACCAGATCGCCCAGAAAGGCGCCGCGCGCATCCTCGAGCGCCAGCAGGTTTCGCGCCGGACGGTTGCACAGTAAAATCTCGCCCGATGGTGCGATCTTGAGCAGCGGCACCGGCAATTCATCAAAGAGATCCCAGTCCTGCTGGGTCCGTGTCGCGACAGTGTTCTGCGGCAACAGATAGATTTCGCGCCGACCGACCGTGCTTTCGATCACGCAAATCTGCGCGTCGACGCTGCCCGTCACACCCGCCACCTGATGGACCTGACCGGGTCGGAGCGGCAGGTCGGTGAATATCCGGTCCAGCGTTGCCGCGCGCCCGCCAATTAGGCGGCGCAGCGCATCGTTCATGAACAGGACCGTCCCGGACTTGCTGATCGTCATCATCGGCAGGCTGATGCCTTCCGCACTGCGGCCGGGATTGGCCCGTTCGACGATATCCTCAAGCCGCCACAGAAAGCCGTTCTCGCCGATCTGATGCACCGACAGGCGCAGATGGCCGCGCCGCATCACAACATCCTCGCGCGCAGAGCCCTTGGCCAGCGCCTTGTTTTGAAGTCGGTAGAGCGTGGCGGCGGGCGAGGCGAAGAGATCGCCCAGTGCCGCCAACAGCGTTTCACCCTCGCCTGAGCGGAACCGATCCTGCGCTGCCTTGTTCCGATAGCCGATCACGCCTTCGCGGTCGGTCGTGAAACTTGGCGATGCATCAAGCTCGACAAAGCCGGCAATCGCTTCATGCAGCGAATGCTGGGCCAGCCGGTTGCGACGGTTCAGGAACTGGACGATGCTGGTCGCGGCCAGAAGCGTAGTCCCCGCCGCCAACAGGAAAAGACCCAGTGTCGCATTGGGACTATAAAGCGCTGCGGCAAGTACACAGACCGACAGTGCCAGCAGATAACCCATCCTGGGCGCCAGCATGATCGCTTTGCTTGTCAGCGGATGCCGGGAGAGGGCCGGATGCGACACTCAAGTCTCCTGTTTTACGATTCGTCTCGGGGTATCTCGCGATGAAATCGTTAATCTCGGCTTAAGGGATGCGCAGACACAACTAAAGGTTGTTTAGTATTTTAAAGGACTCCGCGTCAACACCGCGATGTAAAAGCCGTCGCCACCGTCGAGCGGGGTGAAGGACTTCTGTTGCACAATTGTCCACTCGGGACGGCGCAACAGGAAGGCTTCAGCCTGGTAACGGTTCTCGGACTCAAACACTGAACAGGTCGCGTAGGCCAGAATGCCACCGGGCGCCACATGGTCTGCCGCCGCATCAAGGATCGCCGCCTGCACATTCTGCAACTCGGCCAACCGGGACGGAGTGAGTGTCCACTTTGCGTCAGGTGAACGCCGCCAGGCACCGCTTCCCGAACAGGGGACGTCACACAGCACAAGGTCATAGCCCGCAGTGTCGATCTCGGACATATCGGCGACCACCGCAATCGCGACATCGGCGCGCGCGGCACGGGTCGGCAGATCGCGCATCCTCTCGGGCGCGATGTCGTGGGCAGTAATGATCAGGTCTGCACGCCCTGCCAGGGCCAAACTCTTGCCACCACCTCCGGCACAATAATCGAGCACTTTCAGACCGTTGCGAAGCGGCACTAAATCCATGATCGCCTGTGAAGCGGCGTCCTGCAACTCGATTTTGCCGTCCAGATAGGCCGGGCTGGTCTGAACCCGGCGCGGATGCTCGGTCACTTCCAGCGCAGTCGGCGACAGCGGTTGGGATCGCGCCACGATACCCGCATCGGCGAGTTCCGATATAGCCTGTGCGACACTCGTCTTGCGCAGGTTGACGCGCAGGAACACCGGAGCGCGAGATTGCAATGCGATCAACACCGGTTCGGCATTTGCGCCCAGGCTTTCGCGAAACACCGGTAACAGCCAGTCGGGGCAATCAAGGCGGACGGCATCAGGCGCATCCGCCAGTGAACGCGGCAAAGCCTCGTCGTCAGTCAACACAGGCGGCGCATAACCTTCGCCGGTAAATATTCCCTCGGGCGAAACGCCTGCAGACCGCAGCCCGCCTATCATCAGCCCGCGGCCGGTCTCTGCACCGCCAAGCCAACCGTAAGAGCGCCGACACCGCAGCCCGTCAAAAACCAGATCGCGGATAGCCGCTCGATCCCCCGACCCGGCATAGCGGTTCGAGCGGGCCCATTGGGTCAACACCTGTTCAGTGGCCGGACCCGTAGCGGTTCGGTCCAGAACCTCGATCGCTGCGGCAATGCGGGCAGCCGGGGTCACGCGCTTCTCTTCATGTAATGCATCAAATTTGAACCATAACAGACTGCCATATCACATAACTCTGTAATTTGGGCTTTCTCGCGTGATCTGCACATCATGGACGTGGCTTTCCTTCAGGCCAGCACCTGTGATCTTCACGAAGGTGCAATTCTTGCGCATTTCTTTCACAGTTCCATTGCCGGTGTATCCCATCGCCGCGCGCAACCCGCCAACCAGCTGGTGTACCACCGCCGAGGCCGACCCCTTGTAAGGCACCTGCCCCTCGATCCCTTCCGGAACCAGCTTGTCGCTGGCGGCATCCTTCTGGAAATACCTGTCGGCCGATCCGCGCGCCATCGCCCCAAGACTGCCCATCCCACGGTAACTCTTGAAACTACGCCCTTGATACAAAATGACTTCGCCCGGCGACTCGTCGGTCCCCGCGATCATGCTGCCAACCATCGCACAGGATGCGCCCGCCGCAATCGCCTTGGCGAAATCGCCGGAATATTTGATGCCGCCATCCGCGATCACCGGCACATCGCCCGCCGCCTCGGCGCAATCCATGATCGCCGTCAGTTGCGGCACGCCGACGCCCGCCACCATCCGCGTCGTGCAGATCGAACCCGGCCCGATCCCGACCTTTACGCCGTCCGCCCCGGCCCCGATCAGCGCCCGCGTCGCCTCGCCCGTCGCGACGTTGCCAGCCAGAACCTGAACCTCGTTCGACAGCTTTTTCACCCGTTCCACCGCGCGTGCCACGCCCTCGGAATGGCCGTGCGCGGTGTCGATCACGATCAGATCGCAGCCAGCGTCGATCAGCGCCTCGGACCGCTCGAACCCGGCGTCGCCCACGGTGGTCGCCGCCGCCACCCGCAACCGGCCCAACTGGTCCTTGCAGGCATGCGGGTTCAGCACGGCTTGTTCAGTGTCCTTCAGCGTCAGCAACCCGGTCAGCCGACCGGCGCCGTCGGTCACCAACAGCTTCTCGATCCGCCGCGCTTTCATCAGGCTTTTCGCCTCGTCCAGATCGGCAGGCTCGGTCAGCATCGCAAGATTGTTGTTTGTCATCATGACCTTGACGGGCGTCTTGTCATCGCTTGCAAAGCGCATGTCGCGGTTGGTCACGATGCCCAACACCAGGCCGTTGCCATCCACCACCGGAAATCCCGTGACGTTATAACGCTCCTGCAACGCCTTGGCATCGGCAAGGGTCTGGTCGGGTGTCAGCGTGATCGGATTGTAAACGATGCCGCTTTCGAACCGCTTGACGCGGCGCACCTGCTGCGCCTGTTCCTCGACATCGAGGTTGCGGTGAATGACCCCAAGCCCGCCCGCCTGCGCCATCGCAATTGCCATCCGTGCCTCGGTCACGGTGTCCATCGCTGACGACAACAGCGGGATGTTCATCCGGATCGCGCGGGTGACAAAAGTCGCGGTATCCGCCGTCGAGGGCAGCACGCTGGACGCACCCGGAACCAGCAAAACATCGTCGAAAGTAAGCGCCTCGCGAATCTCCATTTGGGGTCTCCTTGGAGTATTTCGTTTGGCGGTTCCCTATTTCACGGCTTTGCGGGAATGAAAAGAGCCAATGGCCGCAGCCTGCTCATATCCGCGCCGCATTGGTCAGCGGACCTAGCTTGGCGTCGGCCCATAGCCGCAAGACCCGGTAGGCGATGTACGGGATCACGAGGCTCGCCGCGACCAGCCCCAGACCGCCCAGCAGCCGAAATGGCTCGCCCAGGATCGCCAGCAGCAGCATAAGGTTGATGAATGCGGCCAGCGGAAAGGCGAACGCGCCCCAGATCGGGCTGAAGCCGGATTGCAGCAGGTAGCGCAACTGCAGCCCGAACACCGCCAGCACCAGGATCGCAAGCCAGCCGAGGGCCGCGGCAATTCCCCAGAAGCCCATCAGACCCGCAGCCAGCCCGAACAGACACAGCGGCGACAGGTGGATCGCCAGGAAAGGACGCAACGGCGGCGGCACCACATGACCCCGCGTCACCAGGAAATGCCCGATCCAGATCGTGGTCGCCAGCGGCACCGTGACCACGAGGAAGAATTGCGAGATATGGACCGCGCCAAGCGGGATCGCGGCAATGGGTGCTATGATGAAGCCGACGAAGATCAGATGCCAGACCGGGGTCATTCGGCGCTGCTCGAACGGCGCGGACCACAGGACCAGCACGACCGTGAACGCCACCGCCGCATGGGCCGCGACCGCCACGATCAGGGTCAGCCGCGCCGCGTCGGTGGCATAGGGCACCAGCACCGCCGCCAACAGCATCAGCGCACCCGTCGCGGCGGACAGACCGGACCGGCCCGCGAGAATGCGCAGATCCTGCACGAACGCCGCGGGTTTGCGCAGCACTTTGGCCAGATAGGCCAGAACCGCGAACGCCATCAGTAGGCTCACAGCCCCCAGCAGCGCCTCGCCAACGAAGGCGGGAATGCCAAATACCACGACCGCCTGTCGCCACGCCAGCCCCAGCCCGAACAGGCCGAGGATCGGCGGAAAGATCGCCGGTGAGGTCTGTCGGAACAGTCCCGGCCTGCCCTTGGCATTCATATCTTGTCCCTCGCAGACGTTTTCCGCGATGTTGCGCAAGCCCGCCACAAGATCAAGCGGCAACCGCCGCAGTCTTTCGGCCTCGATGTTTCTTTTCAGATGAAATATCTCCGCGCCGAGCGCAATCGCATGCCGTGCCAGAAGCAGCAAAACACTGGCCCGAAGGGTCGGAGTTCTTCCGCCAGTCGCCGCAAACCGACAAGAGTTCAACGGTAATGCAGCGATTTCCCGTTCGCAAAAAGATGCACCTTTGCCGGAACGGCGGCCAGTTTCACGTCCCTGCCCCGCAACTCGCGGTGAATGCCGGGCAACTTGGCAATGACGGGGTCGCGGCCCTTATCGGGCACGAAATAGAGCTGCGTCACTTCACCCAGAGCTTCAGTAATGTTGACCTTGCCGGAGTAAAGCGGCGCGCCTTCGGTCGCAACCAGATCCTCGGGCCGGACGCCGACATTGACCTTCAGCCCCTTGTCAGCGTCCTGCGTCGGCACGTCCGATACCGCAGTGCCACCACCGTCCAGTTTCACGCTCGTCTGTGGCCCTGTCTTCGTGACCTCGCCCGGCAGCAGATTCATCGCCGGCGAACCGATGAACTGCGCAACGAACTCGTTCTCCGGCTTCTCGTAAAGGTCCAGCGGGCTGCCGACCTGCGCGATGCCCTTGTTTGCCAGCACCACGATCCGAGTGGCCAGCGTCATCGCCTCGACCTGATCATGGGTGACATAGACCATTGTCGATTGCGGCATCGATTCCTTGAGTTGCGCGATTTCGATCCGGGTCGCTACCCGAAGGGCAGCGTCGAGGTTCGACAGCGGCTCGTCGAACAGGTAGACCTTGGGATCGCGCACGATCGAGCGCCCGATCGCCACCCGCTGCCGTTGTCCCCCTGACAAAGCCTTGGGAAGCCGGTCGAGATAGGGATCAAGCTGCAGGATCTTCGCGGCCTTGCCGACGGCTGCATCAATCTCGGCGGGGGATTTTTTGGCGATCTTCAGGGCGAATGACATGTTCTCGCGCACCGTCATATGGGGATAAAGCGCGTAGGACTGGAACACCATCGCTATACCGCGCTGGCTGGGCGGCACATCGTTCACGACGACCCCGTCGATTTCCAGCGTGCCGGCGGTGATCTTTTCTAGCCCCGCGATCATCCGCAAAAGCGTGGACTTGCCGCAGCCCGAAGGACCGACGAAAACGATTAGCTCACCGGTCTTTATGTCGAGATTGATGTCTTTCAGGACCTCGACCGCGCCACCGTAGGTCTTGTCGACATTGCTGAGTTTCAGATCCGCCATGGGTCTCTCCAGTTCGCCTGCTATCTGGCAAGAAGTGCGATACAGGGCTGCCACGGCCCCAACCATGACTTGCCGTCAGCGTCGACATTGGCACTGTTCAGTTCAGTCCCGATCTGGAACCAGTTGCCATTGGGCAAGGTAATCTCGGCGGGCGTGTCGTTCAGGTTGAACGCACAAAAAATTGTTTCGCGCTCTGTCGCGCGAACAAAGCGAAGCACATCGCCGTCTGCCGCCAGGTCGGCCACACTGCCTTGCCGCAGCGCAGGATGGGCGTGACGCATGCTGATCGCGCGGCGATAGTGATGCAGAAGCGCGGTCGGATCCGCTTCGGACCCGGCGACCGAATGGCGCAAGTGGTCCGAGGGCACCGGCAACCATGTGCGGCCGGCAGTGGAAAATCCGCCGTTCCGGTTCGACGCCTCCCACACCATCGGGGTGCGGCAACCGTCGCGGCCCTTATACTCGGGCCAGAACTCGATGCCGTATGGATCCTGCAAATCGGCGAAATCAAGATCCGCCTCGCGCAGCCCCAGTTCCTCGCCCTGATAGATGCAGGCCGATCCACGCAGGCACATCAGAAGCGTGATGAACGTGCGTTCGGCGGCTGGCGTCAGGTTCCAGCGCGTCGCGTGCCGGGTGACGTCGTGATTGGAATAGGCCCAGCACGCCCAGCCATCGGCGGCGACCTCTGCGACGCGGTCCATTACGGTCGCGATATGGGCCGCACTCGGACGGCTGCCCGACAGCAATTCGAATGCATAGCACATGTGCATCAGGTCATTGCCGGCAGTATATTGTCCCATGATTTCCAGCCCGCGCTGCGCATCACCGACCTCGCCCACTGCCGCGGCATTGTATGGCTCCATGACCGCGCGAAGTTTTTTAAGGAAATCAAGGTTCTCCGGTTGGTTCTTCGAGTAGAGATGATCTTGCCAATTGTAGGGGTTGACTGCAGGTGCAATCGTCGAGTTCCGCTTGTCGGTTGCCAGCGCTGGGTTGTCGCGCAAACGGGCGTCGTGAAAATAAAAGTTGATCGTGTCGAGTCGGAAGCCGTCCACCCCACGCCTCAGCCAGAACCGCGCGGTTTCCAGATGCGCCTCTTGCACCGCCGGTTCATGGAAATTCAGATCGGGCTGCGAGGCCAGGAAGTTGTGCATGTAGTACTGGCGTCGCCGCGCGTCCCATTGCCAGGCCGATCCGCCGAAGATCGACAGCCAGTTGTTGGGCGGCGTGCCATCGGCTTTGGGATCGGACCAAACATACCAGTCCGCCTTGTCATTGTCGCGGGTCTGACGGCTTTGCTGGAACCACGGATGCTGGTCAGAAGTGTGCGATAGCACAAGGTCGATCAGCACTTTCAGCCCAAGCGCGTGGGCGGTGTCGATCACCGCGTCGAAATCCGCGAGACTGCCGAACATCGGATCGACATCACAGTAGTCTGCAACGTCGTAGCCGAAGTCCTTCATCGGCGAGGTGAAGAACGGCGAGATCCAGATTGCATCGACCCCGAGCGAGGCGATGTAGGGCAGCCGTTGAACGATACCCAGCAGATCGCCAATGCCATCGCCGTTGCTATCCTGATAACTGCGCGGATAGATCTGATAGATCACCGCGCCGCGCCACCAATCGGGTTCAAGCACGTGGTCGATCTTGTTCCGAATGGCCTGAGAGGCAGTCATTTTTGTCTGGCTCCCTTATTTCACAGAGCCGGCCAGAAGGCCGCGAACGAGATATTTCTGCATTGCGAAGAACACGAACAGCGGCACCGCAATCGAGACGAAGGCGGCGGTTGCCAGAATCTCCCAATTGCCGCCGCGGGTGCCCAGAAGCTCGACGATCTGGTTGGTCATCACGGTGGTCTCTCCGGTGGCATCGATCAGAAACACCTTGGCGACCAGAAGGTCGTTCCAGGTCCACAGGAATTGGAAGATCGCGAAAGACGCCAGCGCCGGGAAGCTCAGCGGCAGGATGATCTTGGTGAAGATCTGAAAATCGGTGGCGCCGTCGACCTTGGCATTCTCGATGATGTCGCGCGGCAGGCCAACCATGTAGTTGCGCAACAGGTATATCGCCAGCGGCAGTCCAAAGCCGGTATGCGCCAGCCAGACGCCTAGATAACCCTTGCCGTTACCGATCCCCAGATGCAGCCGCAGCAGCGGGATCAGCGCCAATTGCAGGGGCACGACCAGTAGCGCGACCACAAGCGCGATCAACAGCGCCCGACCGGGGAAATCCATCCAGGCAAGCGCGTAGGCCGCGAAGGCGGCAATCACGATCGGGATGATCGTCGCCGGGATCGTCACCGTCAGCGTGTTGAAGAACGCCTTTGCCATGCTGTCGGTGGTCGATCCGCTGACCAGCACAGTGCGGTAGTTGTCCAGCGTGAATTCCGGCGGAGTTTCGGCGGTCGCGAACACCCGCTGCCCGCGCCCGCTGATCTGTTCGTCATTGCCGGACCAGGTGTAGTCGCCGTTCGCCTGAACGGCCATCTTTTCGCCTTCGCCCAGATCAGCCGTTTCGCTGGCGGCGTATGCACTGATTTCGCGCGATGAGGTGCCCCAGACGCTGATCTCGGCACCGGATCCGGCTTCGAACAGGTTGCCTTCGACAACATAAAAGTCGCCCTTTTGTACTCGGTTCTCGCCCGGGTCGGCGGTGCGCAGCACCTCGTTCTGCTCTGCCGGGAACATCGCCTTCCACCAGCCCGAGGTCGAGATCTGGTCGGCGGTCCGGAAGGACGAGACCAGAAGCCCGACGGTCGGGAATATCCACAAGGCCACCAAGAGCACGACCGACAGATGCACGGCCCATGTCAGGCTGGATTTGCTGCCCGCGATATTGTCCATGTTCGGCTCTCCCTACCGCATTTCCTTGCGCGCGTTGTAGACGTTCCAGATCAGGATCGGCGACACCAACACCATGATCACGATAGCGCTGGCCGACCCGACGCCCCAGTCATTGGCACGAAACAGCTTGTCGAACATGTAGTTCGCCAGAACCTGGGTTTCCCACTGGCCGTTGGTCATCGCATAGACGATGTCGAACACCTTCAGCACCACCAGTGTGATTGTGGTCCAAACGACAACGATGGTGCTCATGATTTGCGGCACCTTGATCTTGAAGAATATCTGGAACGGGTTCGCGCCATCGACGATCGCCGCCTCGATGGTTTCCTCGGGGATGCCGCGCAGGGCGGCCGACAGGATCACCATGGCAAAGCCGGTCTGGATCCAGATCAGCACCACCATCAGGAAAAAGTTGTTCCAGAACGGGATCGTGAGCCATGTCTGCGGCTGCCCGTAGGGATAGTCGAAGGTGAAGATGCCGAGGATCGAGCGCAACGACAGGAAGACCAGATAGATTGCGCCTCCGGCAACCAGAATCCGGAGCGGCATGAACCCTGCCCCGCCGCCGTGTTCCTCGCTGTTAAAGATCGGTCGGACGAAGATGTAGCCGACATAAGCGACGATGCCCGCAAAGGATAACAGCATGATCACCGGCAGGACCTGCAGGAACAGGACAGAGCCGATGCCGCCGTCGAATTGCAGCCAGACGGCGTTCAAAACACCGATCTGTTCCTGATCCGCCGGGCGCGTGTCGTAGATCAGCTTGAAGATCACGGCGGCACCGACAAAGGAAATCGCCATCGGCATGAAGATCAGCGATTTGGCGAAGCTGCCCCATTTGATCCGGTCGGTCAGTTGCGCGGACAGTAGCCCGAACGCGGTCGAGGCGGCGGGCACGACGATCAGCCACAT
>JBBKVT010000103.1:0-2602 GCA_037968535.1 Paracoccaceae bacterium
TCCAACCGGTCCGCCAGTCAATTTGACCACCCGTTTCGTCTCGTCCGCCGTGATTTCGAGCAGTTCAACCATTAATCGATCTCCGGTTCTGTTTCATTAAGCGGCCCGCGCCTTCAGCACCTTGAGCGTCTCGCGCTGCATCAGGCTCTGAGTGTCGGCCAGGACCGACAGTTCAAACCACCCGACCCCGAATGCGGCGTACCCCAAGACTGCAATCGCAGCAAGGATCCCGGCGCGAAGTCGTGATCATTGCAAAGAAACGTCCGTAGTTCATCTTCCAGCTCCTGATCAAATAATTTTGCCAGTTCAACACCCCGAGCAGGGCGATCCCGAGGATCGCAAGCGTCGCGAGGATGGCGGCGCGCAGGCTCATCTCAGATCGCCTCGACGGCCTCCGCCATAAGGTCGCGGACCTCGCCCGCGACAGCGGTCAGTTCAGCGTTTTCTATCGCCTGCATCGACGCCACCGGGTCGATGGCGCTGAAGGATCTTCGGGGAAGACAAAGACATCGGTGACCTCAACCCTTGAACCGCGACATGGCGCTGTTGAAGGAACTGGAGAGGCTGTCCCACGCCTTGTCGAAGCCGGACTTCATATCGTGCCAGGCGTCGTCATTTGCTTCGCGCAATTCCTTCAGCTTGGCCTCGGCCTCGTCGCGCTGCGTCCGCATCCCATCGATCTGCTTTTGATAGTTGATCTTGGCGTCGGCCTCGGCCTCGTCGACCTTGGCCTTCATCTTGTCGATCTCGGCGTTCCACTGGTCGATGCGCGCCTTGGCTTTCTCGATATACTGTTCGCGTTCGGACATTCGTGATCTCCTTCTGATTTTGACCGGAACAACCTGGGAAGTTGAAGCGTAGCTCACAGTTGCGGTTGCCCGACTGACTTGGGTTAGTGACGGCTCACATCTCTGACGTCCATCCTGTGGCTTTGAGTAATGGAGATTGAATAGTTGCTCGAGACGCAAGAAATGACGCTGCCTGTCGTCGACCTCGCCCGCGAAAACGACGAGTTCCGCAAGGTCCTGTGGACCGGCGACAAGACGCAGCTGGTGCTGATGGCGATCCCCGAGGGCGGCGAGATCGGCGGCGAGGTGCATCAGGGGCACGGCCAGCTGCTCTACTTCGTCGCGGGCACAGGTGTGGCCAGGATTGGTGATGTGGAAACGGACATTGCCGATGGCGATGTCGGCATCTGCCCTCGGGCGCCTTCCACAACTTCCGCAACACCGGGTTCGGGATGCTGAAACTGTTCACAACAAACAGTCCGCCCGAGCATGAGCCGGGCAGCGAGCACGCCACCAAGGCTGAGGCTGATGCTGACGAATAAGCCCATGAAGGTCGATACCGTCATCGTGGGCGCGGGCAGCGCCGGGCTGTCCGCCCTGCGTGAGGTGCGCCGCTATACCGACGATTTTCTTGTGGTGAACGACGGCCATTGGGGCACCACCTGCGCCGCCGTGGGCTGCATGCCGTCGAAGGCGCTGATCGAGGCGGCGCACGCGTTTCACCGACGCCTGACCTTCGAGGAATTCGGCATTCAGGGCGCCGAGGGGTTGCGCGCCGACATCCCGGCCGTGCTCGCCCGAGTGCGCAGGATGCGTGACGGGTTCGTCAAGGGGCCGGAGAGCGTGCCAGACAAGCTGGGCGACCGCGCCGTGTCAGGCCGCGCGCGGCTTCTGGGGCCCGGCCGGTTGGAGGTGAATGGCGACGAGATCGAGGCGCGCGCGATCATCCTCGCGCCGGGCAGCCGCCCGGTGGTGCCCGGACCCTGGCGGAACTTCGGAGACCGGATCCTGACCACGGACAGCCTGTTCGAGCAGGACGACCTGCCGCGCCGCATCGCGGTGGTCGGCATGGGCGCCATCGGGGTCGAGATGGCCCAGGCCCTGGCGCGGTTGGGGCTGGATGTGGCCGGGTTCGACGCGGCCGAAACGCTGGCCGGCATTGACGACCGTCAGGTGCTGGATGCTTTTCGTCCCTTGATCGAGGCTGAGATGGGCTTGCATACGGGCGCGTCCGCCGAACTCGAGGACGCGGGCGGCACGATCCGCGTGAGCGGCGCGGACGGGGTCTTCGAGGCTGATGCCGTGCTGGTCGCGATAGGGCGTCGCCCCAACATCGATGGGCTGGGTCTGGACACGTTGGGTGTTCCGCTTGACGAAAAGGGGATGCCCCGGATCGATCCCGCCACGCTGCGTATCGGCGATATGCAGGTGTTTCTTGCCGGCGATGCGAACGGCTATCGCCCGCTGCTGCACGAGGCCGCCGACGAGGGGCATATCGCCGGGCGCATGGCTGCACCGGATGCTTCGGATCACGGATTGTGCCGGCGTACGGCCCTGTCGATCGTGTTTTCATCGCCGCAGGTGGCGCGGGTCGGGCCACCTCTGTCGGATCTGGATGAAGACACCACCGCCACGGGGAAGGCGGATTTCTCGGATCAGCCGCGCGCCCGCATGGCCCAGACCGCCGCGGGCTTGCTGCGCGTTCACGCCGAGCGCGAGACCGGGCGGCTCCTGGCCGCCGAGATGTGCGTGCCAGCCGCCGAACACTTGGCGCACCTGCTGGCCCTCGCGGTCGAACGGCAGATGACCGTGGC
>JBBKVT010000104.1:0-3533 GCA_037968535.1 Paracoccaceae bacterium
TCAGTTGGCCAGAGCATGACACCGCTATCGCTCAGCGCCTCATTCAACTTGGTGATCTCGTCGTCGGTATGAAGCCACATGTCGAAACCGATCTTGGCGGTTTTCGGCGCGTGCTCTGCCAGCCAGTCGTCAAGCTTGATCTCGGGCCAGTTTACCGGCGTGAAATGCAGTGGCGCGATCTGGCTTTTGACCTGCACCCGGTAACGGCCGTCGATGAACACTCCGGCGCGGTCCATCAGAACCGCGCAGAAACCCGCGGACCCGGTGAAGCCGGTCAGCCACGACAGCCGCTCATCCCGTGGGGCAACGTTTTCGCCCTGGTGCGCATCGGCGCGCGGCACCAGAAAACCATCGAGACCAGCGCGTCGGATTTCGTCTCGTAGGGCTGCGAGCCGAGATGGACTGGTGTCAGGGTTTGTGGGGGCATCAAAGTTCTGGAACATCGTTTCACCTGATCTTCTTCTGTTTGGAAATACTCCCGCCGGAGACTGGAATGGTCCGATTTTTCTTTGAAGAATCGAGCCTCCGGCGGGAGTATTTCCAAACAGAAGATATCAGTGCGCGGCCCGGCTTGGCTTCCCGTTTCGAATACCCATTATGCGGGCACGGGCGCGCGGATCGCTGTCGAAAAGGGCGGCCAATTGTTCGGTCATCGCGCCGGCAAGCTGTTCGACGTCGGTGATGGTGACGGCGCGGCTGTAGTAGCGGGTAACGTCATGGCCGATGCCGATGGCCAAGAGTTCGACCTGGCGGCGTTTCTCGACCATCGCGATCACGTCTCGCAAGTGTTTTTCGAGGTAATTCGCGGGGTTGACGGACAGAGTTGAGTCGTCCACCGGGGCGCCGTCAGAGATTACCATGAGGATCTTGCGGACTTCACGGCGGGCCGTGATGCGTCGGTGCGCCCATTCCAGCGCTTCGCCGTCGATGTTTTCCTTCAGTAAGCCCTCTTTCATCATCAGCCCGAGGTTTTCGCGGGCGCGGCGCCAAGGCGCGTCGGCGGATTTGTAGATGATGTGGCGCAGGTCGTTGAGCCGTCCGGGCTGTTGTTCGCGTCCCTCGGCCAGCCATTTCTCGCGTGCCTGCCCGCCCTTCCAGGCGCGCGTGGTGAAGCCAAGAATCTCGACCTTGACCTGACATCGTTCGAGGGTGCGGGCCAATACGTCGGCGCAGATTGCGGCGATCGAGATCGGGCGCCCACGCATCGAACCGGAATTGTCAAGCAGCAGCGTGACGACGGTGTCGCGGAACTCTGTGTCCTTTTCCATCTTGAAGCTGAGCGGGGTCGTGGGATTGGCGACGACACGGGCGAGGCGACCTGCATCCAGTGTGCCTTCTTCGAGGTCGAATTCCCAACTGCGGTTCTGCTGCGCCTGAAGGCGGCGTTGCAGCTTGTTGGCGAGCCGTCCGACTGCGCCTTTCAGTGGGTCGAGTTGTTGGTCGAGATAGGCGCGAAGGCGCTCAAGTTCGGCGGGTTCCGCTAAATCCTCTGCACGTATTTCTTCATCGAAATCAGTGAGATAAACTGCATAATTCGGATCGGCGTCAGACACGGGTTGCGGCGGCGGCGGTTCCAGCGGTGCCTCGCCTTCGGGCATTTCAGCTTCGTCGCCCATTTCCATGTCGGCAAGGTCGTCCATTGTCAGCTGCGCCTCGGCGGCGTCCTGGCTGTCGTCCTGCGACTGTTCCGGGCTGGCTTCGTCTTCGGACTCGCTTTGGTCCTCGTCGCCCTGACTGTCCTGATCTTCGTCCTCGGCGCTGGCCTCATCGTCTTTGTTGTCGTCCTCCATGTCCGGATCGTCGCCCAGCTGGTCGCCATAGCCAAAATCCTCGATGATCTGGCGGGCGAATTTGGCGAAGGCGGTCTGGTCGGGCAGTTTGTCGTTCAGGCTTTCCAGCGTTCCGCCTGCATGGCTTTCCATGAAGCCGCGCCACAACTCCATCACGTTATCCGCGCCCTTGGGCAGCGGGCGGCCAGTGGCGATGTGGCGGACGAGGTAGCCCGCCGCGACCGAAAGCGGTGCGTCCTGACTTTTGGTGATCTGGCTATAACCCTTGCGCTCTGCCTCATTGGCAATCTTGGCATCGATATTGCCTGCGGTGCCGGGCATGGTCTTGGCGCCGACGGCCTCGCATCGGGCGGTTTCCATCGCCTCGTAAAGGTCACGCGCCATCTGACCCTGCGGCATGTAGCGGTTGTGGGTTTTTGCGTCGTGGTATTTGTGGCGTAGCGCAAAGGCGTCAGCGGTGCCACGGGCCAGAAGCACCTCTGGCTTGGTCATTCGACGCGAGACCTGCGGCAGACGGACGGAATCGCTCGTCAGGCCGGGTGGGTCGACGGAAAAAGTGACCGTCAACTCCGGGTCGTCGGCCATCACCTTGGTGGCTTCGGCGAGGGCCTTCTTGAACGGTTCGGCTGGGTTGTCGGGGTTGGTCATGCGAGAGGTAAATCACCAGAGCTGGGACGTTGCAAGAGGACTGCGGCCCGTCAGCAGGTCCGGAATTACGCTACATCAGATCTCGGGTTTCAGGCAACTGGCTGGCCAATGCGCCGCAACCGTCCGTCAGGCGTTCCGAGATCTCGCGGCTCTGTTTGTCGTTCTCGTAAATAAAGGCATCCAGCAACAGCAGCATCAGCGGACGTTGATCTGCGATTGACTTTTTAATTGCGGCTGAATCTTCTGACATTCGGACAGCAGCGGCTTGGAACGCATATCCCAACGCCCGCGCTTCTTCTTCACCGTCGAGATTTGTTGTTGCGGCGGCGTAGTCGGCCCTACCAAGCCAGAAGGCGGAGCATTGCGCTGCGCTTGGGTAGGTCTGGGCAGTGGCGGACGTGGCGGTAGTCAACAGGATTAGCGCCACGCCCGTACGAAAGATCATTCCGCCGCCGTACTCGCAGCACTTTCCGGCAGTTCCTCGTCAAAACAGCGCTGGTAGAATTCCGCCACGGTCTGGCGTTCCAACTCGTCACATTTGTTCAGGAAGGTCAGGCGGAAGGCATAGCCCAGATTGCGGAAGATCTGGGCGTTTTGCGCCCATGTGATGACGGTCCGGGGCGACATTACGGTGGAGAGATCGCCGTTCATGAAGGCGGTGCGAGTGAGGTCCGCGACGGTGACCATCTGGCTGATCGTCTTGCGGCCCTTGTCAGTGTTGTAATGCGGGTTCTTGGCCAGAACGATCGCCGCCTCGGCGTCGTGGGACAGATAGTTCAGCGTAGCCACGAGGCTCCAGCGGTCCATCTGCGCCTGGTTGATTTGCTGCACCCCGTGATAAAGACCCGTCGTGTCACCAAGACCGACCGTGTTCGAGGTGGCGAACAGGCGGAACGACGGGTGCGGGGTGATGATCTCGTTCTGGTCCAGAAGTGTCAGCTTGCCGTCATGCTCCAGCACGCGCTGGATGACGAACATCACGTCGGCGCGACCGGCATCGTATTCGTCGAAGACGATGGCGACAGGGTTGCGCAGGGCCCAGGGCAGGATGCCCTCGTGAAATTCGGTCACCTGCTTGCCGTCGCGCAGCTTGAT
>JBBKVT010000105.1:0-27791 GCA_037968535.1 Paracoccaceae bacterium
ATGTCGCTAAGACGAACATTAACTGCGGGCCTGCTGCTGACCGCGCTCAGCGTGGGTTCTGCATGGGCGCAGGGCAAGACCCTGGTCTATTGCTCCGAAGGATCCCCCGAAGGCTTCGACCCGGCGCTGTACACTGCCGGCACGACCTTCGATGCATCCTCGCATCCGATCTACAACCGCCTGGTCGAATTTGAAACCGGCACGACCAATGTCGTTCCGGGTCTGGCCGAAAGCTGGGAAGCCTCGGATGACGGTCTGGAATACACCTTCAAACTGCGCCAGGGCGTCAAGTTCCACGGCAATGACCAGTTCGCACCGACGCGGGATTTCAACGCCGATGACGTGATCTTCTCGTTCGAGCGTCAGCGTCTGGACGACCATCCCTATCACGGTGTCTCCGGCGGAACCTGGGAATACTTCGGCGGCATGTCGATGGGCGACCTGATCAAGGAAATCGTCAAGGTTGACGACTACACCGTCAAATTCGTGCTGAACCGTCCCGAAGCGCCGATGATCGCCAACATGGCGATGGACTTCGCCTCGATCCTGTCGGCCGAATATGCCGATGCGATGATGGAAGCGGGCACGCCCGAGATGTTGAACCAAGCACCGGTCGGCACCGGCCCGTTCAGCTTCGTCGCCTACCAGAAAGACGCGGTCATTCGCTACGCGGCCAACCCTGACTACTGGGCAGGCGCCTCGCCGCTCGAAACCCTGGTCTTCGCGATCACGCCCGATGCGTCTGTTCGTTACCAGAAGCTGAAGGCCGGCGAATGCCACGTCATGCCGTATCCGAACCCCGCCGACGTCGAGGCAATGAAGTCGGACCCGGACGTGGTGATGATGGAGCAGGAGGGCCTGAACGTCGGTTATCTTGCCTACAACACCCAGGTCGCTCCGTTTGACAATGCCAATGTCCGCAAGGCTCTGAACATGGCGATCGACAAGCAGGCGATCATCGACGTGGTGTTCCAGGGCTCTGGCGAGATCGCCAAGAACCCGATCCCGCCAACGATCTGGTCCTACAACGACGAAATCGTCGACGATCCCTACGATCCGGAAGCCGCCAAGGCGATGCTGGAAGCCGAAGGCGTCACAGATCTGTCGATGAAGATCTGGGCGATGCCGGTGCAGCGTCCCTACAACCCCAACGCCCGCCGGATGGCCGAGCTGATGCAGGAAGACTTTGCAAAGATCGGTGTGACGGTGGAAATCGTATCCTACGAATGGGGCGAGTATCTGGAACGCTCGAAGGCGCTTGACCGCGACGGCGCTATCCTTCTGGGTTGGACCGGTGACAACGGCGATCCGGACAACTTCCTGGCCGTCCTTCTGGGCTGCGACGGTGTCGAAAAATCGAACCGCGCGCAGTGGTGCTATCAGCCTTTCGACGATGTCATCCAGAAGGCCAAGATCGTCTCCAACCAGGACGAGCGCGCCGAGCTCTACAAAGAGGCTCAGGTGATCTTCAAGGAACAGGCCCCTTGGGCAACCATCGCCCATTCGGTCGTGTTCATGCCGATGCGCCCCGAAGTGCAAGGCTACAAGGTGCACCCGCTGGGTGGTCACATCTTCTACGGCGTGGACCTCGCGCAATAGAAACAGTTTGGACGGGGCCTTCGGGCCCCGTCCTCCCTTTATCGGATTTCCCCAGATGACCGACCGCTTCAGCGAATTTCGCAAGATCGCGCAAGACCTTGGCGCGGATGCGGTGGCACTGGTTCCGGGGTCCAATTTCACCCGGCTGTTCAACCAGAGCTTTCACAGTCACGAACGCCCTTTGGTCGTCGTTATCCCGGTGTCGGGGCCGCCTGCGGCAATCGTGCCCAATCTCGAAATGCGCTCTTTCGATCTGCTGAAGTTCGAAGGCGAGGTGTTCGATTGGCGCGACCAGTCCGGCTATGGCGACGCCTTCACTGCCCTTGCCGCACATTTGCCGCTGTCCTCGCTGGCTGTCGAAGGCCAGGTGATGCGCGTTTTCGTTCATCACGCGCTGGTCGGGGCCTACCCCGGCGTTCGCATCATTGACGCCGAACGCCAGATAGCCGGGCTGCGGATCCGCAAGTCCGCGGCGGATGTCGCAGCACTTGAAGCCGCGATCCGTATTTCCGAATCCGCGCTGTCCGACGTCTTGGACCGGGTCCGCGCCGGCATGACAGAGACAGCGGTCGAAACCCTGCTCACGCAGGCGCTTTTCGCCCACGGCGCCGACGAACACGCCTTTGGCCCGATCGTGGCGGCGGGTGACAACTCGGCCCGTCCCCATGCGCATGCCCGCGCCGATTATGTGATCCGGAAAGGCGACGCGCTGTTGCTGGATTTCGGCGCACGCAAGGCCGGGTTTTGCGCCGACATCACCCGCACGGTTTTCGTCGGCCATGCCAGCGACGAGGCACAAGTGGTTTACGACACCGTGCTGCGCGCCAACATTCGCGGCCATGAGGTCACAAAACCCGGCGTCACCGCGCACCAGATCGACGACGCGGTAACGAGCGTGCTGGAAGCCTCGCCGTTCGCCGACCGCATCCGCACCAAGACCGGCCACGGGCTGGGCCGCGACGTGCACGAGGCCCCCTACATCATGCGCGGCAACCAAGAGGTGCTCGAGGCCGGCACGGTCTTCACCAACGAACCCGGTCTTTACAAGATTGGTGCCTTCGGCGTGCGGATCGAGGATGACGTGCTTGTCACCGAAACCGGCTGCCGATCCTTGACGACCTTCCCGAAAACCCTGACGGTGGTCGGGTAATGCTTCGTTATCTCCTTTCCCGCCTGTTGACGTTCCTGCCGACCTTCTTCGGCGTGACGATCATCTCGTTCTCGTTCATCCGGCTGCTGCCCGGCGATCCCATCGTCGTGATGGCGGGCGAGCGCGGCATTTCTGCCGAACGCTACCAGGAACTGCGCGAACAATTCGGTTTCGACCAGCCCCTGATCAAGCAATATCTCGATTACCTCTGGGGCGTGCTGCACGGCGATCTGGGGCAGAGCTTCGTGACCAAAAGGCCCGTCTGGGACGAGTTTTTCGCGCTGTTTCCCGCAACGCTGGAACTGTCGGTCTGCGCGATGATCTTTGCCGTGGCGCTTGGCCTGCCGGCGGGCGTGATCGCCGCCGTGAACCGCGGCAAGTTCTTTGACCGTGCGCTGATGTCGACCGCTCTGATCGGCTATTCGATGCCGATCTTCTGGTGGGCCCTGCTGCTGATCATCGTGGTCTCGGGAATGCTGGGCTGGACGCCGGTTTCAGGACGGATCAGCCTCCTGTATTATTTTGATCATCCGACCGGTTTCATGCTGATCGACAGCCTCATGTCGGGGCAAAAGGGGGCGTTCTGGTCGGCGGTGCATCACCTGATCCTGCCCACGATCGTCCTTGGCACCATCCCGCTTGCCGTCATCGCCCGCCAGACCCGGTCCGCCATGCTCGAGGTGCTGAGCGAGGATTACATCCGCACAGCCCGCGCCAAGGGCCTGTCGCCCTACCGGGTCAACGGTGTCCACGCACTGCGCAACGCGCTGATCCCGGTTATCACGGTGATCGGCCTGTCGGTCGGCACGCTTCTGGCCGGCGCGATCCTGACCGAAACGATCTTCAGCTGGCCCGGCATCGGCAAATGGATGGTCGACAGCATCTTCCGCCGCGACTACCCGGTCGTGCAGGGCGGGCTGATGCTGATCGCCGTGCTGGTGATGATCGTCAACCTCACCGTCGATGTGCTCTACGGCTTCATCAACCCGAAGATCAGGAAACGCTGATGGCAGCCGCCGCCGAACCCGCCCCCCAATCCATCGAGCGTCCCGGTCGCCTGGCCGAATTCTGGCACTATTTCCGCGAGAATCGCGGTGCCGTGTTCGGGCTTTGGGTGTTCGTGGCCTTCGTCGTCGTGGCGATCCTGGCGGATTTCATCGCGCCATATGATCCGACGCAGCAATACCGCGAACACCTTCTGCAACCTCCGGTCTGGCAAGATGGCGGAAGCTGGGCTTTCGCCCTTGGCACCGATGCCGTGGGCAGGGACATGCTGTCGCGCCTGCTGCACGGCGCGCGCTATTCGTTCTACGTCGGCATCGTCGTTGTCGTCATTGCCGCGTCGGGCGGCATCCTGCTCGGACTGATCGCGGGTTTTGCGCCGAAATGGCTCGACACGATCATCATGCGGCTGATGGACATTATCCTGGCGTTCCCATCGCTTCTGCTGGCGCTGGTGCTGGTGGCAATCCTCGGCCCATCGCTGACCAACGCGATGATCGCCATCGCGATCGTGCTGCAACCCCACTATGTGCGCCTGACCCGTGCCTCTGTCATGTCAGAGCGATCGAAGGACTACGTGACCGCCGCGAAAGTCACCGGCGCAAAGCTGCCGCGGCTGATGTTCATCACCGTGCTGCCGAACTGCATGTCGCCGATCATAGTGCAGGCGGCACTCTCGTTCTCGACTGCGATCCTCGACGCGGCAGCCCTTGGCTTTCTCGGCATGGGCGCGCAGCCACCGACGCCGGAATGGGGCACCATGCTGGCCGAGGCGCGCGAATTCATTCTGCGCGCGTGGTGGGTCGTGACCTTCCCCGGTCTTGCGATCCTGATCACCGTGCTGGCGATCAACCTGATGGGCGACGGGCTCCGCGACGCCTTCGACCCGAAACTGCGGCGGAGCTAGCGCCATGCCGCTTCTGGAAATCCGCAACCTCTCGGTCGATTTCGCCACCTCCTCGGGCCAGTTCCGCGCCGTGGACGGCGTCGATGTCGCGGTCGACAAACAAGAGATTCTGGCGATTGTCGGCGAAAGCGGATCCGGCAAGTCGGTGTCGATGCTGGCGCTGATGGGGCTCTTGCCTTGGAACGCCACGATCACCGCCGACCTGATGACCTTCGGCGGCCAGGATTTGCGCAAGGTCGGCGCCCGCGAACGACGCCGCATCATCGGCAAGGACATGTCGATGATCTTCCAGGAACCGATGTCCTCGCTGAACCCGTGTTTCACCGTCGGTTTCCAGATCAAGGAAGCGCTGCGCCTGCATCTCGGCCTCGACCGCGCCGCGCGGCACAAGCGCGCGATCGAACTTTTCGAGCTGGTCGGCATCCCCGCCCCGGAACAGCGCCTTGGCACCTTCCCACACCAGATGTCGGGGGGTATGAACCAGCGCGTGATGATCGCGATGGCGATTTCCTGCAGCCCGAAACTGCTGATTGCGGACGAACCGACGACGGCGCTTGACGTGACCATTCAGGCGCAAATTCTCGACCTGCTGACCGGATTGCAAAAGGAAACCGGCATGGCGCTGATCCTGATCACCCATGACATGGGCGTGGTCGCGGAGACCGCCGAACGCGTTAGCGTGCAATATGCCGGCCAGAAGGTCGAGGAGCAGCCGGTCGACCCGCTTTTCGCGACGCCGCACCACCCCTACACCGCCGCCCTGCTTGCTGCCTTGCCGGAACGCGCGACCACGCGGCACCTGCCCACCATCCCCGGCGTCGTTCCGGGCCAGTTCGACCGCCCCGCTGGCTGCCTGTTCTCGCCCCGCTGCAAATTCGCCGACGACAAATGCCGGACCCAGCCGCCGCCGCCGCAACCGCCCGAACTGGGGTATGCCCGCTGCTTTTATCCACTCAACACCGAAGCAGAGGCAACGGCATGACCCAGCCCGTCGTCGTCGCCCGCGATCTCAGCCGTCATTACGAGGTCCGCAGCGGGCCGTTCACCAAACCGCATCTGATCCGCGCCCTGTCGGATGCCAGTTTTTCCCTGCTGCCCGGCAAGACCCTGGCCGTGGTCGGCGAAAGCGGTTGCGGCAAGTCCACGCTGGCACGGCTGATCACGATGATCGAGCCGCCGACCTCCGGCGAGTTTGAACTGGCCGGAGAACTCGCGACCCCCGACAAATGGGCCAAGCTGCGCACCGATGTGCAGATCGTGTTCCAGGATCCCTACGGCTCGCTCAATCCGCGGCAACGGGTCGGCGCGATACTTGAAGAACCGCTGAAGATCAACCGCTCTGACATCAACGCCGCCGACCGCACCGCCAAGGCGCGCGAGATGCTCAAGCTCGTCGGCCTTCGCGAAGAACATTACGACCGCTATCCGCACATGTTCTCGGGCGGTCAGCGTCAGCGGATCGCGGTGGCCCGCGCACTGATGCTGGAACCCAAGGTGCTGGTGCTGGACGAACCGGTTTCGGCGCTCGATCTGTCGATTCAAAGCCAGATCCTGAACCTGCTGGTCGATTTGCAGGAAAAGCTGGGGCTGGCCTATCTGTTCATCAGCCACGACCTGTCGGTGGTCAAGCACATGGCCGACGACATCATCGTGATGTATCTGGGACGTCCCGTCGAAATGGGCACCAAGGCCGATATCTTCGCCCATCCGCGCCACCCGTACACAAAGGCGCTTCTTTCAGCGACACCAATGGCTGACCCGCGCGCCCGCAAGGAACGGATCAAGCTGGAAGGCGAATTGCCCTCGCCCAGCAACGTGCCCCCCGGCTGCGCCTTTGCGCCGCGCTGCTGGAAGGCGCAGGATAAATGCCGCGCCGAACGTCCGCGTCTGGACAACCATCCGCAGCCCGCGGCCTGCTTCTTTCCCGAAGCATAGTCCTCTGCCGATTGGTTGACGCCACAGGTCAGCGCGTTAAGCCTGCCCGAAAGCTGCATGAAAGGGTCGAAGATGGAAGACATGGTGCAAGATCTTGGCGCCTACTGGCCGCTGGTCCTCAACGCGGCAAAGGCGTTGGTGGTGCTGATCTTGGGATGGATCGTGGCGGGTCTGGTCGGTCGCTTTGCAAGACGCAAGGTCATGTCCGCCCGACATCTCGACCAGACGATCGGCAATTTCGTCGCCGGCTTGCTGCGCTGGGCGATCCTGCTTGTCGTTCTGATCGCCGTGATGAACCTTTTCGGCATCGCCGCGACCAGCCTTGTCGCGGTTCTGGGCGCCGCAACCCTCGCCATTGGCCTGGCCTTGCAGGGCACGCTCAGCAACGTGGCGGCAGGGGTCATGCTGGTCGCGTTGCGGCCCTACAAGTTAGCCCAGTTCGTCGATATCGGCGGCACGTCTGGCACCGTGAAAGACCTCAATCTCTTCTTCACCGAACTCGTCACCCCCGACAACGTCCAGATCATTGTGCCGAACGGACAGGCCTGGGGCGCGATCATCACCAACTACTCGGTCCACGCTAACCGCCGCCTCGATCTCGCGTTCGGCATCGACTATGACGACAACGCCGATGCCGCAATGGCGATCATCCGCCGCGTCGCAACCGCTGACGAACGGGTGCAAAAGGATCCCGAGCCGTGGGTGCGTGTAACCAGCCTCGGGGCCTCATCGGTTGATCTGACGGCTCGCCTATGGTGCGCTGCCGCGGATTATTGGGAGCTGAAATTTGCGCTGACCAAGGCGATCAAGGAAGCCTTCGACGCCGAAGGCATCTCGATCCCCTATCCGCATTCGGTGGAAATCCAGAAACAGGCGTAAAGCGTCAGCCTGCCTTACGGCGGACCTCGGCCTTTGTTGGCGCAACAACCAGCTTGGTCTCTGACTCGGTCAGACGCGCGGCAATCGCGGCAGGCGGCGGGCGGTCGGTGAAAACCTCATCGATCTCGTCGAACCCGGCCACCGTCACCAACCCGCGACGCCCGTATTTCGTGTGATCCGTCGCAACCGCGGTCCGCTCGGCCCGGCTCAGCATCAGGCGGGCCAGTTCCGCCTCGCCTAAATCGAAATCCATGATCCCCTCGATGCCGACAGCCCCGGCCGAGATGATCGCGTGATTGACCGTGAAGCGCCGGATGAAATCCAGCGCGGACTGTCCGAACGCCGCGCCGGAATCGCTGCGCAACTCCCCCCCGGCCATGTAGACGCGGTTGCCGTTCACCGTGGCCAGCGTTCGCGCGATGTCCGAGGAGTTGGTGATCACCGTCAGCCTGCGGTGGCCGGTCAGTTCGCGGGCGACGAAACTGGTCGTGGTCCCGGTGTCCAGCATCACTGAATCGCCGTCCTCGATCGTTGCGGCCAGCGCCTTCGCGATCGCCTGTTTCGCGCCAGCATTCTCGCGCATCCGGCGTTGAAACGGCGCCTCACCGACCTGCCCGGCAAGGCCGACCGCTCCGTGGATGCGGACAACCGTGCCGCTTTCGCTCAGCGACTTCAGATCGCGCCGGACGGTTTCCAATGAGACGTTGAAATGCCGCGCCATATCCGAAACCGATACGGTGCCTTCCGTTTCAAGAAGCTCGATGATCTTGGCGTGGCGTTTCGACAGCATAGCCCGGTCCATGGGTTATTTATAGGCGATTGCCTGTGTTTCAGAGTATTGATCCGATCAAACGGGCAAAAGCAATACAAAACCCCACATTTTCAGTTGACAGAATCGCACCCGCTGCGCGTAACTCGAGCCATGGGCCGCGACGCGCTGGCACTTGTATTGGCGCGCTTGGGGTGGGCGCTGCCTGCGGCCGACCAACAGAAATGGGCGCGCAGGGAGATGGAAATGATCAATAGAAACACGGTTCTGGTCAAGGTCGCGGGCTATGCCTCGGTTTCGGTGCTGACGCTTTCGATCGCGGCGTCCGCAGCGTTCGCGCAGGAATCCGACGACCCGATCAAACTGACACTGCATGACTGGACCGGCCAGCTTATCACCACGCAGATCATGGGCGAGGTGCTGCAAAAGGCCGGCTACAACGTCGAATACGTGCAAGCGGATTACCTTGCGCAGTTTGCGGGTCTGGAAACCGGCGATCTCGATGTCGCTATGGAGATGTGGGAAACCACCGGGCGCGAAGCGATGGACGCCGCGATCGCCACCGGCAACGTCGAAAACTTCGGCCCCACCGGCATGAAGGCCAAGGAAGAATGGTGGTATCCCACCTACATGAAAGAACAATGCCCTGGCCTGCCAAACTGGGAAGCACTGAAAGACGAAGCCTGCGCTCAGGCATTCTCGACCGCGGAAACCGCCCCCAAGGGCCGCTATCTGGGTGGGCCCGTCACATGGGGCGGCTTCGACGATGAACGCGTCGAGGCGCTCGATCTGCCGTTCGAGGTAATCCACGCCGGCACCGACGCGGCGCTTTTCGCCGAACTGGAAAGCGCCTACCAGCGTCAGGCCCCGATCCTGTTGTGGATCTACGCGCCGCATTGGGCGCCCGCCAAATACGAAGGCGAATGGGTCGAATTCCCCGAATACTCCGCCGAATGCTACAATGACCCTTCCGTCGGGTTAAATCCTGACATGGCCTACGATTGCGGCAAGCCCTTCGGCGAGATCTGGAAAGTCGGCTGGGTCGGGGTCAAGGACAAATGGCCGGGCGCTTATGACGCGATCAAGGCCTTCACCATCGATAATGACGAGATGGGCAAGATGATCACCGCCGTCGATCTGGATGGCAAGACCGTCGAGGCCGTCACCGCCGAATGGATGGACGCCAATGCCGACCGGTGGCAGGGCTGGATCGGTCAGTAACCTGATCTTTGACGGCCACCGGCACAAGTCCGGTGGCCGCCCCAAAGCCTTACCCTTTTGCAAGCCGAGCCCTTGATGCCCGAGCCGACCGCTAAACTTGTCTGTCGTAACGTCTGGAAGCTGTTCGGCTCCGGTGCCGCAACCAAGCTTCAGGCGATGGGCGGCACGCCGGACCTTGCCCAGATTACCCAAGCCGGGCTTGTCAGTGCCGTTCGGGCCGTGAACCTTGAGGTCCGCGAAGGCGAGATTTTCGTCATCATGGGGCTTTCGGGTTCCGGCAAGTCCACGCTGGTGCGGTGCCTGTCGCGTCTGGTCGAACCGACGGCGGGCGAAATCCTGTTCAACGGTCGAAACCTGCTGACCGCCCGCGACGAGGAAATGATCCAGATCCGCCGCCACAAGATGGGCATGGTGTTCCAGCATTTCGCACTGTTGCCGCATATGACGGTGCTGGAAAACGTCGCTTTCCCGCTGGAAGTGCACGGCATGGCCCGCCCCGACCGGACCCGCCGGGCACAGGAAATGGTGACCCTCGTCGGCCTTTCGGGCCGCGAAGACGCCTATCCCCGCCAGCTTTCCGGCGGCCAGCAACAGCGTGTCGGCATCGCCCGCAGCCTGGCCGTGGAACCCGAGCTTTGGTTCCTCGATGAACCATTTTCCGCGCTCGATCCGCTGATCCGGCGCGAGATGCAGGACGAGTTCATCCGCCTGCAATCGGTGCTGCGCAAGACCATCGTCTTCATCACCCACGATTTTGACGAGGCGATCCGTCTGGCCGACCGAATCGCCATCATGAAGGACGGCGCGATCGTCCAGTCCGGCACGCCAGAAGAAATCGTGCTGGACCCTGCGACCGACTACGTGCGCGAGTTCACCCAGGCCGTGCCGAAATCCAAGGTCGTCAGGGTGTCCTCGATCATGGAAGCTGGGACCACTGCCCTGAACGTGCCGCAGATCGCTGCCCGCGCGACAGTGTCGGAAGCCGCGCCGTTGTTTCTCGCAGAGCACGACGTGCTGAGCGTCGTCGATCCCGACGGCAACCCGGTCGGCTCACTGCACCGCGCCGCCGTCATCCGCGTGATGCTGGGAGGCTAGGCGATGAGCAGCGCAGAAACAGCCCCCACGCCCAGCACCCTGCGCCCGTCAGGCTGGATGATCTGGGCGCTTGCGCTGATCGTATTCGCGCTGGTCTGGCAGTTCGGCAGACCGGCTGCGGAATGGGCGTTCGACTACCCCAAAGACTGGACGATCCCCGCGGCCCGCTGGATCAGCCAGTTCATGAAATGGCTGCTGAACGAGGCGAACTTCGGCCTCTTCACGTTCAGGGAACTCACCCGCTTCATCTCGGCGGTCATCGACTTTCCTTACCGCATCGTGCTCAGCCTTCTGTCCACCGGCTTCCTGTCGGGCCAAGGGTCATCGGCGCAGCAGATCCTGCCGCCGATCTCGTGGATTGCCGTCATCACCATCTTCGCGCTGATCGGCTATTACGCCGAAGGTCGCAGGCTTGCGCTGCTCGTCACCGCCTGCCTGTCGTTCGTGCTGCTGTTCGGACAGTGGAGCAGCGCAATGGTCACCCTCGCCTCGATCCTTGTCGCCGTGCCGATCGGCGTCGTTCTCGGCCTGCTCCTTGGTGTCGCCGCCTATCGCTGGACCTGGGTCGAACGGGCGCTGCAACCGGTGCTCGACCTGATGCAGACGATCCCGGTCTTCGCCTACCTCGTGCCGATCCTGTTCATGTTCGGCTTCGGACCGACAGCGGCGGTGGTGGCGACGGTCATTTACGCGATGCCGCCGATGACCCGGATCACCCTGATGGCGCTGCACCGCGTCCCTGCCGAGATCCGCGACCTTGGCCGGATGATCGGCTGCACGAAGCGCCAACTGACCTGGCGCGTGCTGGTCCCCACCGCGCAGGACGCGCTGATGGTGGGCGTCAACCAGGTGATCATGCTGTCGTTGAACATGGTCATCATCGCCTCGATGATCGGGGCGGGCGGCCTTGGCTTCGACGTGCTCGCGGCCCTCCGCCGGCTCGATTTCGGCGCGGGGCTGGAGGCCGGTCTGGCGATCGTCGCCCTCGCCATTGCGCTTGACCGGCTCAGTCAGGCGTTCGTGCGGCGACCCTTCAGCGAACCCTCGCAACGACGATGGTTTCAGCGCCACCCCTACCTGCTGGCAGCACTCGCCACGGTGCTGATCGCAGGCGTCGCCGGATTGATCCTGCCCGCCGTCCAAAGTTACCCCGCAAGCTGGCAGCTATCGACCGGCGAGTTCTGGTCCAATGTCGTCAAATGGATCAACATCAACTATTTCGACACGCTCGAAGCGATCAAGAACTTCTTCCTGCTCAACCTGCTGATCCCGTTCAAGCGCTTCCTGATCGGCCTGCCTTGGCTGGGCGTCATCGGCCTTCTGGCGCTTGCCGGCTGGCGATTGAAAGGCCCGCGTCTGGCGCTGCTTGTCGCCAGCCTCGGCTTTCTGATCGCCGCCACCGGGCAGTGGGAAAAGGCGATGATCACCGTCTATCTCTGCGGCATCTCCACCGTTATCGCGATGATGATCGGCGTGCCCATCGGCATCGCTTCGGCAGAGCGTGCGACGCTCTGGCGCTGGGTGCAGGCCACGATCGACACGCTGCAAACCCTGCCCAGCTTCGTATACCTGATGCCCGCCGTGATGCTGTTCCGCGTCGGCGACTTCACCGCGATGATCGCCGTCGTCGCCTTCGCCGTCGTGCCCGCGATCCGCTACACGGCACTCGGCCTGCGCGGCGTCGATCCCGCACTGATCGAGGCGGGCCGCGCAATGGGTTGCACCCCGCGCCAGATCCTCACCCGGATCAAGCTGCGCCTGGCGCTGCCGGAAATCCTGCTTGGTCTCAACCAGACTATCATGTTTGCGCTGTCGATGCTGGTCATCACCGCCCTCGTCGGCACCCGCGATCTGGGGCAAGAGGTCTATATCGCGCTGACCAAGGCCGATACCGGCCGCGGCCTTGTCGCTGGCCTCGCCGTCGCCTTCATCGCGATCATCGCCGACCGCTTGATCCAGGCAGGCGCCCAAAACGCCCGCGCCAAACTCGGCCTGACGCCGGAGCGGGCATGAGCATCACCCGCATCCGCAACCTGCCGTGCTGGCAGGGCGACATCACCGCCGAACCACTGACCGGCGGCCTTTCCAACGAAAGCTGGAAGGTCACAGACGACGCAGGCGCGCATGTCGTCCGTTTCGGCAAGGATTTTCCCTTCCACCACGTCTCGCGCGACCGCGAGGTGATGACCGCCCGCGCGGCCCATGCCGCAGGTTTCGCGCCGAAGGTCGAATATGCAGCGCCCGGCGTCATGGTGTCGGAATTCCTCGACGCCCGCACCTGGGGCGAGGCCGACGTGCGCGCTGCCCCCGACCGTGTCGCGGAAATGCTGCGCGCCTTTCACACCAAGATGCCCGATCATATCAGCGGCTCGGGCTTTGCCTTCTGGGTCTTTCACGTCATCCGCGACTATGCCCGGACCATCGAACAAGGCCAAAGCCCTTACGCCAAACGACTGCCCGCATTCCTGAAAGCTGCCCGCGCGATGGAAGCCGCCCAGGTGCCGCTGCCGATCATCTTCGGCCACCACGACCTCTTGCCCGCCAATTTCCTCGACGACGGAAGCCGCCTCTGGCTGATCGATTTCGAATATGCGGGCTTCGGCACCGCGATGTTCGACCTTGCCGGGGCCGCCTCGAATTCGGGCATGGACGAGGATCAGTCCAACCGCCTGCTCACCGCCTATTTCGACGCCCCGCCAGACGCTGCCAAGATCCGCGCCTTCGACGCGATGAAATGCGCCTCGCTGCTGCGCGAAGCGATGTGGGCGATGGTCTCGGACCTGCACCTGTCGGCCCCCGGCGTCGACTACGCCGCCTACGCCGAAGAAAACCTCGCCCGCCTCGACGCCGCCCTTGACCAGTATCACCAGAAACACGGGGGAACCTTATCATGAGCCTGCCCATCAAGGCCCAGATCGTCGTCATCGGCGGCGGCATCATCGGCTGTTCCACCGCCTATCACCTCGCCCGTGACCACAAGGCCGACGTGGTGCTGCTAGAACAGGGCAAGCTGACTTCGGGGTCCACATGGCACGCGGCGGGACTGGTCGGGCAGTTGCGGTCCTCGGCCTCGATCACCAAGGTGCTGAAATACTCGGTCGATCTCTACAAGCGGCTGGACGCCGAAACCGGGCTGGAAACCGGCTGGAAGATGACCGGTTGCCTGCGGCTTGCGACGAACGAGGACCGCTGGACAGAATACCGCCGCCTCGCCACCACCGCCCGCAGCTTCGGGATGGAGATGGAGTTGATCTCGCCCGAAGAGGTCAAGCGCATGTGGCCGCTGATGGATGTGTCCGACCTGGTCGGCGCAAGCTGGCTGCCCACGGACGGGCAGGCCAGCCCGTCCGATATCACCCAGTCGCTCGCCAAGGGCGCGCGAATGCACGGTGCCAAGATCCACGAAGGCGTGCGTGTCACCGGGTTCGGGATGGACGGCAACCGGATCACCAGCGTAAAGACCAATCACGCAGAGATCGCCTGCGAAAAGGTGGTGAACTGTGCCGGGCAATGGGCTCGGCAGATCGGCGCAATGGCGGGCATCAACGTCCCGCTGCAACCCGTCAAGCACCAGTATATCGTGACCGAACCGATCCCCGGCCTTGCCACCGACGCCGCCACCCTGCGTGACCCCGATCGCCGCACCTATTTCAAGGAAGAGGTCGGCGGCCTCGTGATGGGCGGCTATGAACCAAATCCGCAACCATGGGATTTGTCCCAGACTGGCGGCGATGTGCCCGACGACTGGGAATTCCAGCTGTTCGACGACGATTTCGACCACTTTGAGCAACATATGGAACAAGCCATCGCCCGCATCCCCGCGCTGGAAACGGCGGGCGTCAAGCAGATGATCAACGGCTCTGAAAGCTTCACGCCCGACGGCAACTTCATCCTTGGCGCGGCACCGGAATGTTCCAACATGTTCGTGGGCGCAGGCTTCAACGCGTTCGGCATCGCGAGCGGTGGCGGTGCTGGCTGGGTGCTGGCGGAATGGGTGATATCAGGCGAAGCGCCGCTCGACCTTTGGGTCGTCGACATCCGCCGATTCTCGGACATGCACCGCGACCGCGACTGGGTCCGCGACCGCACGCTGGAAGCCTACGGCAAGCACTACACCATCGGCTTCCCGCACGAGGAATACACCAGCGGCCGCCCCCGGATCACCTCACCGCTTTACGAACGGCTGAAGGCGCACCGAGCGGTTTTCGGCTCGAAACTCGGATGGGAAAGACCGAACTGGTTCGCGCCCGAAGGGATGGAGCCGCGTGACGTCTTTTCCATGGGTCGGCAAAACTGGTTCGCCCCGGTGGGCGAAGAACACAAACATGTCCGCGAGTCCGTCGGCATCTTCGACCAATCATCCTTCGCGAAATACGAGTTGACCGGCAAAGATGCGGCAGCAGCGCTCGACTGGATCTGCGCCAACGACGTGGCCAAGCCTGTTGGCCGGCTGACCTACACCCAGCTTCTGAACAGTCGCGGTGGGATCGAGGCCGACCTGACCGTCGCGCGTATTGCCGAGGATCACTTCTACATCGTCACCGGCACCGGTTTCCGCACCCACGACGCCGCGTGGATCGCCGATCACCTGCCCGATGGCGACGCGCAACTGACCGACATCACCGAAGACTGGGGCACCCTCTCGCTGATGGGCCCGAAATCGCGCGACGTGCTCGCCCGCGTCACCGATGCCGACGTGTCGAACGCCACCTTCCCCTTCGGCCATGTTCGCGAAATCAGCATCGCCGGAACCACAGTCCGGGCCCTTCGCGTCACCTATGTCGGCGAACTCGGCTGGGAACTGCACGTGCCCCTCGCCGCGACCGGCAAGGTGTTCGACGCACTGATGCAAGCAGGGCAGGGCGACGCCATCCGACCCATCGGCTACCGCGCGCTGGAATCCCTGCGGCTGGAAAAGGGCTACCGCGCCTGGTCGTCCGACATCACCCCCAACGACACTCCGTTAGAGGCCGGACTCGGCTGGGCCGTCAAACTGCGCAAGAACACCCCCTTCATGGGCCGCGCCGCACTGGAGGCAGCCGCCGCCAACCCATTGCCCAAACGCTTCGCCGGCTTCACCCTCGACGACCCTGACGCCGTGCTTCTGGGCCGCGAAACCATCCTGCGAGACGGCGAACCCGTCGGCTACCTGACATCCGGCGGCTATGGCTACACCACCCGCAAAAGCATCGGCTACGGCTATGTCCGCAACGCCCAAGGCGTCCCCGACGACTTCCTCACCTCCGGCACCTACGCCCTCGTCGTCGCCAACGAAACGCTGCCCGCCCAACTCCACCTCGCCTCCCTTCACGATCCCACCAACGCCCGGGTGAAGTCATGACCGACCGCCACGCCCGCATCGTCATCATCGGCGCCGGCGCCATCGGCTGCTCGCTCGCCTACCACCTCGCCCGCGCCGGGGAACGCGACGTTCTGGTGCTGGAAAAGGCCCAGATCACCCACGGCTCCACCTGGCACGCCGCCGGCCTTGTCGGCCAACTCCGCGGCAAACGCGCGCTCACCCGGCTGATGCAGAACTCCGTCGCCGTCTTCGACCGCCTCGAACAGGAGACCGGCACCGTCATCGACTGGAAAAAGGTCGGCAGCCTGCGCCTTGCGGGCAGCGAGGCCAGGTGGAGCGAGATCAGACGCTCCATGCAACTCGCCAAATCCTTCGGCTTCGAGGCGCAAACACTCACGGCCAAGGAAGCCCAGGACCTGTTCCCCGATATCGACCCCAAGGGCGTCGTCGGCGCCGCCTACATCCCCAGCGACGGCTACATCGACCCCTACGCGCTGACCCAGGCTTACGCCTCTGCCGCGCGCAAGGGCGGCGTCAAATTCGACGAAGGCGTCACCGTCACTGCCATTCCCACCGCCAACCGCCGCGCCACCGGCGTCGTCACTGACCACGGCACGATCACCGCCGACATCGTGGTGAACTGTTCGGGATACTGGGCGCGCCGTATCGGCCAGATGGCGGGCGTGTCACTGGCCGCAGGCGTCGTCGAGCACCAGTATTTCGTCACCGAAAAGGGCCTCGACCTGCCTGCCAACCTCACGACGCTGCGCGATCCCGACAACAACTTCTACCTCAAGCCCGATGTCGGCGGCGCCTATGCGATCGGCGGCTGGGAGGATGGCACCAAGCCCTGCTGGAACCAGTCGCCGCCGTTCACGTTTGCCCGCGAGCTGTTCCCCCAGAGCCTCGACCGGCTGGAACGCTTCGCCACCCTCGCCGCCGACCGCCTGCCGATCCTGAACGAGATCGGCATCAAGACCATCATCAACGGTCCGATACCGGTCTCGGCGGATGGCGAACCGATCATGGGCCTCGCCCCGGAACTCGACAATTTCTACGTCGCCTGCGGCTTTACCGCCGGAATCGCCGCCTCGGGCGGGGCGGGGCAGGCGATGGCGAACTGGATACTGCATGGCGATCCGGGGCTCGATCTCTGGCCCTTCGACGTGCGCCGCTACGGCCCGCCACACGCACAGGCGCAATACCTGGAAGACCGCGCGGTCGAGGCCTATGCCGCTTACTACAAAATCCACTGGCCGGCCGAGGAATCCCAGGCCGGACGCGGCCTGCGCCGTTCACCCCTGCACGCCGCTCTCACCGAGGCCGGCGCGGTCATGGGCGCGAAATTCGGCTGGGAACGCCCGAACTGGTTCCGAACCTCCGACCCATCCGCCACCGACACCCCCAGTTTCGAGGCCAAACCCGGCTGGTTCCCCGCCGTCGCCGCAGAGGTCAAAGCGATCCGCCAAGGTGTCGCGCTGATCGACCAGACCTCGTTCTCGAAGTTCGAAATCACCGGCCCCGGCACCCAGGCCGCGCTGAACCGGATCGCAGCGGGCGATCTCTCGGGCGAACCGGGCAGGGCGGTCTATACCCAGCTTTGCAACGAGGCGGGCGGCATCGAAGCCGACGTGACCTTCCTTCACACCGGCCCCGACCACTTCCTGATGATCACCGGTTCTGGTTTCGGCATCCGCGATGCGAATTGGCTGCGCCGCCACCTGCCCGACGCCATCACGCTGCGCGATGTCACCAACACCACCGCCGTCCTAAACCTCTGTGGTCCGAAATCCCGCGATGTGCTGCAAAAGGTCACCTCCGACGATGTCTCGAACGCCACCTTCCCGTTCCTGACCGCCAAGCCAATCGACATCGGTTCCGCCCGCGTCCTAGCCGTCCGGGTCGGCTATGTCGGCGAACTGGGGTGGGAGCTTTACGTGCCCACAGACTACGCCGCCCATGTCTTTGAAACGCTGATGGCAGCGGGCGAACCGTTGGGCATCCGGCCCGCCGGATACTACGCCATCGAAAGCTGCCGGCTGGAAAAGGGCTATGTCTATTGGTCCGCCGACGTGACCCCAGAAACCACGCCCTATGAGTCGGGATTGGGGTTCGCCGTCGCGCTGGACTCGGGCGACTTCATCGGCCGGAACGCCTTGCAAAAGGCCAAGGCCAAAGGCCCGAAGCGCCGCCTGACCACGCTTGCCGTGGGCGGCTTCGCGCCGTTCCTCAGCGGCGAAACGGTGCTCTGCGACGGCAAGGTCGTCGGCTCGCTCACCAGCGCGGGCTATGGCCACCACCTTGGCCAGACAATCGGCTACGCCTACCTGCCTGTTGATCTGTCAGACCGACAGGAATTTGAGATCGAGGCATTCGGCACGTCCTATCGGGCAAGGCGCGGCCCGCGCTGCCTGTATGATCCGAAACAGGAAAGGCTGAAGGCATGACTGAAGACAGCGACCTTGCGGCGATCATCGAAGGGCTGGACCTTCTCAAAGGCGCAGGCCAACCGCAACGCCTTGGCGGGCTGACCAACCGGGTCTACCGGATCGGCGATTTCTGCCTGCGCGTCCCCGGTGCCGGGACCGAGGAATATATCGACCGCAAGACCGAAGCCGTTGCCGCGAAAGAAGCGGCCAAAGCCGGGGTCAGCCCGAAAGTGCTGCATGTCGATGCAGACACCGGCATCATGGTGACGCGCTACATCGACGGCGCGGTGACGATGACACCCAAGGAATTCGCCACCCGCACCGGCGCCCCGGCCCGCGCCGGACAGGCGCTTGCCAATCTGCAACGCTCCGGCGCGGTCTTTCCGTTCCGATTCGAGCTTTTCGCGATGATCGACGACTACCTCGCGATCCTCTCGACCAAGGACGTCGACCTGCCCGACGGCTACCACGACGTGGTGTCGGAAGCCGAAGCCATCCGCACAGCCCTCACCGCTCACCCTGTCGCGCTCGCGCCCTGCCATTGCGATCCCTTGTGCGAGAACTTCCTCGATACCGGCACGAAGATGTGGATCGTCGACTGGGAATATGCCGGGATGAACGACCCGATGTGGGATCTTGGCGATCTCTCGGTCGAGGCTGGCTTCAACGCGGGGCAAGACGACGCGATGCTGCGAGCCTATTTCGGCGGCGAGGCTTGCGGTTTCGACAGAGGCCGGATGGTGATCTACAAGACGATGTGCGATCTGCTCTGGACGCTTTGGGGGCTGATCCAGCTTGCCAACGACAACCCGGCCGAGGATTTCCGCGCCTATGCCGACGGCCGCTTTGCCCGCTGCAAGGCGCTGATGGCAAGCCCGGACTTCGCGACTCATATCGCCGCCGTCGCCGCGGGCTGAAGTCCGGGGCAACCTGACTGCGATCAAATCTTCGTCGAATTTGCCTAGCCCCCTCGCCGCCGCGCGGGCGGCGCACTAAGTTGTCCGACACGTTGCCATACACTTTGCATACACTTCGCCGACACAGTGCAGACAGCCCGAAAGGACATGAAATGCCAGCCAAAACCGAACACGCCATTCTTGCCGGAGGATGCTTCTGGGGCATGCAGGATCTTATCCGCCGCCAGCCCGGCGTGATCTCCACCCGGGTGGGATATTCCGGCGGCGACGTGCCCAACGCCACCTACCGCAACCACGGCAACCATGCCGAAGCGATCGAGATCATCTTTGATCCGGACCAGACCTCGTATCGTGCGGTGCTGGAATTTTTCTTTCAGATTCATGACCCTACCACGCCAAACCGGCAAGGAAACGACCGCGGCGCCAGCTATCGTTCGGCGATCTACTACACGTCAGAAGACCAGAAAAGCACCGCGCTTGATACCATCGCCGATGTCGATGCCTCGGGCATCTGGCCCGGAAAAGTCGTGACCGAAGTCGAACCCGCAGGCGATTTCTGGGAAGCAGAACCTGATCACCAAGACTATCTCGAACGCATCCCCAACGGCTATACCTGCCATTTCGTCCGCCCCGACTGGAAACTCCCCAAACGCTCCTCCGCCGCCTGAAAACATGTGCCTGCTGCCGCTACTTTTCAGGTCGTCCAGCAGCACTTTTCAGTAACTGGCAGGTCAAGCTTTCTCGGGCTATTGGGCTGGACAGTCCTGTCGTTCTTGCGCATTCTTTCCCCACAATCCCTCTCGACCGGGAAAGAATGCAGGATAATGATAGATATTGCAGAGTCGTTCCGGACCGCCGTCCACCTGATCAGTTCCGGTGATTCAGAGTTTTGGGCAATTGTCTTTTTGTCCCTGCAGGTCTCTTTGTCAGCGGTTGCAATCGCCTGTTTGATCGGGATGCCGGTCGGAGCATCGCTGGCCGTTTCCCGTTTTCGGGGTCGTCGTGCTGTCATCGTGGCGGTGAATGCGCTGATGGGATTGCCCCCGGTCGTGGTCGGTCTGGCGGTCTATCTGATGCTGTCGAATTCGGGTCCGTTTGGGGTGCTGCAACTGCTCTATACACCCTCTGCCATGATCATCGCCCAACTTATTCTGGTCACACCGATCATCGCGGCCCTGACCCGGCAAACTGTCGAGACGCTGAATGAGGAATACGCCGACCAACTGCGTTCATTGGGTGTATCCCGGCTGCGCTCGGTGCCGACGCTGCTGTGGGATGGCCGCTTTGCCCTGGCGACCACGGTCCTTGCCGGATTCGGGCGAGCCATAGCAGAGGTCGGCGCGGTGATGATCGTCGGCGGCAACATCAACCATGTGACCAGAGTGATGACCACAACGATCGCGCTGGAAACCTCGAAGGGCAACCTCGCACTGGCACTGGCACTTGGTATCGTCCTGATCCTGCTGGCTTTTGTGGTGAATGGCGCGGTCGCCATGCTGGATACAACGTCACGGCAGGTGGCTCATGTTTGATCGTGCGCCGATGTTCGATGATATGGCAGCCGACGGCCGCCCCGTGACGCAAAGTTGGGAGTTGTTGGAGGTCGAGGCGCTGGGTGTCGATGTGTCAGGCATGACCCTTCTGGACATCCCAGCGCTTCAAATTTCATCAGGCGGACCGACAGTTATTATGGGACCAAACGGCGCGGGCAAAAGCCTGCTTCTGCGGCTGCTTCATGGCCTTGCAGTGCCAACGCGTGGTTGCATAAGAATGCATGAACAGCCGCTGAGTCCTCGGCTCTGCCGGCGGCAAGCGATGCTCTTCCAGTCCCCGGTGATCCTGCGGCGGTCGGTCCGGTCAAATATCGAATACGCGCTTGCTGCCCACGGCGTGTCGCGTCGCGCCCGAGCGGGTGAGGCGACAAAGCTGTTGGATATGGCCGGACTCGGCGGCAGGGCCCGCCAGTCCGGCAGATCGCTTTCCGGCGGTGAACAGCAAAAGCTGGCCCTTCTTCGCGCATTGGCTACGCGTCCGGAAATCCTTCTGCTCGACGAACCAACGTCAAACCTGGACCCGGCGTCGATACTGGCGATCGAAAATCTTTTGCTGAACGCCGCAAGGGCAGGGACCAAGCTGATCCTTGTCACCCACGATCTTGGACAGGCAAAACGTCTGGGTGATGAAGTCATCTTCTTGCACAAGGGGCGGGTCACCGAGCAGACACCAATTGAAATCTTTGCAAAATCTCCAAACTCTGCGGAAGGTGCGGCCTATCTCTCCGGCCTTTTGCTGGTCTAATCCACATTTTGAAAGGACGCCGAAAAATGATGAAGTCGCGCCCGATCAATGCCCTCTTGGCCTTGATCTTTTCCTTCATCGCCTTGACGACAACCACATTTGCGCAAGATCGCTTCATCATCGTTCAGTCGACAACATCCACGCAGAATTCAGGTCTTCTGGATGCAATTCTGCCGCAGTTCACCGAGAAATCAGGCATTGAAGTCCGGGTTGTCGCCGTTGGCACGGGGCAGGCGATCAAGAACGCCGAAAATGGTGACGGTGACGTCCTACTTGTTCATGCGAAACCTGCAGAAGAAAAGTTCGTGGCGGATGGCGGTGGGGTTGAGCGATTCGATGTGATGTATAACGATTTTGTGGTGGTGGGACCGGTGTCCGATCCCGCAGGCGTTGCGGGCACGACGGATGCAGTGGCCGCCTTCAGGCAGATCGCCGAAACGCAAACCCCGTTTGTGTCACGCGGCGATGATAGCGGCACCCACAAGGCGGAACTGGCGCTATGGGCCGAGGCGGGAGTCGATGTCGCGGCCGCATCAGGTGAATGGTACCGAGAGACGGGTTCTGGAATGGGGGCGACGTTGAACACCGGTATCGGCATGGGCGCCTACATCCTGACGGATCGCGCAACCTGGATTTCCTTTGGCAACAAGGACGGCTACCGGGTCGTGGTCGAAGGTGACCCCAAGCTTTTCAACCAGTATGGGGTAATCCTCGTCAATCCAGAACGGCATGCGAATGTGAAGGCCCAGGATGGACAGGCGTTCATTGACTGGCTGACCGGACCCGAGGGTCAGGCGACGATTGCCAGCTACCGGATTGACGGCCAGCAGTTGTTTTTTCCCAACGCGGGTTAGCAGGCTGCGGACCTACGTGCTCGCTATCTGGCGGCGCCGTTCAGCCTGACCGTTCCCAGTTCGGCAATATCATAACCGTCCAGCGTCAGAGCCTTGGACTGAAACTGATTGGAACCGAGGAAACGGATCAGGCGCTGGAACGGCGCTTCGAAGACGCAGTGGCGCCAGACCAGAAGGTCGAACTGTTCCGTCAGCAAGGGGACGAACCCGAGCCCCAATCGTTTTGCGACACCGGCAAGGCCGAAAGCAGCGTCGGCCTGACCTTCCAGCACCATCAGCGCAACGTCGTCCTCGGTACGCGCTGCAGTACGGGGTCCGTCGAGAGCGCCGGCGTCGATCCCGGCGTCGCGAGACAGGGAATCGAACAGCTGGGAACTTGCTGCACTGTGCTGGCGCTTTGCGAACCGAAGCTCTGCCAGGTCGGCAATGCCCGCGATCGACTTGGGATTGCCAAAAGCCACCAAAAGGCCCCGTTGCCGTTTTGCAAACCCAAGCAAGACTACCGGTTGGCCGCCAACCGCATCGCGGACGGCGTTCAGGTTCCAGCCGTCGTCCTGATGGATATGCAGGCCGCACGCCAGCACTTTGCCTTCGGCAAATCGTTGCAGCCCGTCGAAGCTGCCGTCGAACATCGCGGCGATGCCACAACCGCTTTCGCGCAGCGCCCATTCCAGAAGCGGATCGTGGCTGCCCGCAAAGACGTCAGGGATCTCCAAAGGTGCGACCGGCCCCGATCTCGCATTCGCCAGCCAAGTTTCGATTTCCGCCCTCGGGAACAAAAGCTTGCCGACGACCCTGATACAGGGCACTTCACCGTTGGCAGCGAGGTCATAGATCTTTCGCTCCTTGATTCGCAGAAGCTCGGCCAGTTCCCTGGTTGTCAGATAGTGTTCGCCCGACAACGTCACCGGCTATTCCTCGACCGTGCCGTGGACCGCTATCTGCGCGATCTCGGCATCCGCCGGCTGAATCGCGCGAAAGCTTTCACGCACCCCCGAGTCGGTGAGTTCACGCTGCACGACCAATAGCGTGTTGGGATCGTGATCTACGCAAAGGCTTTGCATGAAAGAGATTTCTTCCAGTGCTATCGGCCGCGCCGTCGCTGCGTCGGGCGCGCCATAGACCGAGATGAAATGATTTGTCAGCCGTTCAGCGAGTTGCTCGATTTCCGACTCTTCGATCTTGGACACTGCCACGAAAGTTGCGCGCCCAAACCGGTCCAAGGACAGCCAGCCATTCGCGAATGCCTGCCGCGCTTTGCCGATCAGATCGGCCTCTGTCCAGTTCGAGAATTCGAAGCCGCCGGAAATCGCCCATTCACCACTTTCGGCCGGTCGCGAAATCACGTTTTGATCCGAACCGTCAAAATGAATTGTCCGTGCAAGTTTCAGCATCAAACGTCTTCCAGTGCCAACGTCAGCGGCAGCACCTCCGTCGTATTTCCAGATTTCAGAAGCATGCCGCCTTTTTCGTCCAGTCCCATGAATTGACCGCAGTATCGCCGTCCTGCAAGGACTATCTCGGTTTCTGTCCCGATACCGAAGGCGCGGCCGGTCCATTCCGAGTGCACTTTCGCAAGGCCGTCCTCGATCCAGTTGTGGATCCAGACAAGCGTATGGCGGGCCCAGCTTTCCAGCATCAAGGACGGCTCGATCTCGCCGCAACCTTCATTCCAGAGCGTTGTCTGATTGGGAAAATCGCCGGGCTCTTGTGTTGATCGGGCAAAGAACGGTAAGTCGATCCCGATGACCAGCCAGTCCGGTTCGGCGGCCGGGTCGGATGTCGAAGCGGCCACGCGAAGTCCGCCGCAAGCAGCACCGTTGATACGAAACCCACCGGGCCAATCGAACTGCGCCGCGACTTCCGAGGGCGCCAGCGCACCGAAACTGTCCGCAAATCCAATTGCGACGACCAGAACCGCCGCGATCGCATCTTCAAGCGCTGTCTCGGGTGCCAGAACCAACGCCGCAGCAAGATGGTCCGGCTGGATCCGATGCACGATCAGCCCGGCGTCGGTGCCTTGGCGCGCGCGGTCCACCGCAATCGCGAACACATCCTCGTCCGCCGCTGCCGCGTGACCCGAGAAAAGCGGCGGAAACCGAGGTTGCGGCGCTTCCTCGTCAGACAATGCCATCGTCGATCAGCCTGCGCGCAATCGCGCGGAACGCCTTGGCCTGCGGACTGTCTGGTTTCGAGACGACAATCGGTGCACCGCCATCCGAAGCGATCCGTATATCGAGGTTCAAAGGGATTTCCCCGAGAAATGGCAGTTTGAGCCGCTCGGCATCCGCCCTCGCGCCGCCGTGTCCGAAGATATGTTCTTCGTGGCCGCAGTTGGGACAGATATAGGTCGACATGTTTTCGATCATGCCGATGATGTTCGTTCCCATCTTCTCGAACATGTTCAGCGCCTTGCGAGCGTCCAGCAGCGCTATGTCCTGCGGTGTGGAAACGACGATCGCGCCGGTTACCTCGGCCTTCTGCGTCAGCGTCATCTGCACGTCGCCGGTGCCTGGGGGTAGATCGACGATGAGAACGTCAAGATTGCCCCACTGGACCTGATTCAGCATTTGTTGCAGCGCGCCCATAAGCATCGGACCGCGCCAGACCACGGCTTCATCCTCTTTGGTCATCAGACCGATCGACATCAAAGTCACACCGTGATTGCGCAACGGAAGGATCGTCTTGCCGTCGGGCGAAGCGGGCCGTCCCGATATGCCAAGCATCCGCGGTTGTGACGGGCCATAGACGTCGGCATCCAGCATACCAACCTTCTTGCCTTCTGCGACAAGCGCTACGGCGAGGTTCGCGGCGACAGTTGACTTGCCGACTCCGCCCTTGCCAGACGCGATTGCGATGATCCGCTCGACCCCGGGGACTTTCTGCGGCCCGGCTTGCGGCTTGGGGTGCCCGCCGATCTTGAGGTCAGGCGGTTTGGGAGCACTGTGGGCGGTAATCAAGGCGCTGACATTGCCTTCACCCGCGACCTGTTCCACGGCTTCGACAGCGGCCTTGCGGATCGGCTCCATCGCCTTTCCGTGACTGGGATCCACTTCCATCACGAAGCGCACTTTCCCAGCCTCGACAGTCAGCGCGCGAATGATGTCGGAACTGACCAGATCAGTTCCGGTGGCAGGATTCACAATGCGCTTCAGGGCCTCCAGGACGTTATCACGCGTCAGACTCAAGCCGCACCGCCGGTCTTGATATCGCCCTCGACGACATGTTCCATGCCTATATCTTCAATTGTCAGAACCATTTTTGCCCGCAGCGGATTCCCAGTCAGTTTGCCGGACGCGCGGGCGTCACGCATCGCCTTCTCAATTTCCTGCTGAGAGGTCACCCCGACCTGTTTGAGGAATTTTCGCATCGACATGTTGAATTCATCATCGGTCATCTTGTTCTCCTTCGGCCGGTTTGCACCGCTGTCTGAAAACGCGGTGGTTCATCTTATCTGGGACAATCCCTTGATAGAGACAAGGGCACTCGGCCGAAAGCAGTAGAAAGCGATAACCGGGAATTGAGACGAGACGAACCGGAGACGCTCCCGGCGTTCCAGCCAGAAACCACTTCAAAGCGTTTGCGATTGACTAGCTGTCGTCCTTTTTCCCGAGATAATCGTCAGTGGTCCGGACTCGGGGGCGTTCGCCCATTTTAAACGGCAAATCGTCGCCGTGGAACTGCGCTTTCACCCGGCAATCGTCGCACATCCGTATCAAGCGGCTGTTGTCGGAATTGGTGAACATCGAATGCTTGCCCTCAAGCTTCGCGACGATCCGCTCTATCGTGCTCTTGACGCCGAACAGTTTGCCGCATTCGATACAAGGGTAGGGCTCTTCCTCTTTCATCACGCGCTGGGAAAACGCCGCGTCCGAGATGTCCAGCCGCGGTTCCAGTGTGATCGCATCTTCCGGACATATGTTCACGCAAAGCCCGCATTGCAGGCAGGCGTCTTCGCGGAACAGCAATTGCGGCTTGTCCGGATTGTCCAGAAGCGCACCCGAAGGGCACAACCCCGCGCAGGACAAACACAGTGTGCAGGCCGCATCATCAACCAGTACGGCACCATAAGGCGCACCAATTGGCAGCGGGATCGAGGACGGCGCATCTTTGGCCGCCAATGCCTTTGCAGCAAGGCGGGTCGCATCGCGTCGTCGTCCGAGCGGCAGGATTGGATCACGATCCAGCGACTTTTGGCCGCCGAGATAGAGCGCCCCGGAAAGCGCATCGGGATCTAAAATATCCAATAACCTGCCGCGCTCGCCGGTGATCCCAAGCCCTTCGGTCAACGCGGTGCAGAGCGCCAGCTGCGATTCGAGCGTTTCGCGCTCGGTTCGGGGTGCCAACAGAACCATGAAATCCGTGAAACCCGTGGCCAGGGCCACCATCATCTCGGCGTGGCCGAAAATCGCTAGGGACGGGACTTCAAGGGGAATGACATTTGCCGGCAGGCCACGTCCGAAACGTGCGGAAAGGGCTATCATCTCGCGCCCGTGTTCATCGTCGTGAACCAGCAAGCGCGGTGCGGAGCCGCCAGCCTCGCGGTAGGTTTGCGCCAGCACCCGGATCCGACCGAAAATCTCGCTGACTGGCGGTGCATCGAAACTGATCGCTCCCGATGGGCAAACGGCGGAACAGGCGCCGCATCCGGCACAGACATGGGCGTCGACGGCAACAACGTCGCCGTCAGGAAGGATCGCCCCTGTCGGGCAGACATCCAGGCAGCGTGTGCATCCGGTCTGCCCGGCGCGAGAATGCGCACAGAGAGATTCCTCAAGCGTGACATGAAGCGTCTTCTCAAATGGTCCCACAAGCTGTGCAGCCTCGAAAACCGCCCTTTCAACCGCCAGAGGATCGCCTGGATCGGCGCGCAGATATCCGTCGCGTTTATGGTCGGCGGGGAAAAGCGGCGCGGCACCCGATAAATCGAGAATGATGTCGCAGTCCGATGTGCCGCCATCGCGGGGTTCGCTGAATCGCAAACTGCCCCGGCCACCCGGTAAAGCGGGGCGGAACTTGTCGACCCGAACGGTGAATTGACCCAATGCACCTGCGGCTGCAAGCAGATTGCCAACGGCGATATCGAACCGTCGGGTGGAACTGGGAAAGACTTCGGGGACATCGCCAAGAAGACATGTGACTGACAAATGCTGCGACAACCGATCAGCGACCGGAAGAACGATGGACGAATTACCGATGATCAAGCAGAGCCCGCCGGACAGGACGTCGATCGTCTTGTCGGGGGATGGGCGCAGTCGGGCTGCGGCCAGCAGTGCGGCAATCTTTGGCGTGGCGCTATTGCCCTCGTCCGACCAACCGGCACGGTCGCGGATGTCGACGGTCATTGCAGGGCTTACCCCAAGTTCATCTGCGAGTGTCTCGAAGGTCTCGGCCTCTTGCTGGCAACAGATGATGACGGGATCACTTGACGATG
>JBBKVT010000106.1:0-6683 GCA_037968535.1 Paracoccaceae bacterium
GCCGCTTCTTCGCAGTTCGTCAGCGAAGCCGATTACTCTGCCGCATGACGCAAATCCGACGTTTCGGTTGGTCGATACAGGTAATCGCGGGTCAAAGGCACGGCCTCTTGTCGATGAGCCAACTGGAACTGGAACACGACCTGTCTGTTGAGCCTGAAGGTCAGTTCTGACGCGATCAGATAATAGCGCCACATCCGGCAGAAGCGGTCATCATAGAGCACGCGGGCCTTGTCGATATTATCCACGAACCGCTGATGCCAATGTTTTAGCGTCTCGGCATATTGCAGCCGCCAGATCTCGATATCTGTTGCGATCAGTCCTTCCTTCTCGACCGCCGCCATCGCTTCGGACATCGCCGGGACGTAGCCGCCGGGGAAGATGTACTTGTTGATCCACGGGCCTGTAAAACCCGGTGGATGGGTTCGCCCGATTGTGTGTATCAGAGCCACGCCGTCGGGTCGCAGCATCCGGTGGAGATTATTGAAATATTCGCGGTAATGCGGTGCGCCGACATGCTCGAACATCCCTACAGACACGACGCGGTCGAAGGTTTCGCTGACGTGGCGATAATCCATCAGACGGAAATCGACGCGGTCCGAAAGCCCCGCCTTGTCGGCGCGCGCCCGCGCCACGGCGTGCTGTTCTCGCGATAGCGTGACGCCCACGACACGTGCGCCGTAATCGCGCGCCAGCGTCAGACCCAAGCCACCCCAGCCACAGCCGATATCAAGCACGCTCATGCCCGGTTCTATCAGAAGTTTGCTGGCAATATGCCGCTTCTTGTTGGTCTGAGCCTGTTCCAGCGTGTCGTTCGGCTGGCGAAAATAGCCGCAGGAATATTGCCGGTCGCGATCGAGAAAGAGATCGTACAACTCGCCCGACAGGTCATAGTGGTGCGCCACGTTGGCGCGCGCGCGACCGACTGGATTGAACTGCTGCACCCAACGCAGCGATCGTCGAATACCGGTCAGCGGTCGCTGCCACCATATCGGCGCTTTCTGCAATGCGACGTTGCTGATCACCAACCACAGCAACTCGTAAAGATCGTCGCCTTCGATGGTGATACTGCCATTCATGTAGCCTTCACCCAGCGCCAAATCCGGATTGTAGATCATCCGCCGCGGCAGGTCTGGATCATGGAAGGCGACGGCGACGGTTGGCATTTTGCCGTCGCCGTAGCGGTGCCGCGTGCCATCTGGCATCGTCACCAGCAAGTTTCCGGTTTGGAAAATGTATTCCAGCATCCGGTCGAAAAGACCTGTCCACATACTCACCCCCACTGATGCTACCCGGCATCATCAACGGCATTTCAGTTTCAAATCGAGTTCGCTGGGCTAATTCGGCCCACGGTGTGTAAACACCTGTATTCTGGAGAAAGTTCCTGGTTCTGTAAAGTGCTTGCCGGTACGGCAGGTATGTGCGGCCAGTTGCCGCCGAGACCCTCGCCGCTTGACTTCCCGTGTCGGGCAATGTGTATCGGCGCGAAGTTTCAGTTCTCGTTCCCAAGGGGCCGCCATGCACGCCTATCGCAGCCACACCTGCGCCGACCTGACCAAAGCCGATGTCGGGAAAACCGTTCGTCTGGCGGGCTGGGTCCACCGGATTCGCGATCACGGCGGCATCCTGTTTGTCGATTTGCGCGATCACTACGGGATTACCCAACTGCTCTGCGATCCCGACAGCGCGGCTTTTGCCGATGTCGACAAGCTGCGATCGGAATGGTGCATCCGGGTCGATGGCGAGGTGAAAGCCCGCGACCCCGAGCTGATAAATCCAAAGCTGCAAACCGGCGAAATCGAAATTTTCATTCGCGAGGTCGAGGTGCTGGGCGCCGCCGACGAACTGCCGTTGCAGGTGTTCGGCGATCAGGAATATCCCGAGGAGACGCGGCTGCGTTACCGCTTTCTCGATCTGCGGCGCGAGGAACTGCACCGGAACATGATGCTGCGCTCGAATGTCGTAGCCTCGATGCGCAACCGGATGTGGGGGCAGGGGTTCACCGAATTCCAGACCCCGATCATCACCGCGTCGTCGCCGGAAGGCGCGCGCGATTTCCTGGTCCCGTCACGGCTGCATCCGGGCAAATTCTACGCGCTGCCGCAGGCACCGCAGCAGTTCAAGCAGTTGATCATGGTTTCGGGATTCGACAAGTATTTCCAGATTGCGCCCTGCTTTCGCGACGAAGACCCGCGGGCGGACCGCAGCCCGACTGATTTTTATCAATTGGACTTGGAAATGTCATTCGTCACCCAAGAGGACGTGTTCAATACGATCCAGCCGGTGATCGAAGGGGTGTTCGAGGAATTTGGCAAAGGTCGCACGGTCGACAAGCACTGGCCGCAGATTTCCTACAATGATTCCGCGCTTTGGTATGGCACCGACAAACCCGATCTGCGGAACCCGATCAAGATGCAGGTTGTCAGTCAGCATTTCGCGGGTTCCGGCTTTGCGATCTTCGCAAACCTGCTTGAACAGGACGGCACCGAGATCCGCGCCATTCCGGCCCGGGGCGGCGGGTCGCGCAAGTTTTGTGATCGGATGAACGCCTTCGCACAGAAAGAGGGCCTGCCGGGGATGGGCTATATCTTCTGGCGCGAAGGTGAAAACGGGCTGGAGGCGGCGGGGCCCTTGGCCAAGAATATCGGGCCAGAGCGGACCGAGGCGATCCGGCAGCAGCTTGGGCTGGGGCAGGGCGATGCCGCGTTTTTCCTGGGTGGAATGCCGTCGCGGTTCGAGGCGGTCGCGGGTCGCGCCCGTACGGTGATTGGCGAAGAGCTTGGACTGACCGACAAGGACCGCTTCGCTTTCGCCTGGATCGTCGACTTTCCGATGTACGAGAAGGACGACGAGGGCAGCATCGACTTTTCGCATAACCCGTTTTCAATGCCGCAGGGCGGGATGGACGCACTTCAAGGCGATCCGCTCGACGTTCTGGGTTACCAGTATGATCTGGCCTGCAACGGCTATGAACTGGTGTCGGGAGCGATCCGAAACCACAAGCCAGAGATCATGTTCAAGGCTTTTGAACTGGCTGGCTATGGCGAGGAAGAGGTGCGCAAGCGGTTCGGCGGGATGGTCAACGCCTTTCGCTATGGCGCGCCGCCGCATGGAGGTTGCGCTGCCGGGATCGACCGCATCGTGATGCTGCTGGCCGATGAGGCCAACATCCGCGAGGTCATCATGTTCCCGATGAACCAGCGGGCCGAGGATCTGATGATGGGTGCGCCCAGTGAGCCGATGAATGAACAAATGCGGGAACTGCGGCTGCGGGTGCTGTCGGAAGAATAAAAGCTGCTTGCAGGGGTCGGAACGCGAACTATCCGATACGCGTTCGACGCCAGAGAGCGCTTGAGCGCGTTAAACGAGCGTGGTCACGACGGCGACGGCCAGCGATGTGGCGCCTGCACCCAGAATGCACCAGTCGATCATGGTGTTTCCCAGTTCGTCGTTCCAGAAATGGTGCAGCAGCTTTTTCATCGAGTCACCTTTGGATCGAATCCGGGTTGCAGATATCCGGTCCGATGCCTCAATTGATGCGATTGAATCGTGGCTGAAATGCGTTAAAGCAGCGCCAATATCGTGGAAATCGCCCGTCGCAGCGGGCTTTGCGGGGGCCGACATGGATAAAAATCTTGCTTTCGGGGCCGAGGTGGCGGACTGGACTCCGCCTGTCCGGCCGAGCGGCGAAATTCTGCAAGGTGCCTATGCCCGACTGGAACCGCTTCGTGCGGCCACCCACGGTGACGAGATTCACCGCGCCAACATGCTGCACGACCGGATCTGGGATTACCTGCCGTATGGTCCCTTCGCAGATGCCGCGTCATACGCCGATTGGGTGCGGTCGGTCGAGTCCGGCACCGACCCGATGTTCTACGCAATCCGCAACATGGAAACCGGACACTTCGAGGGCGTGGCAAGCTACCTGCGGATCGCCCCCGAGGCCGGCAGCATAGAGGTCGGGCACATCAACTTCTCGCCTGCGATGCAAAAGACCCGCGCGGCGACCGAGGCGATGTACCTGATGATGAAATGGACGTTTGCTGCAGGTTACCGGCGCTACGAATGGAAATGCAATGCGCTCAACCTGGGGTCTCGGCGCGCGGCTGAACGGTTGGGACTTAGCTACGAGGGCGTATTCCGGCAAGCCGCAGTGGTGAAGGGCCGCAACAGGGATACCGCGTGGTTCGCTGCGATCGACGCCGAATGGCCAGCGCTGAAGCAGGCGTTCGAGACCTGGCTTTCAGCGAGTAACTTCGATGCCGACGGCAAGCAGCGGCAAAGCCTGTCGTCGCTGACAGCGCCCGTGCTGGTGACGCAGGATCCAGCCCGCGTCTAGACCACCTTGCGTTGTTGCAAGCGGTCGTGCACGAGGCCGGCAAGCCGATCGACATCCTGCGCGAACGGCTGTCCGCTGGCGCGATGTCGTGTCAGTTGGCCGACCGCATCGGTCAAGCCTTCGTCGCGGGCAATGCACGCGATCCCGGCAAGGAACTGAGCCGCATAGTCGATCGCCGACTTGTCGCTGCTGTCCGAGGTCAACACGTCGGCAATCCGGGCAAGATCGTCATGCAGGGCAAGGGGATCGGGGCGGATCGATTCCTCGCTGACTTGCCGCAATCCTTTGGGTCGGGCATCGGATGGCAGATGTTCCAGTATCAGCGACTGGAAGGCAGAGAGCCTTTCGATTGGTTTGGCGATGAATCCGTCGGCGCCGGCAGTGATCGCCCGATCCCTGCCGTCTTCGCTGCCGCTGGTCCCCAGCACCACGCCGACGCGCGGGGTCGCGCGCGCCAGTTCGCTGATCAGATCTTCGCCCGATCCGTCGGGAAGTCCAAGATCGACGATGACGACCGATGGGCGATATACCCCCAGATGTCGATGCGCCGAGGCCAGGTTGTCGGCCCGGCGGATCCGTGCCCCTGAACGAAGACACAGAAGACGCATCGCTTCGGACGCGTATCGGCTGTCTTCGACCATCAGGACGGTCAGTCCCAGCAGTGGTCGATCGGCGGTGGGCGATTGGCCCAGTGGAAATCGGTCGGGAAACTCAGGCATGGCAGGGCCTCTTTCATCACTCGACTTGCATTTAGGCCCCCAATTGGTGAATGGCCGGTTAACACCGCGTGACATGGACAGACCGAGCCTTGCGCACCGGACAAGGCGGGGTGATAAGGATGCCGTCACAAACGGGGTCTTGCCGATGATCGGTCGTCTGAACCATGTCGCGATAGCGGTGCCGGATCTCGCGGCAGCCACGGCGCAGTATCGTGACGTGCTGGGTGTGAAGGTCGGCGCACCGCAGGCCGAGCCGGATCACGGCGTGACGGTCGTTTTCATCGAACTGCCCAACACCAAGATCGAACTGCTTCATCCGTTGGGCGACGACAGCCCGATTGCAGGGTTTCTTACAAAAAATCCCGCCGGTGGCATTCACCACATGTGCTACGAAGTGCCCGACATCCTGGCGGCGCGCGACCAGTTGCAAGCCGCGGGCGCGCGGGTCCTGGGTGGCGGAGAACCCAAGATCGGGGCGCATGGCAAGCCGGTGCTGTTCCTGCACCCCAAGGATTTCAACGGCTGCCTGATCGAACTGGAGCAAGTCTGATGGGCATTACGTCGGCTATCGTTCTTTTCGCGGTGATCTGGTTTCTGGTGCTTTTCATCACCCTGCCGATCCGGCTGCGGACCCAGGGCGACGAAGGAAAGGTTTTGCCCGGCACCCAGGCCGGAGCGCCCGCAAACTTCAACATCAAACGCACGATGTGGATCGTGACCGGGGTGACTGTAGTCCTGTGGGTGCTGATCGCTGGTGTGATCGTGTTCGGCGGGATCTCTGTCCGCGATATCGACATGTTTGGCCGGATGAACGATCGCTGAGACGTCCGGTCAGCGCGGTGATATCGGCTGACCGCGATCCCTGGCTGAGCCTTCCAGTCGATGAAAAAGATGAGTGAACGTCGCCGCACCCAGAATCGGCACCAGAAGATTCAGCACAGGAACTGACAGCGGCATCGCCATCAACGCGCCCGCCAGCCAGACCATGCCGGAATTCCGATGGAAGGCGGCCCTGGCCGCGGCCCGGTCCATCCGTCGCATGGCAACAAGCTGAAAATACTCGCGCCCCAGAAGATAACCGTTGAGCGACCAGAACACCAAGGGAGTAAAAGGCGCGAGGACGATGCTGACGGCCATGAACGCGTAGACGATCAGCGCCAAGAGGTTCGCGGCGACAATCAGTCCCAGAAAGCGCAGGCTGTCCTGCATGCCGTCCAGCCAACCGATCGGCTCGACCGGGGGCAGCGTCGGATAGTAGCGGTCCTCGACCGCCTGCGCGACATCGTCGAGGAAGAACGACGTAAAGGCAGAGGCGACGGGCACCATCAGGAAGACCGACAGCACCATCATCAGCAGGATCGAAGCCCCGGACAGCAGGTCGTTGACCCAAGTGACCTCGCCGATCCAGGGAAGGTTCACGGTGTCGGGAACAAATAGGCCGACCAGCCAGAGAACGACAATATAGGCGGCGACCAGCAGCGCCAGGGTCAGACCAAGGCCAAGCCAGAGCACCCGGCGAAAGCGCGGGTCGGTCAACTGGCTGATGGCCTTGGCGATATCGTTGAAGATCATGTCTCGACCCATGTGGTTAATGCGTTGATATCGGGACGCGGACGGTCGGGCGGCGG
>JBBKVT010000107.1:0-13657 GCA_037968535.1 Paracoccaceae bacterium
GCTTCGGCGGCGTATTCCATCGCTACCGGGGCGTCTCGGTCGCTGCCGTTGGCCAGCGGGACAAGGCTTTGGCCGTCGGTCCAGGAAATGATTTCGGCCATGTCGACGCCCGCCAGATCGGCAAGGGTCGGCAGCACGTCGAGGGTGGACACGGGCAAGTCGATCCGGCCTGCGGGCATATCGGACGTTGCGATCATAAGCGGCACGCGGGCGGAGCCTTCGAAGAAGTTCATCTTGAACCACAATCCGCGCTCGCCCAGCATGTCGCCGTGATCCGACACGAACAGGATGATCGCCTCTTGTCCGGTGGTTTCCAGCGCCTCCATCACCTCGCCGATCTTGTCGTCGAGATACGAGATATTGGCGAAATAAGCGCGGCGCGAGCGGCGGATGTCCGCCTCGGCGATGTCGAAGGACCGCCAGTCGTTGGCGTCGAAGATGCGTTTGGAATGCGGGTCGTGTTGCTCGTAGGGGATGGCCGGCACTTCGGGCAGCAGGTGCTCGCAATCCTCGTAGAGATCCCAGTATTTGCGGCGCGCGACATAAGGGTCATGCGGATGCGTGAAGCTGACGGTCAGGCACCACGGGCGCGCGTCATGGCTGCGGGCATAGTCATAGACATTGCGGGTGGCGTGATAGGCGACTTCGTCGTCGTATTCCATCTGGTTGGTGATTTCGGCCACGCCGGCTCCGGTCACCGAGCCCATGTTGTGATACCACCATTCAATCCGCTCGCCGGGTTTGCGGTAATCCGGGGTCCAGCCGAAATCGGCGGGATAGATGTCGGTGGTCAGACGCTCCTCGAACCCGTGCATCTGGTCGGGCCCGACGAAATGCATCTTGCCGGACAGGCAGGTGTGATAGCCCGCACGGCGCAGGTGATGCGCGTAGGTCGGGATGTCGCTCGCGAATTCGGCGGCGTTGTCGTAAACACGTGTCCGCCGAGGCAACTGGCCCGACATGAAGCTGGCGCGACCCGGCGCGCAAAGCGGGCTGGCGGTGTAGCTGTTGGCGAAACGGGTCGATCGTGCTGCGAGTTTGCGGATGTTCGGCACATGCAGCCAGTCGACGGGACCGTCGGGGAAAAGGGTGCCGTTGAGTTGGTCGACCATGAAGATCAGGATGTTCGGCTTGGCGTTCATCAGTGGGTCGGGTCCAGTCGCGCGCCGGCCTCGGCAACGGTCAGGCGCAGATAATCGCGAACCAGCGCGCGTGCCCTTGGCCGGTCGGGGGCGCTGTCTTGCAGCGCGTGGCGGATGTAGATCCCGTCGATCATGCTGGCCATCCCTTCGGCGATGCTGTGCGCATGTGAACGCGAAACGAGTGCGGTCAGGCTGTGCATCAGGTTCGAGTGCAGTCGCCGGGCGTAAACGCGCAACAGGCGCGCGGCTTCTGGCGAGCGCTGCGCCTGAACGTAGAATACCAACCACGCGGCGACGATCTCGTCGGCGAATTGTTCAGAGCTCAATGACGCGTCGATGATAGCGTTCAGCCTTTCGGAGGGGGTTCTGGCACGCGCGGTCCCTGCCCGGACGAGCAGGCCGAATTCGGTCAGGATATGACGCATCGCGGCCAGAAAGATCGCGTCTTTCGTAGCGAAATAGTAGTGCGCCAGCGCTGGGGACATGCCCGCCCGTTTCGCGATTTGGCCGACCGTCACGTCAAGCGATCCGGCCTGTCCAATCTCGCTGATCGTCGCGGATACAAGCGCCGCGCGTCTGGCTGGTTCCTGTCCGACTTTTGGCAATTCGTTCCCCAAGGTTATCCCTGCGGCCAGTCTGTCGGTTTTTTATTGACTGATCAATCAGGAAAAATCACGGATCGTTATTTGCCCTGAAGCTGCGGGGCGTTTCGCCGAATTCCAGCCGAAATGCACGGGTCAGTGCGGACGGGTCGTCATAGCCACAACGCACTGCGATTTCGGCCACGGAAAGCCTGGTCTGTTCCACGTAGCGCCGCGCCGCGACAAGCCTGATGCGGCGATAGACCGTGCGCGGACTTGCCCCCAACTGACGCTTGAACAGCGCTTCAAGGTCGCGCTGCGTGGTGCCGACGCTAGTCGCCAGGGCGCCGACGCTGACCGGATCCTCCAGGCTGTCTCGCATCCGGGCGACCGCCGCTGCGACAAGTTGTGAACGCGGGCGCAGGTACGGAGCGTGGCCGGAGGTGTCGGCCTCGCCCTGCATGAATAGTGCCGCGACCTCCAGCCGCAAAGCCTCGCCGTGATCCTGCCCGATCATCTGCTGCACAAGGTCGAAGGCGGTCATTGCCCCGCCGCAAGACCATCGTGCGCTGTCCATGACGGATCGCTTCTTGACACTTCGCACATCCGGGAAGGCTTCCGAGAATGCCTCGTATTCCTCCCAGTGGATCGTTGCGCGGTGTCCTGTCAGCAGGTCTGCGGCGGCCAGCAGCCAGCTGCCCATGTCCATGCCGACCAATGTCTTGTAGCGCAGGGCGGCAGACCGCAGGGCCCGCGAACAGGCGGCATTGGCTAGCTGGCGCGCGCCGTAACTGGGCATCACGAAAAGCACGTCGCCGGACGATTGTGACAATGCCGCGCCGGGGCTTACCGGCAAGCCGCTGGACGAGGTCACCGGCGCGCCGTCCAGCGTCAGGAATTCCCACGCATAGGCGACGCGACCGCAAATCGTATTGGCAGCGCGTATCGGCTCGACCGCGTTGGCGAGGCAATGCATCGAGAAGCGCGGGAATAACAGCACGCCGACGCGGCGGGTTCGGGTTTGTGATCTTCTCCAATCCGGCATGATTTCTATGCAATACTGCATGATTGCCAAAATCAAGCTGAATAGTGTCAACTTGTCGCCGAGTCGCCATGGGAGGGCCGAAGATGCCATTGGAAATGAACCACGAGGTTTTCATAACCTGCGCTGTGACCGGATCCGGCGGATCGCAGGATCGCAGCCCGCATGTGCCGCGCAGCCCGAAAGAGATCGCAGACAGCGCGATCGCGGCGGCCAAGGCGGGTGCTGCGGTGGTGCATTGCCACGTCCGCAACCCGGAGACCGGAAAGCCTTCTCGGTTGGTGAAATACTACCGCGAGGTGACCGAGCGGATCCGCGATGCCGAGGTTGACGTGGTGCTGAACCTGACTTCGGGCATGGGTGGTGACCTGGTCTTCGGTCCGCCTTCGGCGCCGCTGCCCCTGACCAAAGCCACCGACATGGTCAGCGCGGATGAGCGTGTGGCGCACATCGCGGAATGCCTTCCGGAAATCTGTACGCTCGATTGCGGCACGATGAATTTCGCCGAAGCCGATTATGTCATGACCAACACGCCCGGCATGCTGAAAGCGATGGGCAGCATGATGACCGAACTTGGCGTGAAGCCCGAGATCGAGGCCTTCGACACCGGTCATCTGTGGCTGGCAAAGCAGTTGGTGGCGGACGGGGTTTTGACAGACCCCGCACTCGTGCAGCTTTGCATGGGTGTGCCATGGGGTGCGCCGGACGACATGAATACCTTCATGGCGATGGTCAACAACGTGCCGACAAACTGGACGTGGTCTGCGTTTTCCATCGGCCGGCACGAGATGCCCTATGTTGCCGCTGCCGTTCTGGCGGGGGGCAATGTGCGGGTCGGGCTGGAGGACAATCTGTGGCTCGCCAAGGGGCAGTTGGCAACCAATGAGCAGTTGGTAACGCGCGCCGTCGGGATCATCGAGGCGATGGGCGCGACTGTCATCGGACCCGAAGCGGTGCGCCAGAAGCTGGGCCTGACCAAACGCGCGCCGGTAGCCGCGTGATCCGATCGGCGCTGATGGTGCTGGCATTGGGCCTGGCCGCTTGTTCGACCACCCCTCGCAGCACAGGATTCCGCGATGCGGGCGCGCAGATCAGTTCTGCCGCGCTATGGGATGCGTCGCGCATGCAAGGCGACTGGATCTCGGTCGCGGCCTTTCCGGGGCGCGATTGGCAGCCCGCGACCAAGGTGCAGTTCGACTGGACCACGCCAGACGGACGCATGACCGTCGAGGCTGACGGCGGACCTCGCGTGTTGCCCGTCACGCCGACCGGACCGGGGCGCTTTCGCCGTTCGGATGGCGGCGTCGGGGCTCCGTTCTGGGTGCTATGGGTCGACGAGGGCTACCGCACCGCTGTCATTGGCACACCGGACGGGTCATTCGGCTTCGTGTTGAACCGAGATGCCACGATTCCTGCGGACAGGTTGGAAGCGGCGCGGCGGGTTCTTGATTTCAACGGCTATGATCTGGCCAGATTGCAGGTGCTACAATGACCAAGACAGCAGCGGTTATCGGCGGCGGCGTGATTGGCGGCGGATGGGCCGCGCGGTTCTTGCTGAACGGCTGGGATGTGATGCTGTACGACCCTGACCTGCAAGCCGAGCGCAAGATGGCCGAAGTGCTGGCCAACGCCCGCCATGCCCTGCCGATGCTTTACGACACCGCGATGCCCACCGAAGGTCGGTTGCGGCATGTGAAAGCCATCGGCGAGGCCGTGCGAGATGCGGATTTCATCGTGGAAAGCGTGCCAGAACGGCTCGATCTGAAGCACAGGGTCTTTGCCGAGATCGAGGCGGTGGCCAGACCAGACACGGTCATTGGTTCGTCCACCTCGGGCTTCAAACCGTCCCAGTTGCAGGAAGGCGCGAAAAATCCCGGTCGCATCCTCGTCACCCATCCGTTCAACCCGGTTTATCTGTTGCCAGTGATCGAGGTTGTCCCGTCGCCGGTCAACAGCCCCGAAGCCGTAGAAACGACCAAAGAGATTCTGACAAGCCTCGGTCTGCATCCGCTGCACGTGCGCAAGGAAATCGACGCCCACATCGCCGACCGCTTCCTTGAAGCCGTCTGGCGAGAGGCGCTCTGGCTGATCAAGGACGGCATCGCGACCACCCAGGAAATCGACGATGTCATCCGCTACGGCTTCGGCCTTCGGTGGGCGCAGATGGGCCTGTTCGAGACCTACCGGATTGCCGGCGGCGAAGCCGGGATGCGAAATTTCATCGAACAGTTCGGGCCATGTCTGTCATGGCCCTGGACCAAGTTGATGGATGTGCCCGAGCTGACCGACGAACTTGTCAATCAGATTGCCGACCAGTCCGATGCCCAATCGGGCGCGCTGTCGATCCGGGAATTGGAACGGCTGCGCGACAACAATCTTGTTGCGATCATGCGGGCCTTGAAGGGTCAGGACGCTGCTGCTGGCGCGCTGCTAAACACACATCAGAAGATGATGACGCCGCCGCTCAAGTCCGGTGACGGCCCGATCACGGTTCTTCGCCGCGTGATCCCGATCGACTGGACCGATTACAACGGCCACATGAACGAAAGCCGCTACGGTCAGATCTATTCCGATGCGGCCGACGAAATCATGAAACTCGTCGGCGCGGATGCGGACTATATCGCCAGTGGCCTCAGCTATTTCACCGTCGACATCCGCATCCGCTTTCTGACCGAAGCCTTGGCTGGCGATGCGATCTATGTGGAAAGCCGGGTGTTGGAGGGCCAAGGCAAGAAGCTGCGGATCTACAGCGAGATGTTCCGCGAGGATGGCACCTTGCTGTCATCCGGCGAGCAACTTCTGATCCACGTGAGCCTTGAAACCCGCCACGCCTGCGAGCCCGCGGACGCGGTGCGCGACAAGGTTGAAACGCTGGCCACCGCCCACGCCAACCTGCCGCGACCAGAGGCTGCGCTGTGACCGGGCGCGTCGTCATCACCGCCGGCGGATCGGGGATCGGTCGTGCGATGGCGCAGGCTTTCGCCGAAACCGGCGCGCGGGTCTGGGTCACCGATGTAGATGCGGGCGCGATCGACGCATTGCCCGACGAGATCCGTGGCACCGTCACAGATGCTGCCGATGAGGCTGGTATGGCCGCGTTCTTTGGCGGGGTTGCAGCCGAATGGGGCGGGCTAGACGTGGTCTGCGCCAATGCCGGCATAAAGGGTCCAACCGCGTTGATTGAAGATATCACCCTGAACGACTGGCGCGCCTGCACAGCGGTCAATCTCGACGGCGCATTCCTTGCCGCCAAATTCGCTACACCGATGATGAAACGGGCCGGATCGGGGGCGATGATCTTCACGTCCTCGACCGCCGGACTATACGGCTATCCGAACCGCGCCCCCTATTCGGCAGCCAAATGGGCCGTAATCGGCCTGATGAAAACCGCCGCGATGGAGCTTGGGCCGTTTGGCATCCGCGCCAACGCAATCGCCCCCGGATCTGTCGAAGGGCCGCGCATGGAGGCGGTGCTGGAGGCGGAAGCCAAGGCCAAGGGCATGACCCGAGACCAGGTTTACGAGGGGTATGCCAAGGGCACAGCCATGCAGAGTTTTGTCGAAGCGCGCGACGTGGCGAACATGGCCGTCTTTCTTGCCTCTGACGCCGCCCGGCTCGTGTCGGGCCAGGTGATCGCCGTCGATGGCCATACCGTTAACCCTGACCCACAGGTGTAGCAGATGAATTTCGGACTGAGTGACGAACAGGAGATGATCGTTTCGACCGTGCGCAGCTTCGTCGAGAACGAGATCTATCCGCATGAAACCCTTGTCGAACGGACCGGCGAAGTGCCGCGCGAGATCGCGGAAGAGATCAAGCGCAAGACGATTGACCTTGGCTTCTACGCCTGCAACTTTCCTGAAGAGGTCGGCGGTGCGGGCCTCGGCCATCTCGACTTCGCTCTGGTCGAACGTGAACTCGGGCGCGGCTCGATGGCGCTCAACCACTTCTTCGGCCGGCCGCAGAACATCCTGATGGCCTGCGAGGGCGAGCAGCGTGACCGCTACCTCTTGCCTGCAGTGCGCGGCGAACGCATGGATGCGCTGGCAATGACCGAACCCAGCGCAGGATCGGACGTGCGCGGCATGAAATGCGCCGCGCGGCGCGACGGCGGCGACTGGGTGGTGAACGGCACCAAGCATTTCATTTCCGGCGCCGATCATGCCGATTTCATCATCGTGTTTCTGGCCACCGGCGAGGACGACACGCCGAAAGGCCCGAAGAAGCGCATCACCGCGTTTCTGGTGGACCGCGGCACGCCAGGCTTCACGATACGCGAGGGCTACAAGTCGGTCAGCCACCGTGGCTACAAGAACATGATCCTCGATTTCGACGATTGCCGCCTGCCAGATGCACAGGTGCTGGGCGAAGTGGATGGCGGGTTCGCGGTTATGAACACCTGGCTCTACGCCACCCGCATCACCGTCGCCACGATGTCGGTCGGTCGCGCGCGCCGGGTCTTCGACTACGCGCTCAACTATGCAGCTGAGCGCGAACAGTTCGGCCAGCCCATCGGCAAGTTTCAAGGCGTCGGCTTTCAGATCGCCGACATGATCACAGAAATCGACGCCGCCGACTGGCTGACGCTGTCCTCTGCCTGGCGCCTCGATCAGGGCCTGCCCGCGAACCGCGAAATCGCCAGTGCGAAACTTTACGCCACCGAAATGCTGGCCCGCGTCACCGATGCCACCCTGCAGATCTATGGCGGGATGGGGCTGATGGACGATTTCCCGATCGAACGGTTCTGGCGCGATGCGCGCGTGGAACGGATCTGGGACGGCACCTCTGAAATTCAGCGCCATATCATCAGCCGCGAATTGCTGCGGCCGTTGGGAGCATAGATTTCCATGCCTGCGGCGCCAGTATTCTCAAACAAGAGAAGCCGAGAAAAGCACCCCGCCACGACAGACATGACGGGGCGCCTTCTTCCGTTGCGGTCATCGGCGCTCCCGCCTGTACCGCAGACACTGGATGATCCGGATAAGTTAAATATACGTTTCGCCTTCTTTTGTTTAAAAATACTCCCGCCGGAGGCATCCGTATTAGACGTCGGCGCGGGTTTCCAATGTTGAGACCCGGCCTTGAACGTCTGTTCCGCCCCAAGAGCATCGCCGTCGTCGGTGGCGGCGCCTGGTGCGCCAATGTAATCCGGAAATGCCGTGAGATCGGCTATACAGGGCCTCTGTGGGCCGTGCATCCTACGCGAGCAGAGATCGAGGGTGAACCGGCGTTTCGCCAGGTTGCAGACCTGCCGGACGGACCAGACGCGACGTTCGTCGGGGTTAACCGCGTTGCGACGATAGATGTCGTGGCGTCTCTGCGCGCCAAAGGCGCAGGTGGCGTGGTCTGCTTTGCGGCCGGATTCTCCGAGGCAAAGGACGAGGCGGCGGACGGGCCGCAGCTTCAGGCGCAGCTTCTGGAGGCGGCCGGCGAGATGTCGATCATCGGCCCGAATTGCTACGGCTTCATAAACTATCTTGACGGTGCGCTGCTGTGGCCCGACCAGCATGGCGGGGTCCGCTGCGAAACGGGTGTCGCGATCGTCACCCAAAGTTCGAACATCGCGATCAACATGACGATGCAGAAACGTGGCCTGCCTTTGGCCTATGTGGTCACCGCCGGAAACCAGGCGCAGACCGGTTTCGCGGAAATTGGCGAGGCATTGCTGGCCGATCCGCGCGTCACGGCGCTCGGCCTTCACATCGAGGGGATCGGCGACCTCGGCGCCTTTGAACGGCTGGTCGAAACCGCGCGGCGGCTTGGCAAGCCAATCATAGCGCTGAAGGTCGGACGGTCGGACCACGCACAAGCGGCGACGGTATCGCATACCGCCTCGATTGCGGGAAGCGACGCCGGGTCGCGCGCGCTCTTTGCGCGGCTGGGTGTTGGACAAGTCCCCACGGTTTCGGACTTCATGGAGACGCTGAAGTTCCTCCATGTCGTGGGGCCACTTGCCTCGAACCGGATCGCCTCGATGTCCTGTTCTGGCGGCGAAGCGAGCCTGATGGCGGATCTGGCGCTGGACCATGAGCTGACTTATCCGTCACTCAACGACAGTCAGCGTGGTGCGCTGCGGACGGCGCTTGGTCCGATGGTCAGGCTGGCCAATCCGCTTGACTACAACACCTACATCTGGCCGCGCACCGACGCGCTGGCCGCAACCTTTACCGCAATGATGGATCCGGCGCTGGCGCTTGGCATCGTGGTTTTGGACTTCCCCAGAACCGACCGGTGCGATGCGCGGGATTGGGACAATGTGATCGAGGCCGTGCGGCTGACCAAAGAGGCATCCGGCGTTCCGATGGCGATTGTCGCCTCGCTGCCCGAGAACCTGCCCGAAGACATCGCGGACCGGCTTGTCGCCTTGGGGATCGCACCGATCTGCGGCATGTCCGAATCGCTGGTCGCCGCCTCGGTCGCCGCCCGGCTGGGGATGCCGCGGGAGTTGTCAAATCCGGTGCTGGTTCCGCGCCCATCCCGGCAACCAACCATGCTGACCGAGAGTCGGGCCAAGGCTGCCCTGTTCGCGGCAGGACTTTCGGTCCCTGACCGCAAACAGGTGGCGTCTGGCGATGCGGCGGCAGAGGCCGCGACAAGGATCGGCTTTCCCGTTGTGCTGAAGGGCGAAGGCGTCGCCCACAAGACCGAGGCCGGGGCTGTTGCGCTGAACCTTTGCCACGCTGATGCCGTAAAATTGGCCGCGCGGCACATGAAAACGCAGACGTTCCTGGTCGAAGAAATGATCACCGGAGTCGTTGCTGAACTGCTGATCGGCGTCGTTCTGGACCCGGCACACGGCTATGTGCTGACACTCGGCGCTGGCGGTGTGCTGACCGAACTTCTGGCTGACACGACCTCTTTGCTGATCCCTGCCCGCGCCGAGTCAGTCGAAATCGCCCTGCAGAAGCTGCGGCTTTATCCGCTGTTATGTGGTTACCGAGGAAAGCCGGGCGCGGACATTGCGGCCATTGTGCGCGCGGTCATGGCCGTGCAAGCCTATGTGGTGGCCAATCATGGCCGCGTCGAGGAAGTCGAGATCAACCCGCTCTTGTGCTGCACGGATCGCGCCGTGGCTGCCGACGCGCTGATCCGAACAGGAGATTGCGATGACTGAAGGCCCCGTGAAGACACACCGGGACGGCCATGTGTTCGAGGTGACGCTGGACCGTCCGAAGGCGAATGCGATCGATCTGGAAACCAGCCGGATCATGGGCCGGGTGTTCACCGAGTTCCGCGATGACCCGGACCTGCGGGTGGCGATCGTGACCGGGGCGGGAGCGAAGTTCTTTTGTCCCGGCTGGGATCTGAAGGCGGCGGCCGACGGGGACGCGGTTGACGGCGATTACGGCGTCGGCGGGTTTGGCGGCTTGCAGGAATTGCGCGGCCTGAACAAGCCGGTGATTGCGGCCGTCAACGGGATCTGCTGCGGCGGCGGGCTGGAGCTGGCGTTGTCTTGCGATATTATTCTGGCGGCCGATCACGCGACGTTCGCGCTGCCGGAGATCCGGTCGGGAACGGTGGCGGACGCGGCGTCGATCAAGCTGCCGAAACGGATCCCGTATCATATCGCGATGGAACTCTTGTTCACGGGCCGCTGGATGGAGGCCGAGGAGGCGCATCATTGGGGGCTGGTCACTCGGATTCATCCGGCGGCGGAATTGATGGCGGCGGCGCGGGCGATGGCGGTCTCGCTGGCTTCTGGGCCGCCGCTGGTTTTTGCGGCGATCAAGGAAATCGTGCGCGAGGCGGAGGATATGAAGTTTCAGGACGCGCTCAATCGGATCACGAAAAGTCAGTTCGAGTCGGTCGAGCGGCTGTATCGATCGGAGGATCAAAAGGAAGGGGCGCAGGCTTTTTCGGAGAAGCGCGACCCGGTCTGGAAGGGGCGATAGGGGCAGGTGTCCACATGTGGACGGTTTGCTTTATTGTGAATTATCAGATGGTTGGGATTTTCCGTTAGGGATTTGTTAAGCGAATTCCGGCAATTTCCGCGGGGATGACGGGCGCAGCACGTGCTTGATTATGACCACCCACAGTGGCAGGATCACTCCATGAAAATCTACGCCGAGATGGCTGCCGCGATGCGGGCTGATGATGTCGGCCGGTACGTCGCTTTGCTTCACGAGGATTTTCGCTACGTCCGGCACAAATCCGACGATACGCTGAACCGTGATGAGATGGCGGCGCTGCTTGGCAGGGTGTGGGGTGGCGGAAACCGGACCATCGAAGACATGCGCTGCATCTACGAGAACGACGACATTCTTGTGATTCACACGCGCCTGTCGTTTCAGAGCGGATCGCGAGAAGCCGCGATGATCGTGAACCTCAAGAAGGACGGCAAGGTCATTCGGACAGAATCCGGCGTTTCGGACCTGACCTGAACCGCGCGGCGCGCGCAGAACGGTCGCTCGGTTGGATTCAGACGAACGGCGGTTGTGAGCCCATAGTGTCGATGTTCTGCGTTGCCAACGAAGGTGGAAAGTCAGCGTTTCAACGCGCTGTACGCATGTCCGAAACCCCCAAGTGATCAAGGAACAATCGAAGGACACCATAGTCTGCACGCGAATTTGGAAAGATACAGACATACGGTTTTGCCATCTTCAACGATATCTCCGACGCAGGGATCAGCGTTCCTGCGCAAATGTCCCGCTCGACCAGCTTGCTGGGCGCGAGGACTATGCCCAAACCCGACCGTGCGGCGGCAACTGCAAGAGACAGATCACTTATGATTAGGCCGGGAGAGTCCAAATCTTGTTGCGGGTTCTCGGCGTGTTTGAACCATGCCGTCCATGCGGGATTGCTGGAATAGTTCGGACCCCAGTTAATGTGGATCAGCTTGTCCTGCGGGACGTTGGACAGGTTGCCACCCGGATCTTGATGGTTCTTCCAGAATGTCGGGCTGCAGACTGGTATCGCAACATCTGTAAACAACACATGTTCACGATAGCCTGGATAATATGCAGACCCATAAGTAAGGCGCAAATCTACTGAGTCCTTCTCGAAATCAATCGGGTCGCTTTGGACGCGTATATCTAGAGTGACGTTCTTTTCAGGGAAAAAGCTTGCGACGCGTGACATCAGCCAGAGTTCTGCGAATGACTCCACTACCGAGATCACCAATTGACGGGAATGTCGGACGCGTCTGAGAGATTGCGCGGCATCAGAAATTTCATCAAGTGCACTGCCAACCCGGGGAAACAGTCCTACGCCTGCGTCCGTTAGTAATATTCGGTTGCCCTGCCGCAGAAACAGTTTCTTGTCGAGGTTTTCCTCAAGGGTTTTAACCTGAAGGCTGACAGCCGCAGAGCTTACACCCAATTCCTGCCCCGCAAGAACAAAGCTGCCAAACCGGGCAGCGGCTTCGAAGGCCCGCAGACTGTTAAGTGGAGGGAGCTTTCGCATCGTCTGCCTATAATTTTTCTTATGCTATCCGATAATTTATATCGTTGCAAAGAATGTGGCCCCGCGTCAAGGCTTAGGCCTAGATATACGGAGACATCGCCATGGACCATTTGATCGACCTTGAAACATACCCGCTGGATCGCCCCGAATGTGAGGCTTATGCCGAGCTGGTTGAAAACTGCAAAACACGGTTGTTCGAGCATGGCATGTTCGACCTACCGGGGTTTCTGCGGCCCGAAGCAACACAAACAGCCGTTGAAGCGGTAAAGCCCGCCATGGCGACCGAAGCATTCCGCCACGCGCGCACGCACAACATCTATTTCAAAGACGAGGTCGCCGGATTATCCGAAGATCATCCGGCCTTGAAGAAAGTTAAGACGGTCAACCACACGCTCTGCGCCGATCAGATTACGGGCAACCCGGTGATCGAGCTATACGACTGGCCACCGTTTGCTGATTTCCTCGCCGCAACGATGGGCAAGGAAACACTCTATCCAATGGTCGACCCGATGGCGCGCGTAAATGTGCAGGCCACAAGGGATGGCGAAGGATTGAACTGGCATTTCGACCGCTCCGAATTCACCACTACTATTCTTTTGCAAGCGCCTGAAGAGGGTGGTCAGCTTGAATACCGCAGCGATCTGCGCAGCGCCGATGATCCGAATTATGATGGAGTTGCGGCACTCTTGCGTGGTGAAGACAAACAGGTGCGACAGGCCGCGCTTTCTGCCGGTGCTCTGAACGTCTTTCGCGGCGTGAATACGCTGCACAGGGTTGTGCCTGTGAAAGGCAAGAAAGAGCGGCTAGTTGCAATTTTCGCCTTCTACGACCGCCCCGACGTTGCCATGACGGCACAGGAACAGGTCGGTTTTTACGGTCGGAGTGTTGTCGCATGACCGGCGCGGTAGGAGCTGTCGCAGACAGCTAAGAAATCATCTCAAACGTCTGCCAACCCGCATCGTCGATCCCGCAATCGCCAAATTTGCCGCTGGCGAAATGGACATTCTAACAATCAATGGTACATCACTGGACTGCGGATGCCCGTTTCGCCGAAGCGCTCGTTGGTCTATCCAAGATCAAGGTCCGGTTGGTCCGCATAGCAGCCGTCAGTCTCTAGCGGCGACGCTGGCGATCCGGAGCCTGATCGCTTGCACCGGGCGGATCAATTCCAACTTTGCCAGCGGCTTGAACGGGCGCGCGGTGGCGTCGAGGCGTCAGGTCTGTCGGACCCCGAGTACCCTGCCCGGAACCAAGGCGCGCAGCATCGCCGGGTGGCGCTCGACCGCCGCTTTGGGCGTGTGTGGCGTTTTGTTGGGCGGGGGTTTGGTCGCTGATTGCTTGTGGGACGGCTGTGGCCGCTTGCCGGCACAGAGCGACCCTCTTGATTGACGGGCGATTATCCTAGAGGATTTCAGCGCAAAAGGAGGTCGCCATGCGCAAGCTGCAATCTCAAGGCGTGCATCATATCACGCTGACTGGGGCCGACCGGC
>JBBKVT010000108.1:0-5812 GCA_037968535.1 Paracoccaceae bacterium
TCTTCTATCGAGATCGTCTCGTTCAGCTTTTCAAGGTAGTCAAGCAGCATACCTGCACCAAAAAATCGCACGGAACAAAAGGGTTACAATCTCACGCCGTGCATCCGCCGGAACATATCAGTAGGTCTTGCATACACCTTTGAATCGTGGCTTGTCGAGGCGAGCGCGCTTCGAGATCGGGTCATCTGTGGCAGAGTTGGATTGTTCAGGTGACCAAACGCGCCTTCCAATCGAGCATTGCCAGAAAACTAAGAAAAGCTTTTCCCTATATAAGCGGCAGGTTACGGAACGTTGGTTACCAAAGTCGATCAATTATGGACTTAACATAATACCGATTATGCGATTACTGAAATAATCTATGCTGCGGTGAAGAGACGCAGCCTACCACCCCATTTTGAACGAAAATTCAACCCAGAGCGTACCCGGTCCCGCGCACTGTTCGCAGCACATCTTCACCACCATGCTGCGTCAGGGCTTTGCGCAAGCGGCCGATGTGTACGTCAACCGTGCGGGTATCGACATAGATGTCGCGGCCCCAGACCCGGTCCAGCAACTGATCGCGGCTGTAAACCCGGCCCGGCTTTTCCATGAAGGTCGAGAGCAGCCTGAATTCCGTCGGTCCAAGCTTGAGCTGCTGACCGTCGCGGTAGACCTTGTGGGTCTCGGCGTCGAGTGTGATGCCGCCAAACTCCAGCTTCTCACCAACCGCGGCTGGACGGGTCCGGCGCAGTTGCGTGCGGATCCGGGCCATCAGTTCGACCACCGAATAGGGCTTCAGGACATAGTCATCGGCCCCGGTTTCCAGTCCCCTCACCCGGTCCATGGCCTCGGTCTTGGCCGACATCATGATGATCGGTACGTTGCGGGTCGCGGGCCGCATCTTGAGTTGGCGACAGATCTCGATCCCTGACACCCCCGGCAGCATCCAGTCGAGCAGGATCAGGTCGGGGATGATCTCATCGACCAGTGTAAGAGCTTCGTCGCCGGTTCCCGCCATCGAGACCTCGAAACCTTCAGATTGCAGGTTGTAGACCAGAACCTCGCGCTGCGCGGGTTCATCTTCTACCACCAGCACTTGCAGTTTCGGGCTCATTGGTCAGCGTCTCCGACGTTGTGCACGAATGATGTGCGATCCTCTTTCGGGCGGCTTTCTTCGGGTATCTTACCGGTCACCAGATAGATCACCTGTTCAGCGATCGAGGTGACATGGTCGCCCGTGCGTTCAAGGTTCTTGGCGATGAAATGCAGGTGCATCGTGGCGGTAATGTTGCGCGGGTCTTCCATCATATGGGTCAGAAACTCGCGAAACAGCGCGTTATACATCTGGTCCACGTCCTGATCGCGCTGGCGGACCTCTTCGGCCAGAGCCACGTCGCGCTGGATATAGGCGTCGAGCACGTCCTTCAGCATCAACTCGACCTCTCGCGCCATCCGGCGGACGGATTTAGCGGTGCCGCCAACCGGCTGCATCTCGACCAGCACGCTGGTGCGTTTGGCGAGGTTTTTGGCGTAGTCGCCGCAGCGTTCCAGATTGCCGCTGATCTTAAGGACCGACAGGACCGTGCGCAGGTCAGAGGCCGTGGGCGCGCGCAAGGCAATGACACGGGCGACCTCTTCATTCACCCGCTCTTCCAGCCGGTCGATCTGCTTGTCTGCGGCGCGGATCTGGCTTGCCAGTTCGATGTCGCGTTCCTCCAGCGCCCGGCTGGCCTGGCTGATCGCGGTCTCGACCAACCCGCCCATTTTCATGATCAGCGCCTGGATGCCTTCAAGGTCGCGGTCGAAGGCCGATGCGATGTGTTGTTCGTGCATGGTGATCCCCTACCCGATCCGTCCGGTGATGTAGCTTTCGGTGCGCGGATCGTCTGGATTGGTGAAAATCGAGTCGGTCTGGCCGTATTCGACAAGGCTGCCGAGATGGAAAAACGCAGTGCGCTGGCTGACCCGCGCCGCCTGCTGCATTGAATGGGTGACGATGATGACCGAGTAACTGGCACGCAGCTCGTCGATCAATTCCTCGACCTGGGCGGTGGCGATCGGGTCAAGCGCCGAACAAGGTTCATCCATCAGCAGAACCTCGGGTTCGGTGGCAATGGCCCGAGCGATGCAAAGCCGCTGCTGCTGGCCGCCCGACAACCCGGTTCCCGGTTCGTTCAGCCGGTCCTTAACTTCGTTCCAGATTGCCCCGCGGCGCAAAGAGTTTTCAACGATATCATCAAGTTCCGCCTTGTTCTTCGCAAGGCCGTGAATGCGCGGGCCGTAGGCGATGTTGTCGTAAATGGATTTCGGGAACGGGTTCGGTTTTTGAAACACCATGCCGACCATGGCACGCAACTGCACCGGATCGACTTTGGGATCGTAGATGTCCTGACCGTCGAGGGTGATCGTGCCTTCCACCCTTGCCACATCAATTGTGTCGTTCATCCTGTTGATGCAGCGCAGGAAAGTTGACTTTCCGCAACCGGATGGCCCGATGAAAGCGGTGACGGTCTTGTCGGCGATCTCGACGCTGACATCCTTGATCGCGTGGTTATCGCCATACCAGACATTCACGTCCCGGGCGGATATCTTCACGTCTTCCATGGCAGCTCTTTCCTCAATCAGCATGTCTTTCATCATGGGTCCTACCAACGACGTTCGAATTTGCGGCGCAACAGGATGGCGATGATATTCATCGCCATCAGGAACAGAAGCAGGACGATAATCCCACCCCAGGCACGTTCATAATAGGCCGGATCGGCGCGTTTTGCCCATTCGTAGATCTGCGCCGGCATCGCCGAGTTCGGGTTCAGGAACCCCTCGGCAATGCTGGTCGGATAATTCGAGGCGATGTAGCCGACCATCCCGATCAGGAGCAGCGGCGCGGTTTCGCCAAGCGCCTGCGCAAGACCGATGATTGTGCCGGTCAGAATGCCGGGCATGGCAAGTGGCAGGACGTGGTGAAAGACCGTCTGCATTTTCGAGGCCCCTACCCCAAGGGCCGCATCGCGGATCGATGGCGGGACGGCTTTCAGCGATGCGCGGGTGGCGATGATGATCGTGGGCAGCGTCATCAGCGTCAGCACGAGACCACCGACCAGCGGTGCAGATTGTGGCAGATGGGCGAACTGGATGAACACGGCGAGGCCGAGGATACCAAAGACGATAGACGGCACGGCGGCGAGGTTCGAGATATTGACCTCGATCAGATCGTTGAGCCAGTTTTTGGCGGCGAATTCCTCGAGATAGATCGAGGCCGCGACGCCGATCGGCAGCGACAGGGCCAGAACCACCAGCATCATGAAGAAGGATCCCAGCATCGCGACACCCATCCCGGCCTGTTCGGGGCGGGATTCAGAGGCGTCGGCGCCGGTGATGAAATCCCAGTTGAAGCCTTTGCGGATTGTCCCATCATCGCGTAATGCGTCAACAAGATCAAGATGTTCCGCGTCGATGCTCTTGTCGCGCGCAACCGAGTCGCGCGACACCCGACCCTTGAGGTAGCCGTCAACGCGACTGGCGGCCAACAGGTTGAATTCCACCGTTGTGCCGATGCTGTCGGGATTTGCCAGAACATAATCGCGTATTTCCGCGGCGGCGCTTGATGACAAAAGGGCGTTGAATTCTTTGGGCTTGGTGAACCGGGAATCGATGCCAAGGCTTACAACATGCGCCTGCAACGCCTTGTCGATCAGCGGCCCGTAGCCGAAGGTCGTGACCTTGGCCAGATCGGCAGGATCGCGGTTGCCGTTCTTGTCGAGCTTGGCTTCGTCCAGCAGAACCGGCAGCGTGATGAAGCTTTGCTGGAACGCCGGCAGACCGTTGCGGATGATTGTGCCCAGAAGGATCGCCAGAAACAGCAGACTGACGGCAATCGCGGCGATGCCGTAGGCACGGAACCGCTTTTCAGCCGCATTGCGTTTGCGGGTTCGCGGATCGAGCGTCGAGAGCGAGGATTTTCCAGGGCCGGCTGTCGTGTCGGTCATTCGTACTGTTCCCGGTATTTGCGCACGATATAAAGCGCGAAGACGTTCAGCCCCAGCGTGATGACGAACAGCGACATGCCAAGCGCAAAGGCGACCAGTGCTTCGGGTGACGCGAAATCGGCGTCGCCGGTCAGCTGGCTGACGATCTTGGCGGTGACGGTGGTCATCGCCTCGAACGGGTTCATCGACAATCGCGCCGCGGCCCCTGCCCCAAGGACCACGATCATCGTCTCACCGATGGCGCGGCTGGCGGCCAGAAGGATCGCCCCGACGATACCTGGCAAAGCGGCGGGCAGCACCACCTGACGCACGGTTTCCGAACGCGTGGCGCCAAGCCCGTAAGACCCGTCTCGCAGGGATTGCGGCACCGCGTTGATGATGTCGTCGCTGAGTGACGACACGAACGGGATCAACATGACACCCATGACCAGCCCGGCTGTCATCACCGCCGTGCCGCCTTTCATCCAGCCGACGCCCAATAATCCACCGTCGCCGAAGATCTCGACCAGCAGCGGGCCGACGGTCAGTAGCGCGAAAAGGCCGTAGACGATGGTGGGGATACCGGCCAACACTTCCAGCAGCGGTTTGGCGACGCCGCGCACCTTAGGACCCGCATATTCCGACAGGTAGATCGCTGCAAAGAGGCCAATCGGCACCGCCACCGCAAGGGCGATAACCGAAATGTAAAGCGTGCCCCACAGAAGCGGCAGGATACCCAGTTCCGAGCCGCCGCCGAAGCTGGGGCTCCATGTCAGGCCAGTGAAGAAATCCCACGCCGGGTAGAGCCGGAAGAACTCGACCGTGTTGAAGATCAGCGACAGCACGATGCCAAGCGTCGTCAGAACCGCGATCGAGGCGGCGCCGAAGAGGATCCATAGCATGCCGCGTTCAACCAGATTGCGGGCGCGCAAATCCTTTTTGGTACTCAGGAATGCCTGCGCAAAACCGATGCAGGCGACGGCAAGAACGGCAATGCTCATCCAAAGCCGGCCGGTCGAGGTCACGGCCCGGTAGCGTTGTGCCGCGGCCAGAACCGCTGGATCGACATCCGATCCCAGCGCCACGCCAACCTCGCCCAGAAGCGCGCGGATGTCGGTGGACGCGGACCCAAGGCCGCGCGCGGCATCGCCGGCCAAACGCCCCTGCCCCACGGCAATGTCGAGGCCGTCCGCGATGCGGCGCACGTCGCTCATCATCAGGTTCAGCGCGCCGCTGTCGGCATAGATGCTGTCGGGGATCAACGACTGGGCGCGATTCTGGGCGACCATCGGCTGGATCAGCACCCAGGCGACCAGCAGCAGCAGTGCAGGCCCGAGCGTCTTCATCAGCACGTTCAGGCCGTAGTATTTGGGCAGTGAATGCAGATCCCTGTGGTTGCCGCCAGCCGAGGCCAAGGCGCGGGATCGGCCGAGACCGAAACCGGCGGTGGACAGGACCAATAGCAGGGTCAAAAGCCAGGTGGCGGGCATTCGGGCAACTTTCACGGCGCAGGGATGGAAATCGCGGACGGCACCGGTTGCACCGCCCGCAATCAGGGATCAGTTCATCGGGGCTTCTTCGGCAACCATCGCCTGCGTAGCAGCCAGTTCCGGATCGGATACCAGACCGTAGGCCGCCAGCGGGCCGTCGGGACCTGCCAGATCGTCGGACACGAAGAACTCGGCATATTCCTTGAGACCGGGGATAACGCCGATATGCGCACCCTTGATGTAGAAATAGAGCGGACGCGACACCGGGTATTCACCGCTCGAGATCGACTCGACGGTTGGTTCCACACCGGTCATCGTGGCAACTTGCAGCTTGTCGGTGTTCTGCTCGTAGAACGCCAGACCGAAGACGCCGATGCC
>JBBKVT010000109.1:0-3559 GCA_037968535.1 Paracoccaceae bacterium
GCCGCGATCATGGTCGGCGCGGTCGACCGGGTGCGCCCCAAAATGATGACAGTGGTGGCGATCATGGCGGGCCTGATGCCGATCCTCTGGGCGCATGGCACAGGGTCGGAAATCATGCAGCGCATCGCCGTGCCGATGATTGGCGGTATGGTGTCGTCGACGCTGCTGACCCTGATCGTCATTCCGGCGGTTTACTGCATTATCAAGGGCTGGGGTCTGTCAAAAACGGGCGCTGTGCCTGATCTGGCGTTCGGGCAACCCGCAGAATAGGAGGAGAGCCGATCATAGCTGAACCAGCGCGCCGCACCATACCAAGCTAATCACCGAAGGAAGAAAGACACCTGATCGAGCCCAATTCGAGCCAGCTCATTGCACAACGGATCACTAGACCAGCCAGAATTCATGTATCTGTGTCACAGGCGCAATGGACCGTTTTTGGCAGGGAAGTTCTGTCATGGGGTTTATGTCCACAAGCGGTCACCCGAACAAATTGCAGCTAACGGCGGCTCCGAGTCCTCTTTACCAAATTTCTGCGGTGCGACGATTGTCAGGTTTAGCCGATGTGATACGGCCAAACCCCCTGCTTCATAATAGTGAAAAGTTTGCCAAGACTGTCCCGGCGATGTTGGCCAACGTGCCGCCAACATGAGCCATTGTTCTAGTCGTCATGCGCAGAGGTACGCATCCGCGAAAGGTGATCATCCCACCCTTTGTCAAGCGCTAGCGTAAGGCCATAGTCTTCAATCCCTTGTGGCAAACCTTCGTGGCGCAGCGATAGGTTTGTGCCGCCCGGCACTTCAGTCAAACGCCACCTGACCGTGCTGGACTGATCCCCCATAGGCGCAATTGCAAATGTATATTCAAGCTGCGTGAACGGTTTCGCGACAAGCACCTTGCCCCACATAAGCCGGTCACCGCTTTCGGTGCCGAACATCTCGTAATCGCCTTCCACCAGCGCAGTTTTGGGCTTGTGGAACCAAATCGCCAGTTTGTCAGGGTCGGTCAAATACGCCCAGACCTGAGCAGGCGTCGCTTTAAGATAGATTGATTTCTGGAGTACGTTATCGGTCATTGCATGTCCTTTTCAATTTCGATCTTGAGCGTGTCGAGATGCTCGTCCCAGAAGCCATCGAAGTAATCGAACCAGCTCATAACTTGCTTCAAGCCATCCGTGTTTAACGAGTTCAGCCGTGATCTGCCTTCTGCTTGAATTGAGATTAGATTGCCCTCGTGAAGAATTGTGAGGTGCTTTTTCACAGCCGCTCGTGTCATCTGAAAGTTGTCAGCGACTTCGGCGATCGTCATATTTTTATTTGCAAGCATCTGAAGAATATTGCGTCGGGTTGGGTCGGCCAGCGCGCGAAATCCCATCTGTTCAGCGCCTGTCATTGTGCTATTGGCAGAAAATCAAATGCCCCGTCTTGATAGAGGTATGCAATGCAGGGCTCATCGGACACGCATGCAGAGATATGCGCCAAGCCGCTTGAAATGCTGTAGTACGAGCCGGGTCCAATTACTCTGGCCGCGTCGGGATCGCCGCCATTGGCGTAGTGGATCATTTCGCCTTGCAGCATGATCCCAAACATATTTGCAGATTTCACGTGCGGCGGGCTTATCGTTCCACCGGGCAATCTGACGAGTGCCTGATAAGGCTCTACAAACCGATCCCCTTGTAGAGCAGAAAATGCGACGCCTTCAGGCGTTGTCTCCCAAACATAGTCGTCTGATTCCAGTAACGTGATCTGATCAGCGTATGCAGATAGCGGCGCAATGAGGGATGCGACAATCGATGCCAAGAAAGCTTGTTTCACATTGATTCCTTTATGATACTGTTTGGTATCATTTTGATATGAAACTAAACAGTATCATGTCAAGTAGAATATTGCCTGGGCAGAAGCGTGAAGCAGAGGTTAGGCGTTGAAGGTCCAACGGTCGGTTTGTCCGGTGGTCTCAACAGGTGGGCGCAACACTTTAATCTTTGAGCGAAGATGGAGTGTTCGACATGAAGTACCGCCGCCGTATCTACTATTCTGCTTCGCAACGTGCCGAGATTTGGGATCGTTGGCAGAGCGGGGAGTCGATGAGTTCGATTGGGCGGGTGTTTGACCGCCAGTCGTCTTCGGTGTTTTCTGTTATCTCTCCGACCGGTGGCATCCGTCCACCAGATCGAAGGCGTGGCAGGCAAGCATTGAGCCCAAGTGAGCGCGAAGAGATATCGCGAGGCCTCAGCACCCACCAGTCCCTACGATCCATTGCGCGCCAATTGGGCCGCGCCCCATCCACGATCAGTCGCGAGGTCCGACGCAATGGTGGGCGCGTTGCCTATCGAGCGGCGGCATCGGATCAGGCTGCCTGGGATCGTGCTCTGCGCCCCAAGACATGTAAGCTGGCTTGCCACCCATCTTTGAGCCGCGCAGTATCTGCAAAGCTGCGCCGCAGGTGGTCACCGGAACAGATCGCGGGCTGGCTCAAACGCAGCTTTCCGGGAGAGGCACGCAAACAGGTGTCACACGAGACGATCTATCGAAGCCTTTACATCCAGGCCCGTGGCGTTTTGAAGAAGGAGCTGCTGGAACACCTCCGCGCCAAGCGCACGATACGCCGTTCACGGCACGCCAGTCTTAAGCGCAATGGGCTGGGTCAGGTCAAAGATGCCGTCTCGATCAGCGAAAGACCCGCTTCGATAGAGGACCGCGCTGTACCGGGTCATTGGGAAGGTGACCTCATTGGCGGTTCCAAAAACAGCTACATCGCCACCCTGGTCGAGCGGCAGTCGCGGTATGTCATGCTGATCAAGGTTGCCAACAAAGACACCAAAAGCGTCATCTCTGGGCTGGTCAAACAATCCCACAGACTGCCCAAGGAGCTCTACAAATCCCTGACCTGGGATCGCGGCAAAGAGCTGGCAGACCATCCGCGCCTGACACTGGCAACCGACGTCGAAGTCTACTTCTGTGACCCACATTCGCCGTGGCAGCGCGGGTCAAATGAAAATACCAACCGCCTTCTCCGCCAGTACTTGCCGCGTGGAACTGACTTATCCGTGCATTCCCAGGCAAAACTCGGTGCAATCGCAAGACAACTGAACGAACGGCCTCGCAAGGCCTTGCAATATCAAACCCCAGCAGAGAAGTTCGCTGAGTGTGTTGCAGCGATCAGTTGAATCCGCCCCGCAAAGCAGACCTTTGCGCGGAATGCAGCGGCAGCTTTGAGCCCTTGTTGCCGGTTTTCTGCAATGTAGCCAATGTCAGCTTCTCGGAAGCGCACTGCAGCGCTCCAGTTACCGCTGGATGAAAGTTTTGGACCGTGCCCGCTGGCGGGGCTCCGTCCACTTTGAACCACGCGAGGCGCCGGGCGATTACTGAAAAACGCACGTTTGAAGGCAATTTTGCGAAAGAAGTTGCACGCTCGGGGTTGCTTGACATCATGCTTACGCCAGAAATAACCGGCCAGGAAATCGTCACCTGATTTGCGCGAGCGCGGTGCCGGCACCGATGCATCCGACAACGACTAAGTTGAGGTTCGAGATCGAGGCGGAGAGGGCCGAAGAAGACATCTC
>JBBKVT010000110.1:0-3696 GCA_037968535.1 Paracoccaceae bacterium
GCTGCGCCGAGTTTCGGTGGTGGCGATATCGAACAGCGGGCGGCGTCGGCGAATGTGTATAACTCGCCGGGCTGGAAGCGATTGCAGACCCGCAGCCAGCTGCGCGGCATGGCGCAGCCTTCGGAAGCGCGCAACGTCGTGATCGACATGAACGCGGTCAGTTCGTTCACCCAGGGCGACCGGATTTTCCATCAGAAGTTCGGCTATGGCTATGTGATGGCGATCGAGGGCGACAAGCTGGATATCGAGTTCGAAAAGGCCGGCGCCAAGAAGGTGGTCGCCAAGTTCGTGGTCGCAGCCGACCGCGACGGGGACGACGTGCCGTTCTAGCGTCGGGTCCGGTGCAGCGCCCTCATCCGGCGGTTTGCAGCGCGCGACAGAACATTTCCGCATCGACATTGCCGCCCGTGGCGACGCAGATCACCGCATCGCCTTCAATCTGGCCCGCGTGAAACAGGGCTGCGGCCAGCGACACGGCTCCGCCCGGTTCCAGCACGATCTTGAGACGCAGAAAGGCGGCGGCCATTGCCCGAAGGCTGTCATCATCCGAAACGGAAATGCCGGGGCCACAGAGCCGCTGCATGATCGGAAATGTCAATTCGCCGGGGCTGGGCGTGACGATCGCGTCGCAGATCGAACCGCCGGTCGAGGCGTTGCGCTCGATCCGGCCAGAGGCCAGCGACCGTCCGGCGTCGTCGAAACCCACTGGTTCGACAGGGCGGGCGCGCAAACCGGGGGCATGGGCATTGAGCGCAAGTGCGATACCAGAGGTCAGCCCGCCGCCGCCACAGCAAACCAGCACATCGGCCGTCGTGACGCCTGCCTCTGCCGCCTGTTCGGCGATCTCGAGCCCGGTCGTGCCCTGGCCTGCGATGACCTGCGGTTCATCATAGGGCTTGATCAGCGTCAGGCCGCGTTCCGCTGACAGCCGAGTGCCGATGACGTCGCGATCCTCGTTGGCGCGATCGTACAGCACCACCTCGGCGCCAAGCGCGCGGGTGTTGTCGATCTTCAGCTTCGGCGCGTCGGCCGGCATCACGATCACCACAGGAACGCTATGCAGCTTTGCCGCCATGGCCACGCCCTGCGCATGATTGCCGCTGGAAAACGCGATCACGCCCTTTTGCCGGATCGCGGGGTCGAGCGCCGAAAGCGCCGACCATCCGCCGCGAAACTTGAAGGATCCGGTATGTTGCAGGCACTCTGCCTTGACGAACACCCGACGGCCGGCGATCTCGTCAAGGAACGGCGAGGACAACAGCGGTGTTCTGCGGGCATGGCCGCGCAACCGCTTGGCCGCGGCCTCGATCATGTCGATGTTCATTCGCACAGCTCCAGCCAGGCATGGATCGCGTCCAGCGCCTCGGGTTCGTCCAGAAACGGGATATGCCCGCGATCGGGGACTTCGGCCAGGATCATGTCGGGGCGGCGGCGGCGCATGATGGATACCGTTTCGCGGGTCAGCAGGGTGGAATTCAGCCCCCAGATCAGCGCCAGCGGCAGCCCCTTCATCGCGTCGAAAAACGGCCAGAGGTCGGTGGGCGGCTCCGCTGCATTGGCCAGCATCGTGTCGCGCAGCTTCGGGTCGTAGATCAGCCGCAGACCCTCGGGCGTTTCCACGGTATGGCGCTCGACCTCTTCGCGCCAGCGCGACACCGGCACCTCGTCAAAGCCGGCCATGATGTCGGGCATCGCCGCGACCATTTCCTCGCGGGTGCGATAACCGGGATCGCGGCCGAGGTAATCCATGATCACATCAAGTCCGGCTTGCCCGACATCGGGGCCGATGTCGTTCAGGCAGACGCCACGCAGCCGGTCCTTTTCCGTGGCCGCCAGAAACATCGCGATCAGCCCGCCGCGCGAGGTGCCGATCACTGCCGCGCGCTCAATGCCCAGATGATCCAGAAGCGCGAGCGTGTCCATGGCCTCGGTCGGGACGGTATAGGTGGTCGGGTCGGCCCATTCGGATTGGCCGCGACCCCGGTAATCGAACCGGATTAGCCTGATATCAGGCAGGTGCGGGGCGAGATAGTCGAAATCCCGATGGTCGCGGGTCAGGCCCGAAAGACACAGCACCGGCAGCCCCTCACCCTCGTCGGTATAGGCCAGCGTCAGCCCGTCGGATGTCTGGAACTTCGGCATCAGAAAGCCCTCGCGATATCGGGGATCGTTGTCAGGTCGCGCAGGACCTTGTCCGGCGTCCAGGGCAAGCGGTCCATCGGTTCGCCGGCGCGGTTGACCCAGACGCAGCGAAAGCCGAACCCGGCTGCGGCGGCGGCGTCCCAGCCGTTGGACGAGACGAAAAGCACCTCGTCCGGGCCGCATTCGAAACGGTCGGGAACCAACTGGTAGACCGAAGCATGCGGCTTGAACACGCCGACATCCTCGACCGACAGCACGTCATCCAGGAACTCGCCGATGCCCGCCGAGGCGACAGCACCCGCCAGCATTTCGGGCGATCCGTTCGACAGGATCGCGGTCTGGTAACCCGCCGCCTTCAGCGCGGCCAGCATTGCGGGGACTTCGGGAAACGCCGACAGCCCCCAGTAAAGCGACAACAGTCGTTCGCGCAATTCGGCGTCGTCCAGCCCTGCTGCTTCGAGCGCCCAGTCCAGCCCGTTCTGCGTCACCTCCCAGAAATTGGTATGGGCATCGGCGACGGCGCGCAGCCAGGTGTATTGCAGTTGCTTCAACCGCCAGTCGGTGGCGACTCGTGGCCAGACTGCCGCGAATGCCTCGCGTCCCGGTTCGGCGGCGGCTTCGCGCGCGGCGGCGGCGACATCGAAGAGGGTGCCGTAGGCGTCGAAGACGCAGGCTTTGATGGTCATGGCGATCCTCCTTTGCCGCAAACTGACATGCGGTCAGCGGCGAGGGAAGGGCGGATCAGAGATAAAGCGAGATCAGTTGCCAGCCGCCGCTGAAATGCGCGGCCAGGGTGAAGGCATAGGCGGCGAGCGCTGCCAGACCCGCTTCGCCGCTCAACGGCGGCAGCCGGGTGGAGTTGCGGCAAAACAGGCTGGCGACACCGATCCCGGCGAGGATGATGAAGACCACAGCGCCGGTTCGCAGGGCTGCGGCGGCGAAGGCGGCGGTCATGAAGACGGTGATCGCCGGGGCAAAAGCCGGCCAGATGCTGCGCGCCGCGATCATCGCGCAGCGGCCGCCATCCAGCGGCCAGAACGGCAACAGCATCGCGAAATTGACCGCGCCACAGGTGATCGCGAAGATCCGCAGGTCGCGGGCGAGTTCGGGGTCGCCGGGGCCAAGCGCCAATGCGCCAAGATGCGCCAGCACCATCGGCGCCAGCGAGAATCCGGCCCCCATGAGTGCGACGAAGACGATCTGCGCCTCGGTCCCAAGCGGCTGGTCGGAAATCGGCGCGTTGCCAAGGATCGGCACCAGCCGGAACCGCACCTCTGCATGGCCCAGCATTTGATATGCCAAGACATGGCCCAGTTCGTGGAACAGAAGCGCGATCAGCAGCGCCATCCCGAACACCGGGCCGATCATCATGGCAAAGAGCGTGAATATGACAAATCCGGCCAGCACGCCGATACCGTTGAAACCCGACAGCACGATCGGCGGGCCCAATCGCGGCAGGCGGCTTTGACCGTAAGCTACGGCAGCGCCCAGAATCGATGCGGAAACGAAGAAGATCACACCCGAAGACCACTCCTGACAGACACCAGGCGTTAA
>JBBKVT010000111.1:0-2503 GCA_037968535.1 Paracoccaceae bacterium
GCCTTGACGACGGTCGGATGAGATACGCCGAGCCTTTGCGCGATGTCCACCGCCCGCGCTTCACCCTGTGCACCAGTGAGATCGGCGATAAGTTCGACATAATCCTCGGCAAGTTCGGCCTGATGGCTCTCGCGCAGGCGTTGGAAGTTCGACGCCTGCCGGTCGGGGTCAGGAAGTTCAGGCGCGGATCCGTTCTGCGACTTGCTCATGTGATCATACGTACCTGTAAGACTGCGGCAGGTCCATTTTTGAATGCCGCCCAGAGAGAAATCGCGCCGATTGACAATCGGCACCTCAGGGCAGAATATAGCTTAAGCTATAAATATTAGCCATAGGGCAATAATTTACTGACCCGATGGTGCCTCCAGGAGACTAAATTCAATGCAATCATGGTTCGCGAATCCGATCACGCGACGACTTCTGCTGGGGGCTGGAGCATTGGTCGGCGGAACATCAGTGGCCCGACTGGCAAAAGGCGAAGCCCCGACCGCGTCGGCAGATGACGCGGCCTCCACGGCATCACATTCCAGCGGGCATGGCGCGCATGACGGCATGATCACCGTGGGCGAGGTCGACAACGCCCGCAACGGCTTTGATCCGCACGAAATTCTGACCGACTGGGACACAGGCATTGTTTCGCGGCTGCCGGATGGAACGATCCTGCGCGAATTCGATATCGTCGCGATCGACAAGGAAATCGAGATTGCGCCCGGTATCCTGTTCCCAGCATGGACCTATAACGGGCGCGTTCCCGGACCGACGATTCGAGTGACCGAAGGCGACAGGGTGCGACTCAGGTTCCAGAACGCCGGGTCGCACCCGCATTCGATACACTTTCACGGGATTCACGCCGCCCGGATGGACGGTGTCCCCGGTGCAGGAGTCGTTCCGCCCGGCGGAGAGTTTGTCTACGAGTTTGACGCTTTCCCGTTCGGGTGCCATCTTTATCACTGTCACGCGGTGCCGCTGAAGCGACACATTCACAAGGGTCTTTACGGCGTATTCATCATCGACGCGGACCCGGAACGGCATCCGGAGCAGTTGACGGTGGCTCAAAGCCGCCTGCTAGGTTCTGCCCAGAACAGCCGCTGGCAGGAATTTGTGCTGGTGATGAACGGCTTCGACACCAATTTCGACGAAAAGAACGAGGTCTATGCCGTGAACTCGATCGCTCACGCCTATTCCAAGCGTCCCATCCCAGTCGACCGGGCCCGCCCGATCCGGCTCTACCTGCTCAACATTACCGAATTCGATCCGATCAACTCGCTGCATCTGCACGCGAACTTTTTCGACTACTTCGATCACGGCACGTCGCTGACGCCGACTCTGCGAACCGTTGACACCATCATGCAGTGCCAAGGGCAACGCGGCATCCTCGAGATGACGTTCGAAAACCATGAACCCGGGCACTATATGTTTCACGCCCACCAATCGGAATTCGCCGAACTGGGATGGATGAGCATGTTCGACGTCCGTGACATGGCTTCGTCAGAAACTACGGATACCAACCCATGAAGCACACCGTTCTTCGGATTGCTCTCCCGCTCTTGCTGATCTTGACCGTCGTTGCCGGATTTCTGATGCTCGATCCGTTGCGGTCCATGACGATTGGCGTGCCACCCGTCGAAGATCTGACTATCGAGCGCACGGTGCTAGACGGCAACGGTATCAGCTTGCGTGTTCGCGCTGGAGGCTCGGATTCCATGCAAATTGCTCAGGTCCAGGTGGACGGCGCCTACTGGACTTTCGTGCAGGATCCGCCCGGCACCCTCGCGCGCCTTCAATCAGCCTGGCTGCACATACCATATCCTTGGGTGTCCGGAGAATCCCATCGTCTGACGCTGGTCAGCGGAACCGGTGTGACCTTCGAGCACAGCATCGAAGTGGCCGTGGCGACACCAGACATGTCAGCCGGGATGCTCGGCAACTTCGGCCTGATTGGCCTCTTTGTCGGCTTCGTGCCTGTGGCACTTGGCATGTTGTTTTTTCCGGCTCTCAGCGCCGGTGGCGCCAAGGGGTTTCAGTTTGCGCTGGCACTGACGATCGGTCTGCTGGCATTCCTGCTGATCGACACGTTCCAGGAGGCCATTAGCCTGGCGACGGAAGCGGCACCTGGGTTTCACAGTCCTGTGCTGGTCTGGTTGGTCGCCGGATCGACGTTCGCTGTCCTGTTGGCTATCGGACGTCGTGGAGGGCGCGTGCTCGAAGGTCTGGCCCTCGCCACGGCGATCTCGATCGGGATCGGAGTTCACAATTTCGGTGAGGGACTGGCGATCGGATCCGCTTTTGCCACCGGCTCGGCTGCTCTCGGTTCATTCCTCGTGCTCGGCTTCACACTGCACAACCTAACCGAAGGCATCGGCATCGTCGCCCCACTGGTCGGACGAAAGCCGGCCCTCTGGGTCTTTCCCGCCCTGGCAGCGCTGGCCGGCCTTCCGGCGGTGGCTGGGATCTGGCTCGGCGGCTACGCTTTCTCGCCGCAATGGGCGGCACTCGCCTTCGC
>JBBKVT010000112.1:0-2536 GCA_037968535.1 Paracoccaceae bacterium
CTGGTGGCGCCGTCCGATCACGTCATCGACGATCTGCCGGCGTTTCTGGCGGCCGTCAAAGCGGGATGCGAAGCCGCCGAGGACGGGGCGCTGGTGACCTTCGGCATCACGCCCGACCGGCCCGAAACCGGCTATGGCTATCTGGAACTGGCCGGCACGCCCGATGGCGTCACCACGGTGACGAAATTCCGCGAAAAGCCTGATTTAGAGACTGCAAAAGCCATGGTGGAGGCCGGGCATTATCTGTGGAACGCGGGGCTGTTCCTGGGTCGGGTCCGGGATTTCATCGCCGCGTTCGAAACCCATGCGCCCTATCTGGTCGCCCCGGTCCGCGCGGCGGTCTCGGGCGCGGTCGGCGATCTCGATTTCACCCGGCTCGACAAGGCGGCGTTCGCGAGTGCCCGCGCGATTTCGGTCGATTTTGCGATTATGGAAAAGGCCGAATGGGTCGTCGCCGTGCCGGTCGACTGCGGCTGGTCGGACCTTGGTTCGTGGGAGGCGCTCTGGACCGCGTCGGGGCCGGACGGGGATGGAAACGCCACGGTGGGCAAAGTGATCGCGCTCGATTGCGAGGGATCCTATCTGCGCTCGGAAGAGGACAGCATCGCGCTGGTCGCTCTGGGGCTGAAGGACGTGGTCGCTGTAGCGATGCGCGACGCGGTTCTGGTGGCCGACAGGTCGCGCAGTCAGGAGGTTCGGCAGGTCGTCGACCGCCTGCGCGCCGCCGGGGCCGCCCAGGCCGACGATTATCCGCGCTTTCACCGACCCTGGGGCTGGTACGAAACGCTTTGTCTGGGCGAGCGGTTTCAGGTCAAGCGGATCATGGTCAAGCCCGGCGGCGTGTTGTCCCTGCAAAGCCACATGCACCGCTCGGAGCACTGGGTCGTGGTGGCGGGCACCGCCGAGGTGACGCTGGGCGACGATGTGCGCCTCGTGACCGAGAACGAAAGCGTCTATATCCCGCTTGGCACCCGGCACCGGATGGCCAACCGCGGACAGTTGCCGATGTACCTGATCGAGGTCCAGACCGGCGCCTATCTCGGCGAGGACGACATCCGCCGGTATGAGGACATTTACGACCGGACGTGAGCTGGCGCATAGTTTCGGTTTGGATTTCGTATGAGACGGTTCTCAATCTCGTCTATTTCGCGTACCTGCGCCTCGGTAAGTATGTCGCGATACTTTTCGAGCGATGCAGCCTTCGGCTCTTCGGTCAAAGTGAAATGCCCAAGCCGCGCGCGTTCGTCCTTGCTGAAGATCTGCTCCAACGCGGTTTCGGGGTCGGCAACCAGAGTTTCATAGGCCACCCGGCGCAACCTAGAGCCCAGTTTCTCTTTCTCGGCCTTGTAGGCCCGATGGTGCGCGGCGATTCGTTTTACGCAGAGCAGGTGCAAGGGGGACCTCTCCAATTCGAAGTAGCTGTCGACGCCAAGGAACCGGTTTGGATAGGGCAGGCGATCCTTCAGGGAAAATGCCTTCTTTCTGGCGTAGCGATACCAGCTGCGGACGCCTCGGTGCCGCATCATTGAGGCGACTGTTTGCCGGGCCGGGCGGTCGGGATAAAGGAAGAGGGGATCGTCCAGACGACTGGCCCAATGGGATGCGAAAAAGAGATTGGGGTGATGCTGGTCGACAAGGATCGGACCGTTGGTGCGGATGGCGGTTCGGAAGTGCTGCTCGGTCGCCTCGGAGGGAAGCCGGTGATGCAGGGCGGCCTTCGCGACATCCTGCAGAATCGCCCCGGATTCTTCACCGTGAAACGGATCATGCACATTTTCAAACCCGGCAAGAAGGCGTGCAAGAAAATGCGTGCCTGATCGACCGGTGCCAACGACGAAGATAGCATTCATAGAAGTTTCCTCTCTAGCCGGACATTGCCACGATGCTTTCAGATGCAAGGCCCGCCGTGAAGAAGGATATAATTATTGGCTGAGACGCAGTGTCTTTCGTTGCAACACCGTCAGGTTGGCGGCTGGGTCCTGCACGACGAGCTCGAAGGCATCGGCAAAGCCGCCCTGCGCCGCGGGGAGATCGGCCCAGGCGCCGACTCCGGCCCAGTCCACGATATAATCGATCGGGCTTTGGGTGACGTAATCCAGCACGTGGCCGCGGTCGCGCCGCGCGGCGAGGACATCGGGATTCACCTTGCCATCGAGATTGTAGGTCCGGTCATGCCAGTAGCCCAGCGTGCCGGTCTGCACCGCTCCGACCCAGGCCGCCTCGGGGACGTTCGCATCGACCCAGGCGATGACCTGTTCGTGGCCCTGCAGCGTGACCCCCGGCAGGGCGGCGCGGATCAAAAGCGCGAGCGACAGCGCGATGCCGCCCCCGCCATAGGCCCAGGCCAGCGCATCGGGACGCGCGCGGACGAGCACGCGCCCGATTTCCAGCGACGCGGCAAGCCCGGCAATGATCAAAAGCGGCGCGAGCGGCGCGTGATAGCGGCTCATGAAATGGCCGGCACCGAAGAACAGGCCGTAATAGGACGAGATCGCGATACCGTGCAGCATGTAGGCGGCGACAAGAGCGCGTGCGA
>JBBKVT010000113.1:0-4985 GCA_037968535.1 Paracoccaceae bacterium
TGAACTCGCCCCAACTTTCCATCCATGCGGGCAGTTGATCCAGTTGCGTTCCGGTCAACTCACCCACGATCGCCTCGCCTATGGCCTGTTGCCACCAGCTTTCGGTCTCGCGATCAAACATGACCATGTCCGAATTTCGAAGCTTGCCGGTGACGCCGAAAGTCAGTGTCCGGCCAGCTACCCGCCGGTCGAAGACCACACCAGAGTTGCAGAGCGGGCAGAATGTGACCGCAACCGGAGTGTCCCCCACGACATCGTTGACGATCTCGTGCCAGGTGAGGTAGCGAATTGGATAAGCTCGTGGCGGCAAGCCGTTGATTTCAAGCGTCATTACCGGTTCTCGATCATCGATCCTGTTTTCGTCCGCAACAGCACGGAAAGTCGGATCGGATAGCGCCGGGATACCGTCCTTGCCGGGCCCACCCGACAATATCTCGATCCAGCCGCCGATGCTGGACCGGCTGAAATCGGTGTTCGGCCATTCGTTCTTCCAGAATGCGGGATCGGCGCCCGCACCGGCGGCGACAGCAGCGAACAAGATGCTGTAAAACCAGAGTTTTATGTATGACATGTCGGATCTCCCTGCGGCAAGGCTGCCACAGGGAGATGCGCCGGGATAGCCCGCCTCACGCGGGATTGAGCGTCCGCTACTCGACCAGCGTGACGCTCGCCATCACGTCGGGATCACCCGAAACCTCGCCGTTGCCGCCGGCGCCGCGTTTGACGGCGTCGAGCACATCAAGCCCGTCGATGACCTGTCCCACAACCGTATACTGGCCATCCAGATAAGGCGCTGGCGCGAACATGATGAAGAACTGACTGTTGGCAGAATTGGGATCGTTCGACCGCGCCATTCCGACAATTCCGCGATCAAACGGGATGCTGGAGAATTCGGCGGGAAGGTCCGGCAGGTCGGACGCCCCCATGCCGGCCTGCGAGGTGTCGGCCCCGGACTTGCCGAACTGGACATCTCCAGTCTGCGCCATGAAACCGTCGATCACTCGGTGGAACACGATGTTGTCGTAAGTCCCGGATTTGACCAGTTCGGTGATCCGCTCGACATGTTTCGGGGCGACATCCTGAAACAGCTTGATACGGATATGGCCGCTTGCTTCGCCGCTGACCTCGATATCGATCACCGGTCCCACATAGTCCACTGCAGACTGCGCGGTCGCCAATCCGGTTCCGGGAAAGGCTTGCAGCCAGTACCAGGCGCCCAGCACGCTGAGGCCTAGCAGGAAGACCGCCCCGACAAGGACATTGCCGCTACGCATCGGAAGCGACCTTCACGCTGATCATCCGATCCGGCGCCACAGGCGGCTCGCCGCGGGTGATCGCGTCGACATGATCCATTCCGTCAATGACACGGCCGTAAACGGTGTATTGGCCGTTCAGGAAGTGGTTGTCCTTGAAATTGAAGAAAAACTGGCTGTTCGCCGAATTCGGGTTTGACGACCGTGCGGCGCCAATTGTGCCCCGGTCATGCGGCAGCTTCGAGAATTCTGCCGGAAGGTCCGGCAAGTCCGATCCGCCGGTGCCAGCGCTGCGGATGTTGAAATCCTTCTCGGCATTGCCGTTCGCCACGTCGCCGGTCTGCGCCATGAAGCCGTCGATAACCCGGTGAAACACCACGTTGTCATAAGCACCCGAGCGGGCCAGTTCCTTCATGCGCTCGACATGTTTCGGCGCGACGTAAGGCATCAGTTCGATCGTGACAGTGCCATTCGTGAGTTCCACCAGAATGGTGTTTTCGGGGTCTTTGATCTCGGCCATCGGGCCCTCCTTTGCGAATTTGGCGGCAAACTAGGCCGCACGGCCAGGAAGGGAAAGGGCGTTGTTGACGTCGGCGCGCGGATCGGGACGATAGTGGCGAGCACCCGCGCATAAAGGAACCTGCCGATGAGCTGGAATACTCTCGACGACCTCGACCTTTCCGGAAAGATCGTGCTGACGCGCGTCGACATCAACGTGCCCGTTGAAAATGGCGAAGTGACCGACGCGACCCGGATCCAACGGATCGTGCCGACGGTGCGCGACATTCTGGCGGCGGGTGGCAAGCCGGTTCTGCTGGCGCATTTTGACCGGCCAAAGGGCAAGGTTGTGCCCGAAATGTCACTGAAACCGCTTGTGCCGGTGCTTGAAAAGCATCTGGGCGCGCCGGTGCGCTTTGCCGAAGATTGCATCGGCGGTCCCGCCAAGCGCGCCGTTGCAGCCCTGAAGGATGGTGAAGTACTGCTGCTGGAAAACACCCGGTTTCATGCCGAAGAGGAACAGAACGACCCTGCGTTCGCTGCTTCTCTCGCAGCACTTGGCGACGTCTATGTAAACGACGCGTTCTCTGCCGCCCACCGCGCGCATGCCTCGACCGAGGGTATCGCACGGTTGATGCCCGCTGCGGCAGGCCGGCTGATGCAGGCCGAACTGAAAGCCCTCGATGCCGCCTTGGGCCAGCCTAAACGACCGGTTGTTGCCGTGGTCGGCGGCGCAAAGGTTTCAACCAAGATCGAACTTTTGGGCAATCTCGCCCGCAAGGTCGAACATCTGGTGATCGGCGGCGGCATGGCAAACACGTTTCTGGTGGCCCAGGGCGTCAATGTCGGCAAATCCTTGGCAGAACATGACATGGCCGACACCGCCCGCGACATCCTGAGGAAAGCCGGCGAAGCGGGGTGCGAGATCCTGCTGCCCGTCGATATCGTTGTTGCTTTGGAATTCAAGGCGAACGCACCGCATCAGATTCTGCCGGTAACCGACTGCCCCGACGACGGCATGATCCTTGATGCCGGACCTGAAACGGTTCGGCTGATTCAGGCTGTTTTTGAGAAATGCCGCACATTGATCTGGAACGGCCCCCTCGGGGCGTTCGAAACCCAGCCGTTCGATGCAGCGACCAAGGCCGCCGCGCAAACGGCGGCAGAACTGACCCGGGATGGCAGGCTGGTCTCGGTCGCTGGCGGCGGCGATACTGTCGCGGCGCTCAATCAATCCGGAGTGGCGGAAGACTTCAGCTACGTCTCGACAGCGGGCGGCGCGTTTCTGGAATGGATGGAGGGCAAGACCCTGCCGGGCGTTGCCGCACTCGGTACCAAGTCAGACCGGGATCGGCCCCGTTAGCGCCACCATAATTGCAACGGGCCATGGCCTCGCCTAGAAGCGAGAGACGGGGTCGACGCCCGGAAGTTTTCAACGATTTACAGGTGGAGATCGAAATGCCGAACATGGATCAGGCGACGAAGATGCGCAGCGGCTCGGGATTTGTCGCAGCTCTTGACCAAAGCGGCGGGTCCACCCCGAAGGCGCTCAAGCTTTATGGAGTGGGTGAAGACGCCTATTCGTCAGAAGACGAGATGTTCGACCGGATCCACGAGATGCGCAGCCGGATCATCCTTTCGCCTGGATTCACTGGCGACCGCATCGTCGGTGCGATTCTGTTCGAAAAGACCATGGGCCGGGAAATCGGCGGCAAACCGACGGCACAGTATCTTTGGCAAAAACGCGGCGTTGTGCCGTTCCTCAAGATCGACAAGGGGCTGGAAGATCAAAGCGACGGCGTGCGGCTGATGAAACCGATTGGCGATTTGGACGCCTTGCTGGCCCGCGCGGTCAAGGCCGGGATCTTCGGCACCAAGGAACGCTCGGTCATCGACGCCGCGTCGCCGTCGGGAATCGCGGCCAACGTCGCACAGCAGTTCGATCTGGCGAAACAGGTGCTGGCCCACGGGCTGATGCCGATCATCGAGCCTGAGGTGACGATTTCGATCGCTGACAAGGCGGAAGCCGAAGACATCCTGCTAGCCGAGATCCTCAAGCAGTTGGGCACGTTGCCCGATGGCCAGGAAGTCATGCTGAAGCTGACGCTGCCGACCAAGGCGAACCTCTACAAACCGCTGATCGACCATCCGAAGGTGATGCGGGTCGTCGCCCTTTCCGGCGGCTATACCCGAGACGAGGCGAACGCCAAGCTGGCCCAGAACACCGGGATGATCGCCAGTTTCTCGCGCGCCTTGACCGAGGGGCTGTCTGCGCAGCAGGACGACGCCACGTTCAACAAGACGCTCGATCGCACGATCCAGAGCATCTGCGACGCCTCGAGCGCGGGTTGATCGCTAGCCAATTCTGGCCAGCAAAGCCGCCGTGTCGAGCCCGCTGACCGCGCCGCTTACCCGTCCGTGCTGCCCCGCCACGCGTGTTGCAACATAGCCGTCCACAACCGGTGCCACGCCCGCCCGGATCAGGATCGAGGCTGTCAGCAAGGTCGCCAGCCGTTCTGTAAACCACCTGGCTTCGGCCTCGATGGGCAGCTTTGGCCAGCGTTCGAAATGGCCGTCCAGCGCCGCGTCATAGCGGGCGTCCGCACCGCGCGCGGCGTCAAGTTCCTGGCGCAACACCTCGACAGCCTCGGGGGACCGCGACAGCGTCCGAAGCACATCAAGGCAAATCACGTTGCCAGAGCCTTCCCAGATCGAATTGAGCGGTGCCTCGCGGTACAGCATCGGCATCGGCGTATCCTCGACGTAGCCCATCCCGCCAAGCACCTCCATCGCCTCGTAAGTCAGGTTCGGGCACAGCTTGTTGGACAGGAACTTCGCCAGCGCGACGGCGACGCGGGCGAAGGCACGGTCTTGCGCGCCCGTTCCGTCAAACGCCTGCGCCACCCGCAACCCCAGCGCCAAGGCACCTTCCCAGTCCAGCGCAAGATCGGACAAAACTGCTTGCATCAGCGGTTGGTCGATCAGGCGCTTCTGAAAGGCGGTGCGATGCGTGCACCAGTGATGCGCCTCGGCCAACGCGGCCCGCATCAACCCTGCCGGGGCGATCGCCGTGTCCAGCCGGGTATGATGCACCATTTCCAGGATCGTCGGCACTCCGGCGCCTTCGTCCCCAAGGCGAAATGCCAAAGCGTCCCGATACTCGATTTCTGCCGAAGCATTCGACCGGTTGCCCAGCTTGTCCTTCAGCCGCAGGATTTCGATTCCGTTCCGCGC
>JBBKVT010000114.1:0-36748 GCA_037968535.1 Paracoccaceae bacterium
ATCGAAGACGGTGTGTTTCGCACCGCGCCAGAGGTGTTCAGCACGATGACCGGCATCGCCATGATGCAAACCACGAATACTTTTGACGTCAGCCCGATGCCGTAGGCCATCACCAGAAGCGGGATCAGCGCGGCCAGGGGGGCCGCCTGCATGACGACGAAAATCGGCGAGAACATCCAGTCGAACATTGGACTGAGACCGATCCACAGACCTATCCCTATGCCCAACACCGCCGAGATCGCAACGCCGATGACCAGCGGTTTCAAGGTCTCGCCATATGCCAGGAACAGGCTGCCGTCGAATGTCATCCGCGCCAGCGCCTGCATCGATTCAACGAACGTCGGGAAGGCATAGCTGACCGGGATGCGGCCAGCGATTTCCCAGGCGCCAAAGACGATGAAGGCGGAAAGCAGCTTGAGATACAGCGAACGGTTCGACATGCAGGTTGTCCGATTGGGCAGGGTGGCCGGCCAACTGCGCCTTTGATGCGGTTGGCCGGGTCAAATCGTCGCTTAGTTCGCGGCTGCCTTGTCTAGCGGAGCGAGATACCAGAAATCCTCGATATTCAGCGATGCGGGGTCGCCTTCAAGCTGGCCTGCCTCGGTGTACCATTCCATGTCCGCCATGGCTGCCTTGCGGCCACCACCGTTGGGATCATAAAGCCCGCCTTCGACAGCATCGGCATAAAAGCCGTCCAGCTCGTCCAGGATCTCTTTCGGCAACTGGCCGATCGGGCCGTCGGGATCAGTCTCGCGCCGGATGATGGTCGGATCCTTGGCCATGTCCTGCCAGACGCTGACCAGGGCGCTCACGAAAATGTCGACATCGTCTTCGTTGGCCTTGATCCAGTCGAGATTGGCAAACAGTGCTTCGTCGCTGGCGTCGACCTCGAACATCGGCAGGACGTTGAACTTGTCCGGCTCCTGCTTCATCAGTTTGTTCTTGTTCGACAAATCAATGATCGTCGCATCGGCCTGACCGGCGATCAGCGCGACAACGCGATTGGCGGACCCGGGCACATAAGATCGTTCACCAAAGGTGATGCCGACCTTTTCTTCGATCACGTTGGCAATTGAATCGGTTCCACCGCCGCGTGAATGCAGCAGGATCGGTTCGCCATCGAGTTCCTTCAGGTCGCTATATTTCTTGGATGTTACCGGAAAGAATTTCAGCTTCGAAAGTTGGAACACAATCCGAAGCGGCGCCTTGGAACGCTGCATGGCCGCATAGGGCGTACCAAACCCGATGTCCATCTGACCGCTCAGCACGGCCTGAATTGCCAGTTCCTCATCCGCAAATGCGGTCCATTCATAGTCGAGCCCGTTGGCCTTGGCTCGATCGAGCGCCACGAAGAACGCCGCCATTTCATCAGACGGCGTTTCAGCCAGCGCGATGCGGATTGTGTCGGCTTGCGCCACTGACAGCATCAGGCCTGTCGCAAGCGGAATTGCTGCGGCCAGTGCTGTGATCTTTTTAAATAGGCTTGTCATGTTTTCCTCCCAGAAGGCGATTGTTTGTCCTGTCGATAAGTCGCGGCCTTTAAGCCTCTTATTGGTTTTCTCCGTGTCCGGTCGTTCTTACACCTCTCCGAACAGGCGCGCCGAGACCGAACCGATATGCTGGCGCATCGCTTCTTGTGAAGCAACCGGATCGCGGGCTTCGATTGCTGCGGCGATTTGGTCATGTTCGAGAAAGCTGGTGTGTTCGGCGGGTGGCCGGACAGAGCCGCGCACGACATTGCCCCATGCAACGGCGCGGCGCACCTGGTTGAGTTGGTCAAACAGCGTCAGCAACAGGATATTGTCCGAGGCGTCAGCCACCGCGCGGTGAAACAAGTCGTCCTGGGCTTCGTAATCGACCCAGCTCGAGGCATCGGCGGCGCGGTCCCTGGCCAGCTTGATACGCGTGACCGCGCCTTGCGAGGCATTGATCGCGGCCTCGCGCGCAATTGCTGGCTCGATGCAAAGGCGCGCCCGGATCATCCGCACCGGCGTCAGTTGTCGACTTAGTTCGGCCAGGCTACCATTTCCGGCGCCGGTGCTGTGGGCCGCCACGAACGTGCCCTTGCCGACATGCCGCCAGATCGCGCCCTCGCGTTCCAGCGCATCCAGGGCCTTGCGCAATATCGTGCGGCTGAATCCGAGACTTAGGATCAGCTCGCGCTCCGGCGGCAGGCGGTCGCCCGGCGCATAGGCGCCGTCGTCGATGAACGCCCGCAAGGCAGCGATCGCGCGTTCGCGCTCTGCCGGCTCGGGGCGGTTGGTGACCCCCGCAGAACTCAAAAATTGGTTGACCAATTGTGCCATAAATTGACAGATAGCATAAAAATCCGGCTGAATCCAACCATATTTGGTCAAAGATCATTATTGGTTGCGATTGATCTGAACGCGGAATACGGTTAAGCAGAGACATAGGATTCAGTATTTGCGAGGATTTGATGACCAACTACGTGATCGAAACTCCCCCGGTTGTGGGCATACCAGTTGCGGGGACGGACGCGCAATTCCCGGTGCGCCGCGTCTATTGCATTGGCCGAAACTATGCCGCCCACGCGGTTGAGATGGGTCACGATCCCGACCGGGAGGCGCCGTTCTTTTTCCAGAAGAATCCCGACAATCTTGATCCGTCGGGTACATTTCCCTATCCGCCGCATTCCAAGGACGTCCATCACGAGGTCGAAATGCTGGTCGCCCTGAAGTCGGGGGGCACCAACATCCCGATGGATCAGGCGCTGGACCACGTCTTCGGCTACGGGCTGTCGCTGGACATGACTCGCCGCGATCTGCAGGGCGAGCAGAAGAAGATGGGGCGCCCGTGGGAGATCGGCAAAGCGTTCGAGCGTTCGGGGCCGGTCGGCCCGCTGCATGCCGCCAAGGATCTGGGTCACCCGGATCAGGGTCGTGTCAGCCTGACGGTGAATGGCGATCTGCGCCAAGAAGGCGATCTGAACCAGATGATCTGGAAGGTGCCGGAAATGATTTCGTATCTGTCCGAGTACTTTGACCTCGCGGCGGGTGACGTGATCATGTCCGGAACCCCGGCGGGTGTCGCGGCGGTGGAACGTGGCGATGTCATGGTCATGGAGATCGAAGGTCTCGGCAGCATGGAGGTCAAGGTTGTCTGATCGCTCAATCAATCGCATGGGTGCCGCGAGCGGATGAAATTGACGCTCGCCACCTGGGACCATGACCGCGTCATGGCGCTGCACGAGGGCACGGTTCAGGTGCCCGGCGTCACTTTGGAAAGCCACATTCACCCTACATCCAAGCTCTTTCCCTGGGCTGTTCAAGAGGCGCGGTTCGACATCACCGAGATGTCGGTTTCGAGTTACGTCATGGAACTGTCGCGGGGTGGTTCGGACTACACCGCGATCCCCGCTTTCGTCAGCCGCGCGTTCCGGCACGGCGGGTTCTTCGCCCGAGCAGGATCAGGCATCGCCGCGCCCGCCGACTTTGCAGGGCGCCGGATCGGTGTGCCGGAATACCAGATGACCGCAGCTTTGTGGATGCGGGGGATTCTGGCCGATGAATACGGCGTGAATTGCGACACGATCCAATGGCGGACAGGGGCGCTGGACGAAGGCGTGCGGCGCGAACGGCTGCAACTGGCGCTGCCTGAAGGCATGATCGTGGAACCGATCGCAGAGGGTGAAACCCTGCAGGACCTGCTGCTGCGCGCAGAGATCGATGGCCTTCTGGCACCAAAACCGCCGCAGGCTTTTCTGGATGGCTGCCCCGATCTGATCCGGCTGTTCCCGGATTTCGAGGCTGCCGAACAGAACTATCACCGCAAGACCGGCTTCTTCCCGATCATGCATCTGATCGGTCTGCGCAAGACTGTAGCCGAGCAACATCCGTCCCTGCCACGCGCAGTCTACGACGCTTTCATCCGCGCCCGTGACATTGCTTTGGCGCGGTTGCGCGCGGTCTGGCTTGGCAATGCGAACCGGTTGTCGTTGCCATGGCTGGGTGCCTCAATGGAGCGGACGCTGGCCACGCTTGGCCCCGATTATTGGAGCTACGGCTTCAATCGCAACCGCCCCGAGATCGATGCGATCTGCCGTTATTCTTTGAACCAGCATCTGGCCGCCGTCCGCGTACAGCCGGAAATGCTGTTTCACCCATCGGTACTGGATAGCTGACATGACGATGGATGCACTTCACGCCGGGCTGGGCTGGCCAATTGCAGGCGCTTTGCTGGCCGTCAGCTTTGCCAGCTCGTTCATTACAGTGGCGTTCGGCATCGGCGGTGGCGCTGTTATGCTCACCGTTCTCGCGACTCTGTTGCCTGCGGCGGCCATCGTCCCGGTTCACGGGCTGGTGCAACTGGGATCGAACGCGGGGCGCGCAGCAAGTTTGCCCGGTTACATGAGGCTGGATCTTCTGGCGCCGTTCGCAATCGGGGCACTGATCGGCACGATCATCGGTGGCTCGATCGTGGTGCAGCTGCATCCGGGCTGGATCCAGATCGGGGTTGGTCTGTTCGTTCTATGGTCCGTCCTGGCCAAGCCGCCCGCGTTCTTGCGTCGATCTGGCTTGATTACGGGTGTTTTTTCCAGCTTCCTGACCATGTTTTTCGGCGGCACTGGCCCGTTCGTTGCGACCTACGTCCGGTCGCAGGGGCTTGATCGCCACACTCATGTTGCCACCCATGCGATGCTGATGACAGTGCAGCATCTGCTGAAAACCGTTGCCTTCGGTCTGCTTGGCTTTGCGTTTTCACAGTGGGCTGGGCTGATCGGCTTGTTGATTGTGACCGGGCTTCTCGGCACGCTGGCCGGACGCATGGCATTGGCGCGGATCGACGAAAAGCGCTTCGTTTTCGCGCTGAATGCCATTCTTGCCGTGCTGGCGATACGTCTCATCTACGCCGGCGCGACAGTGTTGTTTTTCGAGGGAGCCGATCAAACGCTGGCCCGATAGGACCAAACAAGTCGTGCGGACAAGGCGCAGACCACGCGGCGAAACAGTTGAATGCGCAACACGACAAACTGACTTGGGAGGATACCATGACTAAGAAACTAACCTTGCACCGACGGACATTCCTTGGCACAGGCGCCATCGCAGGTGGTCTGATGCTGGCCGCGCCGCGTATCGCCCGCGCCGCAGGATACCCCGACCACAACATCGATGTTTACATCCCGACCGCCGAGGGCGGCGGCGCTGACCGCAACTTCCGCGCGTTCACCAGCATCTGGAAAGAAAAGCTGGGCGCTGATTTCGAGCCGGGCTACTACCCGGGCGCCTCTGGGCGTGTCGGATACGAGATCTACATGGGCAAGGCCGCGCCCGACGCCTACAGTCTGATCTTTGGCAACATGGGCCCCGAAGTTCTCAACTGGGCGATGCAAGCACCCGATTTCGACATCAACGACTATTTCTACTTTGGCCGCGTCGACGTGGATCCCTGCTGCCTGTTTGTCGGGTCGGAAAGCCCGCTGCAAACAATGGACGACATCGTCGCGGCAGCAAAGACCCGCAAGCTCAACGTTGGCACCAGCCGCATGGCGCATCCGGCCTCTATCGGCCTGCTGGCGCTGGGTGAACAGCTGGGTGTCGAGTTCAACCTGATCCCGCTTCAGGGCGGCAAGGGCACCATCGCAGGCGCTGTGACCGGCGAGGTCGACTTTTCGGTCCTGACATCCGGTTCCGTTATTGCAGCAGGTGACTCGGTCAAGACCTTACTGGTCTTTGGCAAGAACCGGGTCGGCGCCGCACTGAACGATGCGCCGGACATCAATGATGCATACGGGATGAACCTGCCGGAAATGCTGTCGGCGCGTGCTTTCGGCATTCACCGGAAAGCCGCCGACGACTTTCCAGACCGGATGCAGATCCTTCAGGACACCTTCAAGGCCACTTTCGACGACCCGGCCCTGCTAGAAGCGTACGTGGCGCAGGATGGCACGCCGGAATACCTCAGCTATGGCGGTGTCGAAGAATGCGAGGCTTTCGTTAAGGCGATGCTGGAACTCGGTGCCAAATACAAGCCGCTCCTGAGTGGCGCCTGATGTAATCGGGGTTGGCGGGCAAGACCCCGCCGACCCCACTTCGGTCACACTCCAGACAAGAAAGCGCGCAATGGCCATCGAACGACAGACACCGGGCCGCCAGATCGGCGGCGAGCTGGTGATCCCGATCCTTGCGATCGGCTTTACACTCTATTTCTTCACCACGATCTGGAATTCGCCCTGGACGGCACAGGTCAGCGCCTTTGGGGTCGGGGGCATCTTGCTGTTTGTGTGCAGCATTTTCATTCTGCGCTGCATTCACTGGCTGCGTTCAGGCCAAGGCACGCTAGGCTTTGGCAATCTTTTCAGTCGCCAGGACATTTCGACCGGCCGGGTCGGTCTGTTCGTCACAACGGTCGGCTATTGCCTGTTCATTGACCAACTAGGCTTTACGCTCTGCACGTTCTTGTTTCTCACCCTCAGCATGATCATCCTCAGCAAGGGCAGATCCATCGGCTTCATCACGCTGATTTCGGCCATCATGTCACTTGGCGGATGGGCCGTGTTCATCTGGGCCTTTGACACCCGCTTCCCGCGGGGCTGGTTCGAGATCACCATGAAGGCGGTGCTGGCCAATGGGTGAAACCAGCGCGCTTTTGCTTGCGGTATTCCTCGACACCATCTCGTTCTGGTGGCTGATCGTCCCCACCATCTTTCTGGGACTGATCGTCGGTGCAATTCCGGGGTTTTCGGCGGCCAACACAATCATCATCCTGTTGCCGCTGACCCTGTCAATGGATTTGCAGACCGGCCTGATCTTCATGGTCACGCTATACAGCTCGGCGCGGATGGGGGCCGGCATCCCGGCGATCCTGGTGAACATTCCCGGCACGGCCGGGGCCGCCGCGACGCCGCTTGACGGCTATCCGATGGCCAAGGCGGGCAGGGGTCAGCAGGCGCTTGCAATCACCTTCGTCTCATCCACGCTCGGCGGGTTGCTGACAACCATCATCGCCATGGCAACAATGCCGATCCTGGCGCGGGTCGGTTTCTACATGCACTCGGTCGAGATGATCGTCGTCATGCTCTTTGGCATATCACTGATCGCCTCGATTGCAGCACAGGACATGGTCAAGGGTCTGATCGCGGGCTTTCTGGGGTTGATGATCGGATCGATCGGCACCGATGCGGTTTACGCCACCCCGCGCGGCACGTTCGGTTTCCTGGAGCTTTACGATGGCGTTCCGCTGATCCCGGCACTCGTCGGATTGTTCGCAGTGTCCGAGGCGTTCATCATCATCGAGAAGACCGTGATCGTCAGCCACGACGCCGAGGTCAAGCGCGCCAGCTGGCACGACACGTTCGAGGGAATTAACATTGCGCTGTCGCGGTGGTGGCACATCGTCTGGACCTCGCTCATCGGCCTGGTGATCGGCGTGATCCCCGGCGCCGGCGCATCGATCGCCAGTTTTGTTGCGTATCAACAGTCCCGGTCATTCTCCAAGACGCCAGAACTATATGGTACCGGCCATCCAGAAGGTCTGATCGCACCGGAATCGGCCAACAATGGCGTCACCTCGGGCACACTGGTGCCGCTTTTGGTTCTGGGTATTCCCGGTGGCGCCACGGCTGCGATCATGCTGGTCGTGATGCAGTTTCACGGCGTCAGTTTCGGACCGTCGCTGTTCGAGAACCAGCCAGAGGTCGGCTACGGCATGTTCATGGCGATGGCGGTTGCCTACCTGCTGATGCTGCTGACGATCCTGCCGCTCAGCCGCTACATGAGCCACGTCACCACGATCCCGACGATCTATCTGGCGCCGATGATCATCGCCTTCACACTCGTTGGCGGATTTGTCCCGCGCGAGTACATGTTCGACATGTATCTGGCCCTTGGCTTCGGCGTGTTGGGCTATATCGCTCGGCGCACCGGCTATCATGTCGCCGCCATCCTGATCGGGGTCATCCTTGGGCCGCTTCTCGAAACCTACTTCCTGCGCGCCCTGAAGAAATCCGATGGTGATATCATGACGCTGTTTTCTTCGACCCTTGGCAACGTCCTGTGGGTTGCGCTGGCGCTCTCACTTATTTTGCCGGCGGTCTTCGATTGGCGGCGCAAGCGCAAGGAGATTCTGGGACAATGAGGCAAGAAGTCGAATACCAGCTCGCGCGCAACATCCGGCAACTCGGGCATCTTGATATTGCGGGTGGCGGGCAGATCGTTGTGCAGGATGGATATGCGTTTGTCGGTCACATGAAGCCACCGATGGGCACGTCGATCATCGACATCTCAGACCCTGCTGCGCCGAAGGTCGTGGCCCATATAGCGCCCCCGGATGAGCTGTCGCACACCCACAAAGTGCGGGTCCGCGGCAATATCATGATCACCAATGTCGAACAGGATCGGCGCCATTTCCTGCGCAAGGGCTCGAAGATTGCCGGGCTGCGGGGTGAGGGGCTGTCTGACAGCCAGATCGCTGAACGTCTGGCGGTCGACCCCGGTGACATAGCGGTCCTCGAACAGGCGTTGGCCCGCGGATTTGACAGCGGCGGGTTCCGGATCTGGGATATCTCGGACAAGACTGCACCTCAGCTGTTGTCCTACGTCAAGACCTATGGCTTCGGTGTGCACCGCTTCGATATCGATGACCGCTACGCCTACATGTCGACCGAGATGGAGGGTTATATCGGGAACATCCTCGTCACCTACGACATCACCGATCCCTCGAACCCCACCGAGGTCTCGCGCTGGCATATGCCCGGCCAGCATATCGCGGCGGGGGAAAAACCCACTTGGGACGGGTACGGCGTGCGCCTGCATCACGCGATGCGAAGCGGCAACGAATTGTGGGCTGCCGTCTGGCACGCCGGGTTCAAGGTGCTCGATGCAACTGACATGACCGATCCGAAGGTGATCGGAAGCTACGCGTTTCCGCCGGCAATCGTCGAACCCACGCACACGGTAATGCCACTGGAACGCCCGATCAACGGTCGTCGCTACGCAGTGGCCATCGACGAGGAACACGACCATTTGCCGGGGCGGTTGCACGGCTTCCTTTGGGTTCTTGATGTGACCGACCTGCAAGACATCGTGCCGATCGCCGCTTGGGACCTGACCGAACGGGCCAGCCCCTGGGTAGGTCAGCCCGGCGTCCGGTTCGGCGCACATCAGTTCCGCGAGAAGCTCGACAGCACGCTCGTCTACGCCACCTGGTTTGGCGGAGGATTGCGAGTGCTGGATCTGGCCAACCCGAAGCTTCCGGTCGAAGTGGCACATTTCATTCCGCTGCCCGGTCTGGGCGGCCCGGCCCAATCGAACGATGTCGACGTCGATGACGACGGCCGGATCTACCTGCTGGACCGCAACAACGGTCTGGACATTCTGGAGATGACAACATGAACCAGCCTGACCTTCTGCCCCCCAGCGTCGATCCCGACACCAAGGCCCTTGGCATTCGCCGCGTCAGCGCCCGCAACGAGGCCTCGACCCGGTCGGTGATGATGGTGCGCGACCACATCGTAGTCACCGACGAAAAGGGCACCAACACAGGGCCGACGCCGCTGGAACTGACGCTGTCTTCGCTTCTCGGCTGCGAGGGTGTGATCATCAATCGTTGCGCCGAGGCGATGCAGTTTCAATATAGCGCCGTCGACATGGAAGCTGATGGCGAGGTCGATCAGCGTGGATCCCGCGGTGTTCAGGGCGTTCGACCGTATTTCAACTGGGTCAAGCTGCGCATCCGTGTCCATACCGCCGAAAGCCAGGACCGCTTCGATCGCCTGACCCGCAACGTCGAATACCGCTGCCCGGTCATGAACCTCTTCAAATCGGCGGATGTCGATGTGCAGGTCACTTGGGAGCGTGTCTCTTCGTGACGCTGACGCTGCGCATAAATGGCGAGGCGCGAAACGTGACTTCGGACCCCGACACGCCGCTGATCTACGTGCTGCGCGACGAATTGAAGCTGAAGGGAACCAAACTGGGCTGCGGGCTGGAACAGTGTGGCGCCTGCGCCGTGCTTGTTGATGGCGTGTCGTTGCCATCCTGCGTATCGCCGGCAGGAACTTTCGAAGGGCGCGAGATTACCACGATCGAAGGCATCCAGGCGCACGAAACCGGGCGGCGGGTGCAGGCGGCTTTCATCGCGGAATCGGCGGCGCAATGCGGCTATTGCACCGCCGGATTGGTGGTCGCGACAACGTCGTTGCTGGACCAGAACGAAAGTCCTGACCACGACGCGATTGTGCTGGCGCTCAACCCGCACCTTTGCCGCTGCGGCTCGCATCCGCGGGTGCTCAAAGCGGTGATACGCGCCGCAAGACCATGAGCGTCGCGGCCTATCCGTTGATCGCCGACTGGGTCGGAACCGATGGTTCCAGGTTGGTCATTCGCACTGGCAAAGTCGACATCGGCCAGCGCATATCGACCGCGTTGACGCAGATCGCGCATGAGGAACTGGCGGTCCCGTTGGACTTGATCGATGTGGCCCCGGTGCGCACCGGCCATGCGCCCGACGAAGGCATCACCTCGGGTAGCAACTCGATCGAACAATCGGGCCATGCGCTGCGATGCGCCGCCGCCACTTTGCGCGACCGGATCATTGCGCTGGCGATTGCGAGATTTGGTGGTGATCGCGGCGATTGGCAGATCGCCGACGGCATTCTGCATCTGCCGGGAATCAACCATCGGTGCGGTGTCATCGACCTGATCGACAAAATTCCGGCCGATGCGACCGTTGATCCGGACGTGGAATTCAGGTCCAGACTCGGTCCGTCCCCAAAACCCGGCATGCGCGGGTTAGCGGACATGGTTTGCGGGCGATTTGTCTATGTCCACGACCTCGACTTTCCAGGCATGCTGCACGCGCGGGTGATCCACCCGCCACAGGTGAACGCGCGACTTGCCGAATTGAAAACCGCCGCAGTTGGCGATCTTGAGGGCAAGGGCTTCCGAGTTGTACGGGATGGCAGCTTCCTCGCGATTGCCGGCCCACATGAATGGCCGGTGGTTCAGGCGGCGCTCGCGTTGGCGAATGCCTGCGTGTGGGATGTTGGCACCGGGTTGCCCGAGGGCGACGTATTTTTACAGCTGAACCCGAAGAATGCTCAGCGATTCGAGGTCATCGACGGCATTCCACAGATCGGCGCGGTTCCTGATCGGCTGGTCAAGCCTGACATCTCTGCCAGATACGAACGGTCCTATCAGATGCACGCAGCCCTTGGGCCATCAGCCGCCTTGGCGAAATGGGATGGGCAGAAATTGACGGTGCACAGCCATAGCCAGGGCATCTATCCGCTGCGCGACAGCATTGCCGACAGCCTGTCGTTGGATCCTGCACAGGTTGAGATCACTCACACGCCCGGTTCCGGTTGCTACGGCCACAACGGCGCTGACGACGCGGCATTTGAGGCTGCGCTGATCGCGATGTCATTGCCCAACTGCCCGATCTTGCTGAAATGGAGCCGCGAAGACGAACACGGCTGGGAACCCTACGCCCCGGCGATGGCAGTCGAGCTCGCAGCCAGGATAGCGGAAGGTCGGATTACAGCATATTCCGTCGAGGTTTTCAGCGACACACATCGGGGCCGCCCGCGCCCCGGTGCGAACCGCGCCGGACCCGCGAAACTGCTTGCAAACCGGTTTCGCGCCGCGGCCGTTCCACCGCATCCCGCGCAGCCGAATATGGGGCGGCACGCCGGCATGCATCGCAATCTTGATCCGATCTATGCGTTCCCCGACAAACGACTGATCAAGAACCTCGTCACGGGTATGGCCCACCGCACCTCTGCGATGCGAACACTGGGGGCCGCGGCCAACATCTTTGCGCTGGAAAGCTTCCTTGACGAGATAGCGTGTCAGAACGGCGCCGATCGGCTGGAGTTTCGCCGCACCCACCTGACCGACCCGTTGGCGCTTGCGGTACTGGACGAGTTGGGTCGCCGGATTGATCGACGGCCGGATCTTGCCGAGTCCGCAGGGCGTGGGATGGCCTATGCGCAATATAAGAACCAAATGACTCGGGTCGGTGTTTGCGTCGACGTTGAAGTAAACGATCGTGCCGAAGTGCGTCTCGGCCACGCGATCATCGTCGCCGACGCGGGCAGGGTGATCGACGCAGAGGGACTTTCAGCGCAGCTGGAGGGTGGTTTGATTCAGGCGGCAAGCTGGGCACTTCATGAAGAGGTGACGTGGGACAGGGATGGCGTTACGTCCCGAAACTGGGAAAGTTACCCGGTGATCCGCTTTGATAATATCCCGACGATCGACATTGCGATCCTCGACCGACCAGATGCGCCATCCTTGGGAGCAGGCGAAGCGTCGTCCGGTCCAGTTGTGGCCGCAATCGCAAACGCGATCTTCGACGCCGTCGGCATCCGGATGCGTCGGATACCATTCACTCCGGACGCCATCCGAAAGGCCGCGGCGATGGATGAAGCCGATTGCGGGTCCACGCCGTCAGTCTGATCGACCGAGCGGAGGCTTGTTCAGAGCAGGGTCGCGATCCGCCGGATCGCTTCACGAATGTTATCGGTGCTGTTGGCATAGGAGACGCGCAGATAGCCCTCACCCCACTTGCCAAAGCTGGTGCCCGCAATCGTGGCGACCCCGGCCTCTGACAGGAAACGGTCCTGCGCCTCTCGCGAGGTCAGGCCGGTGCCCTCGATGTTCGGGAAGACATAAAACGCGCCGGCCGCGTCGGCGCAGCGGAAGCCGGGCAGGGCGTTGAGGTCCGCGACGATGATCTTGCGACGCGCATCGAAGGCTGCGACCATGTCGTGCACGGCATCCTGCGGTCCCGTCAGCGCCGCAAGTCCCGCGTATTGTGTCGCCGCGTTGACGCAGGAATGGTCGTTGATGCAGAGCCGTGTCGCATCAGCCACCAGCGCGTCGGGCCAGACCGCGTAGCCCAACCGCCAGCCAGTCATCGCATAGGTCTTGGACCAGCCGTCGAGCATGATAAGCCGATCGCGGATCTCTGGATACTGCAGCAGGCTGACGTGCTGCCGGCCGTCGTAGAGCATCTGGCTGTAGATCTCATCGGACAGCAAAGCCACATTAGGGTGATCCGCCAAACCTTTGACAAGTTTGTCAATCTGATCTTTTGGCGTCACCCCGCCCGTGGGATTGGCGGGGCTGTTGATGATGATCAGCCGGGTCTTCGGTGTGATCTGGGCCAGGATCGCGTCGGCGTCGAACGCGAAGCCGCTGTCTTCTGCCAGTCCAAACGCGACGGGCGTGGCGCCACTGTATCTGATCACGGATTCGTAGATCGGAAAGCCGGGGTTCGGATACATGATTTCGGCGCCCGGTTCGCCAAACATCAGGACCGCAAAGAACATTGTCGGTTTGCCACCGGGGACGATGACAATATTGTCGGGGTTCACGTCGGCGCCGTGGCGTCGGTGCAGGTCGGCCACTACCGCTTCGCGCAATGCGGCGATGCCGTTGGCGGGGGTGTAGCCATGGTGGCCGTCGCGCAGCGCCTTGATCCCGGCGTCGACAATGTGTTCCGGGGTGCGGAAATCCGGCTGCCCGATGCCGAGGTTGATGATGTCTTTGCCGCTGCCGGCAAGTGCCTGTGCGCGGGCTAACACCTCGAACGCGGATTCGGTGCCGAGGCGAGACAGAGAAGCGGCTTTCTGTAACATCAGGAATAGCCTTTGAGAATGCGTCACCTCTTGCTAGCCCGCGAGCGGCGGCGTGCAAAGGGCCTAATCGGCGCGCCCTATCAGCCGATCAATGGGGGCGAAATCATCGGTCAGGATCAACCCGCCGCCCCGCGCCACCATCGCGTCGACCGACCGATCGGCCAAAGCGGCAAAACGCAGGGTTTCCGGGGCGCGCGTGGTCAGAGCGTCCTTGGGTGTCGGCGTCGTGCCGGCCAGAACGATGAAAACCATCCTTTCGCCGGGCTCGGGTCGGCGCTGCTCCACCCAAACTTCGACTACGGGAAAAACGTCACGCAGGGTGGCGACGATCGCCGCGAGCGCCTGCAGCCGGTTGGCATAGTCGATCACGTTCATCAGATAGACGCCATCGGGGTGAAGCCGCGCCGCGACAAGCTCGAAGAATTCGCGCGTCACCAGATGCGCTGGCACGGCGATGTCGGTGAAGGCATCACCGATGATGACGTCATAACGGGCGGGATCCTCGCGCAAAACGCGGCGGGCATCGTCATGGCGGATCTTCGTGGTTGCGGCATCGAACCAGAAGTCCGAGCGGGCAACTTCGGTCACTGCGGGGTCGATCTCGGCGACGGTCATGCGAACCGGCAGACCCCGCGCGGCCCAGGCGCGTGGGATCGAGTAAGAACCGCCACCAATGAAGAACGCGTCGAACGGTCGACCCGCCGTTCGAGTGCGTGCCAGCGCGTCGAGCATCGCCGCGTGGTCTGTTTGTAAGGTCTCGGGCGTATTGCGCGCCGAGATTCCGTGACCCAGGTGGTCGATCACCATCAGCCGGACAGGTGCTGCCGGATCATCGGACAGGTCGATCACGCGGATACAGAAATAGCGGCTTTCCACCGTGCAGGGTGAAGGTCCGGCGAGACTTGCGGCTGCCAGCGCCAGTGCCAGCAGCCCAACCAGCAGTTGCATGGTGGCTTGGCGGCGATTGCCACCGGCAAGTCGGAAGCAGGCCAGCGCCACCAAAAGGTAGGTGACGGTAACGACAGCCATGGTGCCGACCGAGCCGAGCCACGAGATGAACACGAACCCCGCAAGAAGGGTGCCGCCAATCGCGCCGAGTGCGCCCGCAGCGAACATCGCGCCAAGCGATCTGCCGGGGCGGTCGCGCGAGATGACCGCAAGTCGGGCCAGGACAGGGGCGGGCACACCTGCAAGGAAACTTGGCAAGAAGAAGACCAAAGCCGCCAGCACGGTGATCCCCGCGACCGGATCGCGCATCGCGGTCAGGACCGGACCGGCCAGCGCCTTTAGCACCAGCACTGCTGCCGCCGAAGTCAGCGCCGCACCGATCATCGTCCAGCCGGTCTGGCGCAGTGCCTGTGCGGGATCGCGTTCCGCGATATACCCTCCCAGCCAGTGACCAGCCGAAAACCCGGCCAGCACCACCGCGATGATCGAAGTCCAGGTGTAAAGCGACATCCCGACGTAGGGCGCCAGCATCCGACCTGCAACGATCTCGACCACCAGGCTTGCCGCTGACACCGCGGCCTGCATGGCGACGAGCGGCGGCACCGGGATCGGGCAGGGTAAATGGGCGCTCACGTGCGAAACCTGTTCGGGGCGAGGGGGTTGGATTAACCGACATAAAGCGGCTATCGGCAAGAGGTCTTGCCGACAAATGCGAAAAACGCCGTAGCCTGCGACGCTTCTACACGATCAGGTTCGGAAAGTTCAGCCGCGCCAGGTCCGAATTGCGCCACAGTCCATGTGCACGAAGTTCGAACGGGAATATGTTCCCACACCACCGGATGCACAGGCAGAGGCAGCCTGGGCCATCTGCGACACCGACCGCGACTTCAACCGCAAGTCAGCGGCCTGTCCCTTGACATGCAGCGAATTGCGGGCAACGCCCGACGACCGTTGGCGCAGCATTGCGTTGGTCTGCGCCGATCTGTAGCCCGACAGAAGCATGTAGGGTTCGTTGACACCCAACAGCGCATGCGAGGCGGCCATGATGTCGACGGTTCGTGCATCCATCGATATCGTCTGATCCGTGCGCCAGTCGCGCATGAAGTAGTTGATTTCTTTCAGCGCATCCTTGATGTACTCGCCTTCGATCCAGTAGATCGTGTCCATGCTTTCGCCGGTGCGGCCCGAATACATGCGTATCCGGCGAATATCGCCGGCGCCGCGAAGGAATCCGAATGCGTTTGAGTATGTTGGCGTTGCCGCCACAGCCGAAGCTGCAAATGCGCCAAGCAAGGCGCGCCTTGTCAGGCCCTTAGAGCTGATGGTCGTCATGATGTCTTCGCGTGTCCCGTCGCTTGCCTGTGCCGCACTTTGGCGGTTCGTTCACCTCATCCCCAGGTGCGCTGTCCTTATGCCACAACTCGATTCTTCGGCCAAGGACGGAAACGCCGCAGGGGGCATATTGTTGCCAAATCGGCGAGATATTGCTGATTGCGAGTCTTGATCGGCAGGGCAGAGTTATCGATTGGCAAGGCGTTGCATCGCTGCGACACCCCGGAATCATTGCGCAATTGTGAACATGCCAAAGTGCACTCGCGCCCTATTGTGAAGTAATCACGAGCGTCAAGGCAGGCGCGAATACAGGATTTAATAGAATGACTTTTTTGATAACCGATCGAACGGCGCGTTTGCGCGGCTTGTTTCTGTCACTGGTAATCGCCGTGGGTCTGATCGGCACGGCGGTTCAGGCGCAGGTCACCGCCTTCATGCAGTCGGTGGCCGAGGCCTCGGTTGGCGACGGCGAACTGGCCGCGTTCTACAAATCCAACGGCTATCAGGCCATCTGGACCGGCACCGACAGCAAAGGCAAGGCACGTCGCGCCGCGCTTTTGAAAGCTTTCGCCTCGGCGGCGGATCATGGCCTGCCAGCCAGTAGCTACGACACCAAGTTTCTCGAGGCCAATCTGCGCTCGGTCAAATCCGAACGGGACCTTGGCCGGATCGAGGTCGAACTGAGCCGGCTGTTCCTGAAATATGCAACGGATGTCCAGACCGGAATCCTGACACCTGGTCGGGTCGATCCCGGGCTTGTGATGCAGGTACCGCTGCGCGATCGTGCCCAGACATTGGCGGCATTCGCCAAATCCAGCCCTGCCGGCTTTCTGAAATCCCTACCGCCGTCTTCTCCGGAATATGTTCGACTCATGAAGGCCAAGTTCGACCTTGAAAAACAGCTGGGAAATGGCGGCTGGGGTCCGGCTGTCCAGGCCGGCAAGCTCGAACCCGGTCAGTCCGGTCCAACCGTGGTCGCGCTGCGCAACAGGCTTATCGCGATGGGTTACATGCGGCGGAACGCGGGCCAGGTTTATGACGGCGCGATGCAGACGGCCGTGCAGCAGTTCCAGACGGCCCATGGCCTGACGCCCGACGGAGTCGCGGGCCAGGGAACATTGGCCGAGATCAATGTTTCACCGCAACAGCGGCTGGCCTCGATTGTTGTGGCGATGGAGCGGGAACGCTGGATCAACATGCCGCTCGGCAAACGTCACGTATGGGTCAACTTGACCGATTTTACCGCCCGGATCGTGGATGACGGCAAAGTGACATTCGAAACCCGCTCGGTCGTCGGAGCGACCGAGTCCGATCGTCGCAGCCCGGAATTTTCCGATGTGATGGAGTTCATGGTTCTCAACCCGACCTGGAACGTCCCCCGCTCGATCACGGTCAAGGAATACCTGCCGATGTTGCAAAAGAACCCCTTCGCGGCGGGGCATTTGCGGATTCTGAACAGCCGGGGTCAGGTGATCGACCGCAACATGGTGGATTTCACCCAGTTTAACGCGCGGAATTTCCCGTTCGACATGAAACAGCCGCCCTCGGACGGAAACGCGCTGGGACTGGTCAAGTTCATGTTCCCGAACAAGTACAACATCTACCTGCATGATACTCCGTCAAAGAACCTGTTCGGTCGCGAAGTGCGGGCGTTCAGCCATGGCTGCATCCGGCTGGCCGATCCGTTCGACTTTGCCTACGCGTTGTTGGCCAAGCAGACGAACGACCCGCAAGGATTGTTCAAGTCGAAGCTGGCAACCGGGGTTGAAACGCTGCTGCCTCTGGATACACCGATCCCGGTGCATCTGGTTTACCGCACAGCTTTCACCAGTGCCAAGGGTGAGATGAACTATCGCCGCGACATCTACGGTCGCGATGGCCGCATCTTTGATGCTCTGGAAAAGGCCGGGGTGGTATTGCGCGAGGTTCAAAGCTAGATCAAACCATGAAGCGGGGTATTGCATAGTACCTTGCAGAGGGGTTCGGATGACCGGCCACAGCATACTGGACATTGCCCGTGCGATTGGGGCAGAGGCGGTCGGCGACACGACGCTGCGCATAACCGGAGCGGCAGAGCCGTCATCCGCAACTGCTTCCGAACTTGCAATCGCCATGGATCCCCGCTTTGCGGAAGGGTTGTCGAAAGGCAAAGCCGCTGTCGCAATGCTTGCCAGCGGGGCCGATTGGTCCAGCTACGGGCTGAAGGGTGCAATTCTCGTGGACCGACCGCGGCTGGCTTTGGCCGGACTGACCCGGATGCTCGACGCAGGGCACAATCTGCCTGCGGGCACCCACCCAAGTGCGATCGTCGATCCGACAGCAAAACTGGGCCGGGATGTAGCGCTTGGTCCCTATGTCGTGATCGGGCCGAGGGTTGTCATTGGTGACGGTGGACGCATCGACAGTCATGCAAGCATCGCAGGCGGCGTTGTGATCGGAACCGAAGCGATGATCCTCGCCGGTGCAAGAATCGGGCGCAATGTCAGGATCGGCGACCGGTTCATCGCGCATCCCGGTGTCGTCATTGGGGCTGACGGATTCAGCTTCGTGACTGCTGAACGATCCGCGGTGGAAGCTGTGCGCGAAACCTTGGGGGACGCGGGCGCAACTGGCGCGGGACAGTCGTGGCTGAAGATCCATTCGCTTGGCGGTGTCGAGATTGGCGACGATGTCGAGATCGGTGCCAACTCGAGTGTCGACGCCGGCACAATCCGTGCAACGCGGATCGGGGACGGAACGAAGATCGACGCACTGGTGCAGGTCGGCCATAACGTTCAGGTCGGACGGAACTGCCTGTTGTGCGCTCATGTCGCGGTCGGCGGGTCTGCCAGGCTCGGCGATAATGTCGTGCTGGGCGGACAGGTTGGCGTGGCGGACAATATCGCGCTTGGGGACGGCGTTGTCGCGGGCGGCGCCACCAAAATCCTATCGAACGTTCCGGCCGGACGGGCAGTTCTGGGCTATCCCGCGATGAAGATGGAAACCCATGTCGAGGTTTACAAAGCGCTCCGCCGGCTTCCGCGCTTGGCGCGACTCGTCGAAAATCTTCAAAAATCGGTTTCAAAGACCAGTCAGAATGACTAAATGACCCCGATACTGGACCAGGGGCGGGCCATGACGAAAGAGATCAGCGATAGAGTGATCCGGATCATCGCCGAACAGGCGATGCTGGAAACGTCCGACATTTCGATGGATCAGAAGCTGGACGATCTGGGGATCGACAGTTTGGGACTGGTCGAGGCGATTTTCGCGATCGAGGAGACCTTCGACATCGAGGTGCCGTTTAACGCCAATGATCCGCAGGACAGTGCCTTCGATATCTCGTCCGTCAGTTCCATCGTGAACGCGGTGCAAAAGCTGGTGGCAGATCAGGCGGCATGAAGCGTGTCGTCATCACCGGCGCGGGCACCATCAACGCGCTTGGCCACACGGTTCCCGCAACTCTCAGAGCGATGCGGGAAGGCCGGTGCGGGATCGGTCCGCTGGACATCCGCGACGTCGATCGCCTCTCGATCCAGATCGGCGGCCAGGTTCGCGACTATGACGCCGAGACGCATTTCAACCGTCAGCAAATCTCGCTTTACGATCGGTTCACGCAGTTCACCTTGCTGGCCGCCAAAGAGGCGATTAACCAATCGGGATTGAGTTTCGAGGGTGAATTTGCCGCACAATCGGGCGTCGTGCTGGGCACGGCGGGCGGCGGCGTCAACACGTGGGACGAAAATTACCGAACCGTTTACGAAGAGGGCAAGAACCGGGTTCATCCCTTTGTCGTGCCCAAGCTGATGAACAACGCCGCGGCAAGTCATGTTTCGATGGAATGGAACCTCAAGGGACCTGCTTATACGGTTGCCACCGCCTGTGCTTCGTCGAACCATGCCATGGGTCAGGCGTTCCACATGATCCGGTCGGGCATGACCAAGGTCATGATCACCGGCGGGTCGGAATCCATGCTGTGCTTCGGCGGGGTCAAGGCATGGGAGGGGTTGCGCGTTATGTCGAAAGACGCCTGCCGCCCGTTCAGTGCCAACCGAAACGGCATGGTTCAGGGCGAGGGCGCCGCGGTTTTCGTGTTCGAGGATCACGACCACGCCAAGGCGCGCGGCGCCGACATCCTGGCAGAGGTGGTGGGTTTTGCGATGACATCGGACGCCGCCGACATCGTGATGCCGTCCAAGCAGGGGGCTGCGCGGGCGATAGCAGGTGCGGTCGCAGACGCGCGGCTGAACCGCGAGCAGATCGGCTATATCAATGCGCACGGAACCGGAACCGCCGCCAACGACAAGACCGAATGCGCGGCGGTTGCCGATGTGTTCGGGCACCACGCCGACAAGCTGATGATCTCTTCGACCAAGTCGATGCATGGCCATCTGATTGGCGGCACCGGCGCTGTCGAGTTGTTGGCCTGCATCATGGCGCTGCGTGACGGTATCATAGCACCGACCATCGGATACGAAGAACCCGATCCGGAATGCGCGTTGGACGTGGTGCCGAATGAAGCGCGCGAGGCGAAGGTCGAGGCAGTGCTGTCGAATGCCTTCGCGTTCGGCGGGTTGAACGCAGTGCTTGCGCTGCGGCGCTTTTAGGGTGCGGGCCTACGCGACGTAACGCAAGACGCCGCCCCAAAGGACGGCGGCTGCAATGGATCTGGCACGGGCCTGACTATTGTGCGTTGATGGCGGCGACCGCGTCGTAACCGGCTGTAAATCCCTTGAGCGAGATATTCAGATCGACTTTCTGCTCCGGTGCAACAACTGGCACGATGACTACTTTGGCCGTCTTGCCGGACTTGAAAGCCGACACTTCAGGGGCGGTGAATCCGACGCGCGCAAAACATCCGATCTGGCTGCACCACGAGAACGGATATCGCTTCGGTTGGCCGCCATCGATCGTCAGCGTGATCTGTTGGGTCAACAGGGTTTCCAGCGGCACTGCGATCGTCGCGCCAGCAGCGGCCTTTTCGCCGGCAGGCAGGGCAAACATGCTGAGCTCGGCGACAGAATTGCCGTTCGTGTCCTGAAGGAGCTGGTAAAGTTGGCAGGGGTCGTTGCCGTCTTCAGTGCGAATGCAGCGCACGTCCCAGTCGCCGTGCTCTTCCTTGGTGTAGGTCGTGCCGGGCGCCTCTGAATCCGCTACCTCTTCACCAAGCGCCAGGTCACTACCGGGGGTGGCGGGCGCAGCCTCGGCCTCGGTGGCTGGCGCATCTGCGGTGGGCGCTTCTGGCTCTGTCGTGGTTCCGCTGTCCTGAGCAAGCGCGGGGACAGTCGAAAACACGGCACAAAGCGCGAATGCCGGAAGAAATTTTGAAAGATTGGGCATGGTATCTCCTGTAGGAATGCCGTGGTCGGGGCCAGTTAACACGACGCGCCGGTACTGTCAGTCCCGATTTCCGGTTCCGTGACGGGGTTGTGATCCGGCGGCGGGCGTCCGCCGCTCAAAAGAAAAAAGGGCCCAATGGACCCTTTTTCCCTTTCTCCCTGTCGGACTGGCCGACTTAATTGGGGTGAGATTTAATGCCAATGGGCGAACGCGTCAACAGTCAAGATGCGCTAGTATCTCTTTGAACCAAATGGTAAAAAAATGCCGCGCCAAAGCTGGCGCGGCTAGTCCACAGGGAGGAAGTCAGCCCGCACCGCAAGCTTTGCGATGGGACAGCATCAAGACTGGCAGAGATTGGTTAATTTTGTATTGTTGCCACGTCATGGTGCCAGAAGGAGACAACGGGTGAGCACAGAAATCTTTGTGGGCGGCGGCGGTGCGGGATATGGCCTGCCGCAGAACCTGTTGTTGAAATATGCCAACCGGCACGGTCTGATCGCGGGCGCGACGGGAACCGGAAAGACCGTGACCTTGCAGATACTGGCCGAGAGCCTGTCTGCCGAAGGAGTTCCGGTTTTCATGTCCGACGTGAAGGGCGATCTGTCGGGCCTCGCCGTAGCAGGATCGCCCGACGCCAAGCTGCACGAACCCTTCATGAAACGCGCCGCCACGATCGGATTTGCCGACTATTCTTATCGGGCCTTTCCGGTGACCTTCTGGGATCTGTTCGGTGAACAGGGCCACCCGGTTCGCACCACCGTGTCCGAGATGGGCCCACTGTTGCTGTCGCGATTGATGGACCTGTCGCAGGCGCAGGAAGGTGTGCTGAACATCGCCTTTCGCGCCTCGGACGAAGAAGGCCTGCCGCTGCTCGATCTCAAGGATCTGCAAGCACTGCTTGTCTGGGTCGGTGAGAACGGCAAGGAGCTTTCTTTGCGCTACGGCAACGTCTCGACCAGTTCGGTTGGTGCGATCCAGCGCGCGCTTCTGGTGCTGGAAAACCAGGGCGGGGCCAATCTTTTCGGCGAACCGGCGCTTGAACTGGCCGACATGATGCGCACCGATGTCGATGGGCGCGGGCGGATCTCGATCCTGGCATCGGACAAGCTGATGGCCTCACCTCGGCTTTACGCAACCTTCCTGCTCTGGCTCTTGTCTGAACTGTTCGAAGAACTTCCCGAGGTTGGTGATCCCGACAAGCCAAAGATGGTGTTCTTCTTCGACGAGGCGCATTTGCTGTTTGACGATGCGCCCAAGGCGCTCGTCGACAAGGTCGAGCAGGTCGCACGGCTGATCCGGTCGAAAGGCGTCGGCGTCTACTTCATCACCCAGAACCCCGCCGACGTGCCCGAAGATATTCTGGGGCAGTTAGGCAACCGCATCCAGCACGCGTTGCGTGCCTTCACCGCCAACGACCAGAAAGAACTGCGTCAGGCGGCGCATACTTACCGCGACAACCCGGCGTTCTCGACCGAAGAGGCAATCCGCGAGGTCGGCGTGGGCGAAGCGGTCACCTCGTTTCTCGAGGCCAAGGGCGCGCCGGGCATGGTCGAACGTACCTTGATCCGACCGCCTTCCTCGCAGCTAGGGCCGATTACAGTTGAACAACGCGCTAGCGTGATCGGAGCGTCGCCGATTAGCGGCAAATACGAGACTCTGATCGACCGCGATTCGGCGTTCGAGCGATTGTCGGCCCGTGCGGCCAAAGCTGCCACAGCAGCTGAAGCCGCCGAGCGTGAGACCGAGCGACTGGCAGAGGAGGACCGCACACTCAAGAATGCGCGACGCTATGACGGCGGCAACAGCCGGACGACAAGCAGTCGCAGCAGTCGATCCGACAGTTTCGCCGAATCGATGGCAAAGGTTGTCGTTTCGGAATTGAAGGGAACGACTGGAAAGCGGATCGTGCGCGGCATTCTCGGCAGCCTCTTCAAGGCCAAGTAGGGCTGCGGGGAACTTGCGTGCGTGCAGATCGTTGGGTCTGATAATGAAAACGACAGGGAGGCGGCGATGACGGTGGAAGCGGAACTATGGGACCTTGAGGAAAGGTTCTGGCTGGACGGCGCCGAGACCTTCCGGAAGAAGATGTCCGACGACGCGGTTATGGTGTTTCCCTATCCGGCGGGGATCATGCAGGGCAGCGCAATCATCGACGGGCTCAAGTCGGCCCCGCGCTGGCGATCCGTGCTGATGGCTGACCGGGTCTTCCGGCGGCGCGGTGACACGGCTTTGTTGGCCTACAAGGCCTCGGCCGAACGCGAAGACGCACCGCTGACCCAGATGCTCTGCGCTTCGACCTACCTCAACGATGGTGGCGAGTGGCGGCTGATTTCGCACCAGCAGACCCCGGCAGACTGACGCGCAAATCCGTCGCAGAACTCGAGGACTATCGTGGTTCAGGCCAGCGGCTTGATCTTGATCCGCGTGACGCGGTTGTCCTTGCGGGCCAGAACTTCGAACCTGAAGCCATGGAAAGAAAACACCTGGCCGGGCGCGGGGATCGTCTGGGCCTCGTGGATCATCAGTCCGGCGACGGTATTGGCCTCGTCATCGGGAAGGCTCCAGTCTGTCGCGCGGTTCAGGTCGCGGATCGTCATTGCGCCATCGACCAACCAGTCGCCCTGATCCGTGCGCTTAAGGGGCGCCGCGTCAGCGCTATCGAATTCGTCAGTAATTTCGCCGACGATTTCCTCAAGGATATCTTCGAGCGTTATCAGCCCCTGCAGCGTGCCGTATTCGTCGACCACTAGCGCGAAATGGGTATGGCGCCGCAGGAACTGGCGCATCTGATCGTCGAGGGAGGTGGTTTCCGGCACGAAATACGGCTTCATCGCGACTTCCATCACGTCGAACCCGGCAAAGGCGTCAGCGCGGGTGTCTTCTCGTTGAGTGCGGGCATACATCGCGCGCAACAGGTCCTTGGCGTGTAGCACGCCGACGATGTTCTCTGGATCGCCCTTGAATAGCGGCAGTCGGGTGTGGGCTGAATGCAGCACGGCTTCAAGAAGGTCCTGCGGTGGAGCATCGACGTCCAGCATCTCGATTTCCGAGCGATGCAGCATGATCTCTTCGACTGCACGCTCATTCAGGTCAAGCGCGCCCAGCAGTCGGTCGCGATCCTCTTTCTCGACGGCACCACCTTCGTGACCCAAGGTGATCGCGCCGACAATTTCCTCGCGCACCGCAAGAATGTGGCTGTTCGGGTCGATCCGTACGCCGAAGAGCCAGAGCATCCCGCGCACCAGCGCACGCACCGCACTGACGACGGGCGAGAAGACCAGAATCACCAGACGGATGATCGGGGAAACCCGCGCGGCGGCGGTTTCGGGATTGGTGATCGCGTAGGTCTTGGGCAGCACTTCTGCAAACACCAGGACCAGCAACGTCATGACCATGGTCGCAAGCGCTATGCCGTTCTGACCGAAAAGCTTGGTGAAAAGCGCTGTCGCGAGCGACGCCGAGAGGATGTTGACAAGATTATTGCCTAACAGCACCGAGCCGATCAGCCGTTCGTTGTCCTCGGTGATCTGAAGCGCCAGTTCTGCGCCTTTGGACCCCTTGTCGGCCTGTGATCGCAGCTTGCCCCGCGATGCCGCGGTCAGCGCTGTTTCCGAGCCGGAAAAGAACGCCGACAGCACCAGCAACGCGACGATCGCCGACGTGGTGATCCAGAATGCGGTATCAAGCAGGATCTCGGTTTCCATTTGCCTTGTCTTTCAGGAGCGTTTTCGTCTTATGGTCATGCACCGTCCAGCATTCAAGGAAAAGCGCCATGACCGGCAGTGTGGTGGTCCGGGATCTCGGAGAGTTGCAGGGCGAGATTCTGCTTTTTGGCGGTTGCTATTCCAACCTTCGGGCGACCGAAACATTCTTCATCGCGGCTGCGGAACACGGGATCCCGGCAACCAACATGGTTTGCACCGGCGATGTCATTGGCTATTGCGCCGAGCCGGCAGAGACGGTGCGGATCGTGCGAGACAGTGGTTGCGCCGTCATCGCCGGGAATGTGGAGCGGCAGATCGCGCTTGCAGCGGATGACTGCGGATGCGGATTCGAGGAAGGCACTGCCTGTGACCGGCTTTCAGCGGGCTGGTATCCTTTTGCCTTGGCGCAGTCCGATCCGGACATGCGGGACTGGATGGTCGGACTTCCCGACATGTTGACCTTCAGGCGGGGAGCAAAACGCTACGGGGTGGTTCACGGTGCGGCGTCGGACATTGCGAGGTTCGTCTGGCCGATGACCGCAGAGACGGATTTTCAGTCCGAGATCGCACTTGCCGAAGCGGTTGCGGGCCCCTTGGACGCCATTGTCGCGGGCCATTCCGGCATCCCGTTTGAACGAATGGTCGGCTGTTGTCACTGGATCAACGCCGGCGCGATCGGAATGCCGCCGCATGACGGACGGCGGCAGACACGGTATGTTGTGTTGACCGACCGGGGTGCGCGGATCGAGCGGTTGGAATATGACGCAGAACGGGCAGCGGCGGCGATGCGCAAGGCTGGCCTGAACCACGGCTATGACCGCGCGCTTCTGACAGGTCTTTGGCCTAGCGAGGATGTCCTGCCGCACGAGATGCGCCGCGATCAGGGTTTTGCCAGTGGGTGATGCTGCAACACCAGATCTCTCAGCCGCGCGTCAAGAACGTGGGTATAAATCTCGGTGGTCGAAATATCGGCATGTCCCAACAGCGTCTGAATACTGCGCAGATCGGCGCCGTTCGCCAGAAGATGGGTGGCAAATGCATGTCGCAGCGTGTGGGGCGTGACCTTTGCCGGGCTGACACCGGCCGCAACAGCCAGTTCCTTGATCAGCAGGTAAAAGCGGTGACGGGTCAGGTGACCTTCCTTGCTGCGCGAGGGAAAAAGTTGCCGCGAAGCCGGCTTGCCCTCGATCCTAGCCGCGTCTTCTTTCTGATCGTGCAGCTTGAGCCACTCGACAAGCGCGAGGCGCGCCGGGCCGGACAATGGTACCATCCGTTCCTTGCCGCCCTTGCCCCGGATCAGCAACATTCGGGGGTCGCCCCTTGCGGCGGCGACGGGCAGGCTGACAAGTTCCGAAACCCGCATCCCGGTCGCGTAGAGCAGTTCCATCAGGCAGCTGTCGCGCACCCGGTCATCGGCGCTGCGGGCGGTCGTTCGGGCGGCCTGAAGCAGGGCCTCGACTTCTTTTGGCGATAATGTCTTGGGCAGACGCTTGTCGCGTCCCGGCCCCTTGATCTGAATCGCCGGGTTTTCCTTGCGCCAGCCTTCGTCAAAGGCGAACCGGTAAAGCTGCCGGATTGCCGAAAGACGACGGGCTCGGGTGGCACGCGACAGGCCCTGCGCATCGCAGAAGATCAGGTAGCTTTCTATGTCGTCGCGCCCGGCGCTGTCAAAATCAAGGCGCTTGCGGTCCAGCCAGCCAGCGAAATCCTTGAGATCGCGCGCGTAGGCCAGCTGGGTGTTGGTGGCGGCGTCAAGCTCTGCAGCCTGGGCTTCAAGGAAGGTCTGGATCCGCCGCAGCATGACCTTCATCCGCGGCGGTCCAGCAGCAAGAGTTGCAATGCGGCCCGACGCGCGGTGTCTTCGAGACCAATGGCGCGAAGAAAGGTCAAGGCATCGCTCACCTGATCGAGATCGCCGTTCGCGCCTTCGGTAAACAGCTCAATGGCTCGCAGGATAGCTTCGCCCAGCCGGTTCTCGTTGGTCAAGGACTGCAGGCGCACCGGAATGCCGCTTGCGGTGAAACCTTCGACGATTGCCGCTTCGACCGGATCAGCGACCGTGACCCCGGCCATCCTGCCCGTGGCAATGGCGCCGAGCAACTTGTCCCTGCCAGTCAACGGCGTGTGATCGAGTGCTGCCGTTTCATATTGGTCCGATAGCAGGGCGAGGCGATAGGCGATCGCCGCTGCCGCGCCGTCGAGTGGCAGTGGCGCCAGGTCAGCCGCGTAAAAACTGGCGAGTGCCGGCTCGAGTTCGGCGGCGGCCATCGCATTCCACGCGGTCGGCAGCGCCAAGTTCAGCGCTGCGGTGTCACCGGCTGCAATCCCTGCATCAAGGGTCTGGATCGCCTTGGCCCGATCCCAGACCCCGCCCGAAGCGGCAGGGCTGCTGCGAGTATAAAGGTCGTGGAGTCTTTCGGGCGGCAGTGCCCCGCTGCGAATCAGCCGTTCGGCGGCTTCGATCTGGGCTTTCCAACCAGCGTTTTCATTAAGATCGGCATGCGCGAACGCCCTAGGAAGGTTGACCGTGGGCATCGGCTCTCCGATTGCCTCCATCATCCGAAAGATCAACGGTGACGGTCGTGAGGTCGCGGGAAGGAGCATGCTGGCGTCGGCAATATCAGGATCGAGGAAAGTGGCCAGAAGCATGTCTTCGGCTTCCGAAATGACCCCAAGGGCCTGACCGGATTCAAGCGTTACGGCTGCCGTGTCCCAATCGCCCTCGCGCGCCAGACAAAAGACCCGGGTTGGATAAGTCGGTGAAAGGTCCGGCCGGCTCAGCATCGCCCTGCAGACCAGATCCTCGGTTCCCAAGAGCAACGAGGTGTCGAACCGGCGGCGGAATATCTCTGGGTCATGCGTGTTAGCGCGACGCAACAGCGCGTCCGCCTGCTCGACTGCACCCAGTGATAAAAGCGTGTCCACACGTGCCAGGAACAACGTCGCGCTGGACCCGGAATCGACAGGTGGATCAAGTTCGGCCAACAAGAGCTGATACAGCAAATCCTGCATGGCGGGCAGCATGTCGCTGCGCGCGGCGCGGAGCCGACGCGCCAGGTCACCCGAGGAACTGCTGCCCCACAGATCGGGCGGCAGCCCGGTTCCATTTGGCGCAAACAGCCCGACCGCATCCGGCGAGGTCTTACCGAGTTCTGACACCGTGACATCCTCGGGTAAGGCGGAAACCGCGATGTCGTCCTGGGACGGCTGTTGTACGGTCGCCGCGGGCGCTGCCAGACTGTCAGACAACCAGTCGATCGCCGACAACGGTGCCTGTGCCTGCGCGCATCCCAGTCCCGCCGCCAGCAGGCATGCGGTCGTGATCCCGGTTCTAGTCAACATCGAGCGTTACCGGTTCACGCGTTTCCGACTGGTCGGGGGACAGATCGCCGAGATACGCAAAGCCGGTCAAACCGACGAATCCAAGCAACAACAAGACCAGCAATACTTTGAATATCCTGCCAAACATGACTTCGCCTCTCTGCCTCATACCCCGGTCCAACCGCTCTGCGGCGGCTTGATGTTTTTATATATGGCATTTTCCATGAGTTCACGCCATTGAGGACACCGGAATTTTTTTAAGCGGGACGCTGCCGGTTGGGCTATGTGCTGAAGAAAACCGTGGTGCTCGTGGGCATGATGGGATCGGGAAAGACTGCGGTCGGAACTGCGGTGTCACGGCTTCTGCACGCGCCCTTCCTCGATTCGGACACCGAGATCGAAAGCGCGGCGAACATGAGCGTCGCCGAGATATTTCAGCGCGACGGCGAGCCGTTTTTCCGAGACAAGGAAACCCAGGTTCTGATTCGGCTTCTCGGCCAGAAATGCTGCATCCTGTCGACCGGAGGCGGCGCCTTTCTGGCCGAGCGAAACCGCCGTATCATCGCTGAAAAAGGCATCGCGGTCTGGCTGCGCGCCGACCTGCCGTTGCTGTGGACCCGTGTGCGTCACAAGGCGACCCGACCGTTGTTGCGCACACCCAATCCGCGGCAGACCTTGGCGGATCTGTGCACGGCGCGCGGACCCAGTTATGCAATGGCAGAACTCGTCGTCGATGCACGGCCGGACTATTCGATCGAGGATATGGCACAGCGGGTGATAGAGGCGCTTCTGACCCGACCGGATGTGCTGGAAAGGCGAAAATGACCGAAACTGTTCATGTGCCGCTTGGCGATCGCGCCTACGACGTGCGGATCGGCGAGGGTCTGATCGCCGAAGCCGGCGGACTTGTTGCGCCGCTGTTGCACCGGCCTCGGGTGGCCGTGCTGACTGACCAGAACGTTGCAGCCTTGCATCTGGATACATTGAAGGACGGTTTGGCCCGTGCCGGCATCGACACCGTCGCGCTGATCTTGCCGGCGGGCGAGGCGACTAAGAACTGGGACCAGTTGACCCGATCCGTCGAATGGCTGCTGGCCGAAAAGATCGAGCGCCGCGACGTGGTGATCGCGCTTGGCGGCGGCGTGATCGGCGATCTCGCGGGCTTTGCCGCGGCGATCCTGCGCCGTGGCGTGCGCTTGGTGCAGATACCGACCTCGCTTCTGGCACAGGTTGACAGTTCGGTGGGTGGCAAGACAGGGATCAATTCGGCACATGGCAAGAACCTGATCGGCGCGTTTCATCAACCGTCGCTGGTTCTGGCGGACATCCTGGCTCTTGGCACGTTGCCGTCGCGTGACTTTTTGGCAGGCTACGGCGAGGTCGTGAAATATGGCCTGTTGGGCGATGCCGCGTTTTTCGACTGGCTAGAGATCAATGGCCCGGCGCTCGCAGCGGGCGATGTCCATCTTCGCGCGACGGCGGTTTGGCGTTCGGTCGAGATGAAGGCAGAGATTGTCGTGCGGGACGAAACCGAGCAGGGCGACCGCGCGCTGCTGAACCTTGGTCACACATTCTGTCACGCGCTCGAAGCGGCGACGGGCTATTCGGATCGGTTGCTGCACGGGGAAGGGGTGGCCATCGGCTGCGCCCTGGCGTTCGAAACCTCGGCGCGGCTGGGTCTGTGCGCGCAGGAAGTGCCGAGCCGGGTCAGGGCGCACCTGAAAGCGATGGGAATGCGGGCCGACCTTGCTGACATTCCCGGGGAATTGCCGGATGCCGGCGGGCTTCTGGCGCTGATGGGGCAGGACAAGAAGGTGCTGGACGGCAAGCTGCGGTTCATTTTGGCGCGCGATATCGGCCAGGCGTTCGTCGCGACCGACGTGGATACCGGCATCGTGCGCGGGGTGCTGGACGACGCGCTTGGGGCGCGCTAGCGGCCGGTCCGACCCGCGACAACCATAAGCTCGCCGATGTTTTCGCGGGTGATGTATCCAAGCATAGTGCCGTCCCTGTCGGTGACTGCGACCGCCGGCGCTTTGCTGTTAAAAAGCGCGTCCAGAGCGGATTGAAGCGGTGCGGTCAGCACGACGGCCGGGAAATCTGCGGCCATGATCTGCGAGACCTTCGGTTTCGGACCGTCTGCCGAGACGGCAGCGAAGATCGCATTGCGATCGAGGAACCCCACCACCGTGCCCGTGGCGTCGCGCACCGGAAATTCGTGCTGGGTCGTCCGGATCAACGCGGCCGTGGCCATTTGCAAGCTGTCATCGGGTGAAAGCGTCTCATACGCGGTGATCATCGCCTCGCGCGCTTTCATGTTGCGCGCCAGTTCGCGCATTGCCACGTCCGAATTCTCGGACGAGGCCGCGACGAAGACGAAAACAGCGATAAGAACGAGGATCGGATTGCCGGAGGCCAGTCCCAGGAACCCAAATAGAAACGCCAGTGCCTGACCCGCAATCGCGGCAATTTGCGTCGCACGGACACGGCCAAGCCAAAGTGCCACGGCCGCTCGGACCACTCGGCCCCCGTCCATTGGAAAGGCCGGGATCATGTTGAAGAGTACCAGAAAGATGTTGACCGCAGCCAGACGCGACAGAAAGCCCTGCGACGGATCGCCAATATTCTCAAGTCCAGCCATGCCGGTCTTGGCCCCGAGCGCGATGGTCAGCACCAGCCAGATGGCCACGTTGACAGCAGGTCCGGCCAAAGCTACGGCGATTTCCTGCATCGGCTTTTCCGGGATCCGTTCCAGCCGTGCCATGCCGCCGATCGGCAGAAGTGTCACATCGGGTGTCGAGATGCCGAAGCGGCGCGCCATCAGGATATGGCCGAACTCATGCGCCAGAACACAGGCGAAAAGCGCAAGAATGAAGGCGAGGTTTTCCACCGCGAAGCTGGAACCACCCTGAAAGTAAGCCCCGAGCGCAATCCAAAGCAGCAGCAGAAAGAACGTTGAATGGATCCTGATCTCGGTCCCCCATAGCCGACCGACCGGAAAGGACCAGGTCATCGCTCAGTCTCCCTTCGAGGCGCCCGTAAGGGCACTGAATCAGAATGGAATCTCGTCGTCCATGTCGCTGGGGGCACCGCCGCCGAAGTTGCCGCCGCCACCCGACGAGGGTCCGCTTTCATAGCCGCCATCGCCCTGATCGCCGCTTCCGCCGCCTTCGCCGCGCCCGTCAAGCATGGTCAGAACACCGTCGAAGCCTTGCAGCACAACTTCTGTCGAATACCGGTCGGCGCCGGACTGGTCCTGCCATTTGCGGGTTTGCAGCTTGCCCTCGATATAAACCTTCGAGCCTTTTTTCAGGTACTGCTCGGCGATGCGCACAAGTCCCTCCTGAAAGATCGCGACCGAATGCCATTCGGTCTTTTCGCGGCGCTCGCCGGTGGCCTTGTCTTTCCAGTTCTCCGACGTCGCGATGCGCAAATTGCAGACCTTGCCGCCGTTCTGGAATGTGCGCACTTCGGGGTCCCGCCCCAAATTACCCACGATGATGACCTTGTTAACTGATCCCGCCATTCTGGCCTCCCGTCGAATCTCTGAAATTTTCAGTCACGGTTACACCACCCGGACAGTTTGAAGGAAAGGTTAATAATTGGCGAGTGCCGCATCGTTAGTCCCAAATCAGAGGTTTAGAGCGTCAGTCTTGGGCATCGATATCGGTTGCGTGGTTCCGTTATCCGGCTTGTTTGGTACTTGATGTATGAACCGCTCGTCGCGCAGACAGCCGGGGCGGGTGCGCCTCAGCGCGTTGTCGGGGCTGGTGTTTCGGGTAAAATCTGATAAAAGATCCTGGGATTTCGAGGGTAAGTTGATGCTAAAGTTCCTGGTCGCCGCAACGTTCGGCGTCGCAGCCATGACTGCGGGTGCCCAAAGCGCGAACCTGACGCTTTCGACAAGTTCGCGGGCCGCACTTTTCAAATCTCAGCTGAGTGTTCTGGACGGTCGGGCCGCGGCGCAATATTCCGACTCGGTGCGGCTCAAGCCCAAGCGAGCCATCGAGGATGCCGGGACCGGGTTGCGTTATGCTGGCAAGTATCGTGGCGAACATCTGGAGGCTGCCAAGGCGGCAGCCCTGCGCCACGGCGTGCCGACCGATCTCTACCTGCGGCTGGTGCAACAGGAAAGCGGCTGGAACACGTCTGCCCTGTCGCCGAAAGGCGCGATCGGGCTGGCGCAGCTGATGCCGGAAACAGCGCGGCTTTTGCGGGTCGATCCGCTGGATCCCGCATCCAATCTGGATGGCGGCGCGCGGTATTTGCGGATGATGTATGACAAGTTCGGCACCTGGCGACTGGCGCTTGCGGCTTATAACGCTGGTCCCGAAGCGGTCCAGAAACATGCCGATGTGCCGCCCTACCAGGAAACTCAACACTACGTCAAAGTGATCTGGGGCAGCTAAAAAACCCTGACGGTTCAGGGACTTGTCCTGTGACTGCGTGCCCGTTGCTATTCGGCAGCGATCTCGATCACGGGTTCCATGCTGGCAAATTGCTCGGCTGACAGATGGCACTTGACCTGATGGCCGGAATCCAATGTGACCATCGGCGGCATGACAGTCTCGCAGAGATCGCCGGGCACCTGGCTTTTCCAGCGGCACCGGGTCTGGAACGGACAGCCTGGAGGCGGGTTCATCGCGGACGGTATGTCGCCTTCCAGAACGATGCGCTTTTTCTTGACCCGGGTATCGGCGATCGGAACGGCCGACAGAAGCGCCTCGGTATAGGGATGATAGGGCGGCGAAAACACCTGATCGGTGGTGCCCAGTTCCACGACATGACCGAGATACATCACCATGACCCGGTCAGCGAGGTAGCGCACGATCGACAGGTCGTGACTGATGAACAGCAGCGTGGTCTTGTTCTTGCGCTGAATTTCCATAAGCAGGTCGGTGACCGCCGCTTGAACCGAAACGTCGAGTGCCGAAACTGGTTCATCCGCAATCACGATTTTAGCGCCACCGGAAAAAGCCCTAGCGATTCCAACGCGTTGCTTCTGGCCACCGGACAGTTGCCGGGGCATCCGATCGGCGAATTCACGGGGCAGTTTCACCAGGTCGAGAAGTTCCAGCATCCGCTCTTTGCGTTCCGCATCGCTGTTGCCTTCGCCGAAAATCTCGAGCGCACGAATGATCTGGCGGCCCACCGTCGAGGACGGATTGAGGGTGTCGAACGGGTTCTGGAACACCATTTGCACGCCAGACACGGTTTCGGTCGAGCGCTGTTCGATCGGGGTATCCTGGATGTCCTGACCGTAGAGCAGAATCTTACCGGAAGTCGCTGTCTCTAACCCCATGAGAACCTTGGCGAATGTCGACTTGCCACAGCCGGATTCGCCGACGATCGCCAGTGTTTCGGATTCGCGGGCCTCGAAGGACAGGGTCTCGTTGGCTTTCACGACTTTCGCATCACCGCCGCCGAACATGCTGCCACCGGAAACCTCGTAGTATTTCTTCAGGTTTTCCATCTTCAGGACAACTTTGCCGGGCTTGGCTTTCTCGAATGTTTTCTTGGCCTTAAGCGGTGCGTGCCAGTCGATTTCCTGGAATTTGATGCAGCGGGTCTGGTGGCGGTCGTTGCCGGGAACCGAGAGCATCGGGATTTCCTGGGCGTCGCAGCGGCCCTTCTCGAAGTAGTCGCAACGCGGGCCGAAGTTGCAGCCGGGTGGGCGTTCGTGGGGCAGGGGGAAATTGCCGGGGATCGCGACGAGGGGGCTGGCGTTCTTATCGGCGCCTGGCAAGGGGATAGAGCGGAAAAGTGCTTGTGTATAAGGGTGTTGCATCACGTCGAAGACGTCGTGGATCGAGCCGGTTTCAACCGCCTCGCCGGAATACATCACGCAAAGCCTGTCGCAGGTTTCCAGAATGAGGCCAAGGTTATGGGAAATGAACAGCATCGAGGTGCCGTATTTCTTGCCCAGATCCTTGACGAGTTCGACGATTCCGGCCTCGACGGTGACGTCGAGTGCCGTGGTCGGTTCGTCGAGGATCAGCAAAGAAGGCTTTGACATCAATGCCATAGCGATGACGATACGTTGTTGCTGGCCGCCGGAAAGCTGGTGCGGGTAGGCTTTCAGGATGCGGTCGGGGTCGGGGAGTTTCACGTCGGTGACGACTTGCAGCGCCAGCTTGTAGGCTTCAGATTCCGAGGTGCCTTCGTGGATCATCGGCACTTCCATCAGCTGTTTGCCGATCTTCATTGCCGGGTTGAGCGATGCCATAGGCTCTTGATATATCATCGCAATTTCCGACCCGCGGATCTTGCGCAGCTCTTCCTGGCTCATCGTATTGAGATCGCGGCCCTTGAACTTGATGGTGCCGCCGACGACCCGGCCGTTGACGCCGAGATCTTGCATAACCCCAAGTGCTACCGTGCTTTTTCCGCAGCCGGACTCGCCCACAAGGCCCATCGCCTCGCCCGGCATCACGGTGCAGGAAAAATCCATCACGGCGGGGATTTCGCGCAATCGGGTGAAGAAGGAAATCGACAGATTCGAGATTTCCAGGATCGGTCCGTCATAGGGGGTGCTCATGGTCGACCTCCGGTCGAATGTACGGTCGGTACATCCGTCAGTTTACATTCTTTACGGGGCTGTACGCACGCGAATTTACATTTTGCGCGCATCAGTCCCTCAGGCTTTCTTCGCGCAGTCCGTCGGCCAACAGGTTGAGGCCGAGAACAAGGCTCATCAGTGCGATTGCCGGGACCAGTGCGGGGTGCGGATAGATCGACAGCAGGCGGCGGCCTTCGTTGATCGTTGACCCCCAGTCGGGGCTGTCGGGCGACACGCCGAGGCCGAAGAAGCCGAGGGTTCCCAGAAGGATCGTCGTGTAGCCGATCCGGAGACAGAAATCGACGATCAGCGGGCCGCGCGCGTTGGGCAGGATTTCCCACAGCATGATGTACCACGGACCCTCGCCTCGGGTCTGGCCGGCGGCGACGTAATCGCGGGTCTTGATGTCGAGCGTGAGGCCCCGGACGATCCGGAACACGGTGGGCGAGTTCACGAACACCACCGAGACGAAGACGATCAGGATATTTGGCTGCATCGAGATGATGTTCAACGGATCGGCGTTCCATGCCAGACCCAGATAAATCCAGAACCCAACGACGATGGTGATCGCGAGGTAGATGTTGCGCTTCTTTGGCTGCACGAAGAACCGGCTGTTAAGAAGGATCGTCAGGAAGATGATCGGGAACAGGAACAGCACGGCGGCCAGATATTTCGGAATCCCGGTTTCGACGATCTCGGGCGTGACCAGAAGATAGAACAGCAGGATCACCGGGAAGGCGAGGACGAGGTTGGCGAGGAACGACAGGAAGGTGTCGAGCTTGCCACCGAAGTAGCCCGCAGGCAGGCCCAGCGTAATCCCGACCATGAACGCGAAGAGCGTTGCGGCGGGCGCGATGATCAGCACCTCGCGCGCACCCATCACCATCCGCGAAAACACGTCGCGCGACAGGCTGTCGCCGCCCAGCAGGTAATAGCCCGTGCCGTCGGCCAGTGGCGAGCCCGGCACCTTGTTCTTCATCCCAGATGAGATCTGAAGCGGATCATACATCGCGATCTGATTGGCGAAGATCGCGGTGAAGAACCAGAAGAGGACGATCGCGAAACCGACCATGCCGATCGTCGAGTCGAACATCTTGCCGTAAAGACCCAGCCGGCGCTTGAATTTGATCGAGACCGCGAACACCACGATCATGCCGATCCAGACCGGCCAGAATTGTACGAAGACTCGGGCGATGATGCTGCCCCAGGAGAGTTCTTCCATGGTGGCGGCTCCTTACGAGATTCTGATGCGGGGGTTCAGGAACACATAGCCGATGTCGGAAATCAGCTGGGTGATCAGAACCACGAGGACGGCGACGACGGAACAGGCAAGCAGCAACTCGATATCATTGTTGCCGGCGGCCTCGACCAGCGTCCAGCCGAAACCCTTGTAGTTAAAGAGGGTCTCGACGATCACGACGCCGTTCAGAAGCCACGGGAATTGCAGCATGATCACGGTGAAGGGCGCGATCAGCGCGTTTCTTAGGGCGTGTTTCATGACGATATTCGGAAAGCTCACGCCTTTCAGCCGCGCGGTGCGGATATATTGCGCGGTCATCACCTCGGCCATGCTGGCGCGGGTCATCCGGGCGATATAGCCGATCCCGTAAAGGGCGATGGTCAGAACCGGCAGCGTGAAGTTGTTGAACGTGATGCCGTCCATCGCACTTGTGGCCGTTCCTGAAAACCATTTGAGCCCTACGGCAGAGGACGCAAACAGCGCGATGAAAATCACGCCCGACACATATTCCGGCGTCGCAGTTGTGGCGATCGAGGCGGTCGACAGGGTCCGGTCCAGTTTCGAGCCTTCGCGCATCCCGGCCAGAATGCCGACGATCAGTGCCACCGGCACCATCACCAGCATGACGCAGAGCATCAGGATGCCGGTCAGCGTCAGGCGTGTTGAGATGATCGCGCCAACCTCGTCCTTGAAGACGCTTGAAAAGCCCCAGTCGCCTTGCAGGA
>JBBKVT010000115.1:0-6817 GCA_037968535.1 Paracoccaceae bacterium
CGGATCCACAATTGGTGCCGGCACATCCAGCTCGATGAAGACGCCGCCATCGAACAGCGCCTTGAAGCGGTCGTGCGGGGTGATTGCCATATGGTGGTCGCAACTCGTGCAGACATTCAGATTGTCTGAAAGTTCCCGGTGAAACAGCATCGTCCCGCATTCGGGGCATTTCGACCAAAGATTCTCGGGCACCTCGCGGCGCGAGAAAAGTGAGTTGATCGTCGGTCGGACGTAGTTCGAAATCCAGTTCATTGCGCGCTCTGGCCTTAATGGTACCTGTCGGATCTGAAATAGGCCGCCGGGGGACGAAATGCAATCAACGGCGCAGAACCCGGCGCAGGATCAGCCAGACCAGGATCATGGTCATCAGATCGCCGATCGTCAGCATCGGCACCAGGTCAGAGTCGTTGATCGAATAGGGCGTGAGGTATCGCGACAATCCGGTGATAGTGTTGTCCGTGGACAACACGACGATCGCGATCAGGTTGTTGGCGAAATGGTATCCCCAGGCGGCCCCGATAGTGCCAGTCAACCGCGTCAGGTCTGCCGCGACCAGCCCGAAGGCTGCCGCCGAGCCGACGACGATCCAGGTATTGGCGCCGGCAGTTGTTGGGTCGTAATGAACAAGGCCGAAGGCAAGACTGGGCAATAGCATCCAGATCAGCGGTGATTTGAAGCGCGCCGCAAGCTGCTGCATAAGGTAGGCGCGAAAGATCAGTTCCTCGGCCAGTGTCTGGACCAGAAGGCCGCAGATCGCCAGCGGCAGAAGCGAAAGCCAAAGGGTCCATGGCAAATTGGGTATCGCGTCGAACTGTAGCGACCAGACCCCAAGCAGCACGGAATAGAGCGCCAGCACGATCGCCGATGTCATGGCAAAGTCCCGCATGACCCGAACTCGCGGGCCGAAAAGCGTGGCTGCGGCCCTTTTGTGCACTCGACGTGCCACGATCATCGGCGCGATCGCCATGCCAATAAAACTCGCCATCACGATCAGCGTGGCCGCGGGGGTGGTAGGATTGGCAATCCTGCCCAGCCATAACATGAACGATGCTCGCCCGACGCTCAACCAGATCAATCCGAAGAGAATTGCGAGGCCGAGCAAATAGATCAGGAAGATCAGGACCGACCCCAGCACAAGCCGCCAAAGCTGCGGGCGCAGCCGCGCAGGATCAACGAACCGGTCGAACATCAAGTTGAACATACTGCCTGCCTGCCGCCCGATTTTTCTTGTAAGGTTAGGATGATTGCGAGGGCAGGGCAATCACGTGCTGCAAGGCTTGTGAATCGGGGTGTGCCGCACTATTCCGGATGAAATCACGGATCAGCGAGGGGCCTTTCCGATGCGCAACATCAAATTCGACAAATCCAACCTGCCCAGCCGTCACGTCACCGAAGGGCCCTCTCGCGCACCGCATCGATCCTACTACTACGCGATGGGCCTGACCGAGGAAGAAATCGCGCAGCCCTTCGTCGGCGTCGCAACGTGCTGGAACGAAGCCGCCCCTTGCAACATAGCGTTGAACCGGCAAGCCCAGGCCGTCAAACTTGGGGTCAAGGCCGCTGGCGGCACACCGCGCGAATTCACCACGATCACGGTCACCGACGGCATCGCGATGGGCCACGAGGGGATGCGTTCGTCTCTGGCCAGCCGCGAGGCCATCGCGGATTCCGTCGAATTGACCATGCGCGGCCATTGCTATGATGCCATCGTCGGCTTGGCCGGATGCGACAAGTCGCTGCCCGGCATGATGATGGCGATGATCCGGCTCAACACGCCCTCCGTCTTCATCTACGGTGGCTCGATCCTGCCGGGTCGGTTGAATGGAAAAGATGTCACGGTTCAGGACGTATTCGAGGCGGTCGGCCAGAACCAGGCCGGCAACATGTCCGAAGAGGAACTGACCATTCTTGAACGGGTCGCCTGTCCCTCGGCAGGGGCCTGTGGCGGCCAGTTCACCGCCAACACCATGGCCTGCGTGTCGGAAGCGATCGGCCTCGCGCTGCCCAATTCCGCTGGTGCGCCTGCACCCTACGAATCCCGCGACCAGTATTCGGTCGCCTCGGGTGAGGCCGTGATGAACCTGATCGAAAAAAACATCCGCGCCCGCGATATCGTCACGCTGAAGTCATTGCAGAACGCCGCCCGAGTTGTGGCATGCACCGGCGGCTCCACCAATGCCGGTCTGCACCTGCCCGCGATGGCGCACGAAGCCGGGATCGAGTTCGATCTCGACGATGTCTGCGACATCTTCCGCGAAACCCCGTATTTCGTCGATCTCAAACCGGGCGGACAATATGTCGCCAAGGATCTCTACGAAGCAGGCGGCGTGCCCGTGGTGTTGAAGGAACTGCGCAAGGCGGGCCTGATCCATGAAGATTGCATGACCGTTACCGGACGCAGCATCGGCGAGGAAATCGACCTGGTCGAACGAGAAGCCGATGGCAAGGTGATCTACGCGATCGGCCAACCCCTTAGCAAAACCGGCGGTGTCGTCGGCCTGAAAGGCAACCTTGCCCCCGAAAGCGCCATCGTGAAGGTCGCGGGCATGACCGCTGCGGAACAGGTCTTCCGCGGACCTGCCCGCGTTTTTGAATGTGAAGAGGATGCATTCGAGGCGGTCAAGGCACGCAGCTACAAGGAAGGCGAGGTGCTTGTGATCCGCAACGAAGGCCCCGCAGGCGGTCCTGGAATGCGAGAAATGCTGGCCACCACGGCGGCTCTGTCGGGCCAGGGTATGGGCAAGAAGGTCGCGCTGATCACCGACGGTCGTTTCTCGGGCGCCACGCGTGGCTTCTGCGTCGGCCATGTCGGGCCGGAAGCCGCCCAAGGTGGACCGATCGCGCTACTGAAGGACGGCGACGTGATCACCATCGACGCCATCAAGGGCGAGATCTCGGTTGCCCTGTCAGATGCCGAACTTGCCGCGCGCAGGAAGTCGTGGAAAGGCCCACGCGAAACACTGTATGCCAGCGGCGCACTCTGGAAATACGCCCAGCTGGTCGGTCCCACCAACAAAGGCGCTGTCACCCATCCCGGAGCCAAAGCCGAGCGTCATGTCTACATGGACCTCTAGGACCGCCTGGGTCTTCCGAGTGGCCGGCAGCCTTCTGTCGGTCCCACGCAGAGAACAGCAAAGCGGGCCTACAAGACAACCGTTTGCCCCGATGAAACCTTTCCGTGCAAGATGGTCTGGTCACTGCCCAATCGCGGAGCCGGCCTAGCCCATGTCGGAACGGATCAACAACCTTCTCGACCGCGCCCTCCACAAGCGCCTGCTGCGCCGGTGGTCCCGGTTGGTAGACCGGGCGGAAACCACCGACCTGTCCGCTTTGCGCAAGGTCCGAAGCCGCGCCCGCGAAATTCGGCGTCGGCTGGACGAGGTTCTGCACATTGCCGATGCCCGGCTGACCTTGCCGTTGATCGGCAGCAATGCGATCGTCAAACCGCTGCATTCCGATTGGGCTTGGCGGCCGCAGATCTGGCGCGGACCGGTCACGCCACCCGGAATCGCTGCCGTTCAGCCAAAGGCAAGAATCGGTGACGAAGTGACGGTCTTCCACGATTGCACGATATCGGAATTGACATTTCGCCAGATCCGCAACACCCGCGAACAGGACCTCGCATCCTTCGGCCTTCGGATGGACGTGTTTCGTTTCGATGGCAGCTTCCTGTCGTTGGCGATTGATCTGCCACAAGATGCGGTTGCCGGGTTGCAGCGCCGGCACCTGATGCGCCTGTCGATCGTGCTCGAGATGGAACAACCGCTGGAAATCTTCGCGCGCCTCAACGTCCGCCATGGGCCCAACACGGAACAGCTTGTCCGCGAACTGCCAATGAATGAAGTTGAATCGACGGTCGAATTTGACCTCGCCTACACGAACATGAACGAGAAGCGCGTCGAACGAGCATGGCTCGACCTGATCTTTGAAAGCCCGGCGATGAACCAGATCGTCATCCGCGACCTGACGCTGGCGCGACGGCCACGGGCAGAGGTCTGAAGGGGACATCAATGACGGATTACTCAGTCACCAAGACGCGCATCCATGCCGGGACATGGGAAGGTGTGATTGTCGCCGCAAAGCCCGGGGCCGACGCACCTCGGATTAAAGTGACCCATCTCGACAGCCTCCTGCCGGATGTCGAGATCGCGCCGCACCGGGGTGGGGGCCAGTGGTCCCTGCGTATTCCTGTTCCGTCGGCATTGCTGGCCGACGGCGTGCAGGTCTTCGTGATTTCGGACAGCACAACCGGTGAAAAGCTGGACAGTTTTTCCCTTATCACCGGCGAACCGCTGGAAGATGATATTCGCGCCGAAGTCGAACTGCTGCGTGCCGAACTTGACATGCTGAAGCGCGCGTTTCGTCGCCACTGTCTGGAAACCACCTGACGCCGCGTTTCGCGTGACAGCACGACCATTGCATGGTTCGTGATCCGGAAAGGACCGACATGACGCTTTATCCCCACCTTCTGGCGCCGCTCGACCTTGGCTTCACCACCTTGAAGAACCGGGTCCTGATGGGCTCGATGCACACCAATCTCGAAGAGACCAAGGATTGGAACCGGGTCGCCGAGTTCTACGCCGAACGGGCTCGCGGCGGTGTCGGTCTGATGGTCACCGGTGGCATGGCCCCAAACCCTGAAGGCGGCGTCTTTCCGGGTGCCGCAGGTCTTTACACGCCCCACGACATCGCCAACCACACGATCGTCACCGACCGGGTGCATGCGGCCGATGGCAAGATCGCCATGCAGATCCTTCATGCCGGTCGCTACGCCTACGGCCCCAATTGCGTCGCCCCATCGCCGGTCAAATCGCCGATCTCGCCGTTTCCACCCAGAGAGCTGGACGAAGTTGGCATTGAAAAGCAGATCGCTGACATCGCCACCGCCGCTGCTCGCGCAAAGGAAGCGGGCTATGACGGGGTAGAGGTGATGGGGTCCGAAGGCTACCTTCTCAATCAGTTCCTGGTCACCCACACCAACAAGCGAAGCGACCGCTGGGGCGGCAGCTACTCGAACCGCATGCGCCTGCCGATCGAGGTCGTGAAACGCGTCCGCGCCGCGACCGGCCCCGAATTCATCCTGATCTACCGCCTGTCGATGATCGACCTGATCCCAGAGGGGTCGACATGGGAAGAAGTCGTGACGCTGGCCAAGGAAATCGAAACGGCCGGGGCCACGATCATCAACACCGGCATCGGCTGGCACGAAGCCCGCATTCCAACTATCGCGACCAGCGTTCCGCGCCGTGCCTTCAGCTGGGTCACGAAGAAGCTGATGGGGCAGGTCAGCATCCCGATCATCACCTCGAACCGCATCAACACGCCCGATGTCGCCGAAACCGTCTTGGCCGAAGGCTGCGCCGACATGGTGTCGATGGCCCGTCCATTTCTTGCCGATCCGCATTTCGTTGCAAAGGCCGCTACCGGGCGCGCTGCCGAAATTGCCCCGTGCATCGCCTGCAACCAAGCCTGTCTCGATCATACATTCCAAGGCAAGATCAGCACCTGCCTGGTGAACCCCCAGGCGTGTCACGAGACCGAGCTGAGATACGAACCCGCCACGGTGAGCAAAACGATTGCCGTCGTGGGCGCCGGCCCCGCAGGCCTTTCGGCCGCGCTTGTTGCCGCAGAGCGGGGACACACGGTCACGCTTTTTGAAAAGGCTTCCGGCATCGGTGGACAGCTGAACATGGCGCGAAAGATACCGGGCAAGGAAGAATTTCACGGCCTCGTGGAATGGTTCGAAACGATGGTCGAAAAGGCCGGGATCACCGTGAGACTCGGCACCGAGGCTGGTCTCGCTGATCTGGCAGGATTCGACGAGGTCATCATCGCGACGGGTGTCAAACCTCGCGATCCGTCCATTCCCGGTCAGGACGATCCTGCCGTGTTGTCGTATATCGACGTTCTGCGCGACGAGGTCGCGGTCGGCGAAACTGTCGCAATCGTCGGTGCGGGCGGTATCGGGTTCGACGTGGCCGAATTCCTGACGGAGCGGGGCACAAGTCCAACGCTGGATTTAAACGCATGGCAGTCAGAATGGGGCGTCGCCGACCCAGATGCGTATCGTGGCGGCGTTTCACCAACCGGGCCGCAGCCTGAAGCCCCGGCGCGGCAGGTCGTTATGTTGCAGCGCAAAGCCGAGAAGCCCGGCCGGCGCTTGGGCAAGACCACCGGCTGGATCCACCGCGCCACCTTGCAGATGAAGAAAGTCAAAATGATCGGTGGCGTTAACTATGAGCGGATCGATTCCGAGGGTCTGCATATTTCGCTAGGCGAGTCGCGTGAGAACCCGCAAACGATTGTGGCACAAAATGTGGTATTATGTGCCGGTCAAGTGTCCGAGCGGTCTCTTGCCGACGCAATGTTGAACCAAGGTCTTAATGTTCACGTGATCGGGGGTGCTGATTTGGCTTTGGAACTGGATGCCAAGCGTGCGATCGATCAGGGGGCCAGACTCGCAGCTTCTCTCTAAGATATTGAATCAGCATAAAAAAAACCTCAGTATTCATTTTCGATTAACACTTCGGTTTCCCTGCCATGAACGTTCTTTATAAATCCCCAGTATTGTCCGCCGCACACCGTATTCCTGCCTGAATTGGACGCGATACCTTTGCCTTGAGGGGCCAAGACTACAGGTAACGCGTATGGACAGACTAACTGAGATGGAGGCCTTTGCTACGGTCGTAGACCAAGGCGGCTTCACCGACGCGGCCAAGAAAATGGGAATTTCGAAATCTGCCGTTTCGAAACATGTTTCTTCTCTCGAGGCGCGCCTGGGGGCGCGGCTTTTGAACAGAACCACGCGGCGGGTCAG
>JBBKVT010000116.1:0-5367 GCA_037968535.1 Paracoccaceae bacterium
CAGTCTGTTTTGCATGCCGGTGATGATACTGGCCGAAGGCTCGGGGTCCGAGCTGTTCGATCCGGTTTGGCCCATGGGCATTGCGTGGCTGTGGCTCCTGGGAGTTGGGTTTTTTGCCACACTGAGCCATATGATGATGACATATGCTCTGTCGCTGGCGCCCTCGGCCACGTTGGCTCCACTGCAGTATCTGGAGTTACCAGTGGCGACACTATTCGGATATCTGGTTTTCCGCGATTTCCCTAACGCTCTAAGCCTGACCGGCATTGCCATCATTATTGGCGCGGGGCTGTATATGATACACCGTGAAAGGGTCACTTCCAGAAAGTTGATTACCGAGCGCGCAGCCCCACCGATCTGAGACATCAGTCACTCACGGCCCAGTGCGGTCATTGACCTGTCTTCTGTCATGCTGCAGTGCGGCCCGTGGATCCGGACTTTCGCTGCATCCGCCAAATTTGCGATGGGGGAATTCACACAGCGCGGGACAGCGCGGGCATTCGATCAATGACCAGGTTCCCACTTTCCACCCGCTCCATGTCGCGGATGCCAAGTGTCGATCGCGAAACCAAACATTTTAAACTAAGCACGTTTGTAAAGCGCCAGCCCTCCGGCCAATATTAGCAGAGCGACGCCGCAGCACCGCTCCAGCCACATGGCTCCCTTCTGGCGCAGGAACCTCATGGCATGGGCTCCCAGTGATGCGTAGGCCGTCATTACTGCCAGATCGATCAGAACGAACACTATCGCCAAATATGCATATTGGCCCACCAATGGTTGCGACATGTCGACGAACTGCGTCAGGAACGCCGCGAAAAACAGGTAGCCCTTTGGATTTGTCACCGCCACAAGGAAACTCTTGCGGAAAATTCGGGCCACTGATCCTGCCCCGTGCCCGCGAGCCTGTCCGGAAGACACGTCACCGAGTTCTCCAGCCGATCTCAGCATCTGCACCCCGAGCCAGGCCAGATAGATCACGCCAAGCCATTTCACGACAGAGAACCAAAAGGCCGAAGTGGCAAGGATGGCACCCAATCCAAATGCGGCGGCGGTGATCAAGACAAGGTCGGACAGCCCCGCCCCGACAATTCCTGCCCCGGCGCGGGCAAGACCGAACCGCGACCCATTTGTCAGCGCAAGCAGAACCGTCGGGCCTGGTGTGACGACCGTGACAAAGACCACGAGGGAGAATGCGAGCAGAGAGTAATCCATCAGTTCTTCACTTTCGTCAGATGCAGGATCGCGAGGCCGGTCAATATCAGGCTGAACCCGCTGGCGAGGGTGCGGACGATGTTCCAGACCTGCCATCTGCCGGAATAATCCTGCCAGAGTTCTTGTGCCGCCTCGGTGCTTTCCGGGATGGCAACCTGTGCCAGTGCTTCATTCATCGGTACGTTTACGGCCATGGTCGCCAGAAATCCACCGACCACATAGACCGCAGCAGCCGCTGAGAAAGCCCATGCGGAAACCTGGCGCTGCCGGGCCCTCGCCAACAGTGCCGTCACGACAAGCGCGACCGGCGTACCAAAGAATGCAGGCGCAAATACTGCATTGCGAACCGAAGCGTTCATCGCCTGCATGGCGGCGATCGCAACTGCGGGTTCAGCGGCATCCAGCCCCCACATGGTAGAGCATATCCAGGCATAGAAGAACCCGAAGATTGCCCCGCTGAGGATCAGCGACAGCAGGGCGAGCGCTACCAACAAGTGCGGCAGGGCGGCATAATTGATCTGTTTGGTCACACTGACTCCCAAACGTAATTTAAATTACGGTTGTGAACATCAGTAACTTCCGTTACGGATACTGTCAACACCCGAGGAGACCGCAATGCGCGCCGAAACCAGATCGCTGCGTCAGGAAGAAATCGAAACCGTCGCCTATCAGTTGCTGGAACAGGGCGGCTATGCCGGGACCTCGATGCAGGGCATCGCGCGTATGGCCAAGGCGTCGAACGAGACGCTCTACAACTGGTATGGCGGCAAGCAGGGTCTGTTCAAGGCGCTGGTTACCCGCAACGCAGCCGAGGTCAAAGCCTTGCTAGAACAGGAACTTTCCGCCGAGAGTGACGCGCTTCTGATCCTCGACCTTTTGGGCCCCAAGTTGCTGATGCTACTTCTTGGGAACCGCGCCATCGCCTTGAACCGCGCTGCGGCGGCCGATGCCAGTGGCGAATTGGGAGGAACCCTTTCGCAGGCAGGCCGAGAATCCGTGTTGCCGCTTCTTCTACAGGTGCTGGAACGTGCAAAACGAATGGGCCAGCTTTCGTTTGACAGCAGTGATCAGGCAGTAGGCCTCTATCTCGACTTGCTTGTCGGCGATCTTCAGATCCGCCGGGTGATCGGGAAGGCGCCTGCGCCGGCCGCCGAATTCTGCATAGAACGGTCCAGGCGGGCGGTATCGTACCTTGTGCGGCTTTTGGGATGAGAAAGTCCTTCGTCGACTATCTACCCGATCTGTTTAAAAAACTGTTGACCAAAAAAGTGCATCTCAACTTCTCAACCAAGGATTTCCAAATGACGAACCTACGACCGCCTCAGAAATGCAATTCAATGGCCGAGCTTCGCAAGGAAATAGATGCAATCGACATCCTGCTTCTCGACCTGCTTGCGATCCGCAGCCGTTACATCGACAGTGCAATCGACCTCAAACGCATCGAGGGGTTGCCTGCCAGGACGGTCGACCGAGTCGCCAAAGTGCTGAACAGGGTCAAGGAAAGAGCCACCGAGGTCGGTCTGGACGAAAAGCTGGCTGAAACCCTTTGGTCGGAACTGATCGAATGGTCGATAGAGCGGGAAAGCAAGCACCTTGGGTGAGCAGCAGGTCATCGTCCCAGACGCGGACTTTGTCTTTACGTGCGCAGAACGCTGAAATCACTCCGCCGCGACGCGCGGGGGGGCCGCATGTCTGCAACAACCAGCGCGACGAACGTCCTTGCCAGTTCACTGCCATCATCGACCACGCGAATATGGGTGAGCGGAAGTTGTGGAAGATCGTAGTGAGCAGGTGCCTCGACCAGATCGCGATCCGCCAGCGACAGTGGCAGCGCCGCGACGGCAAGATCGGCCCGCAGAGCTGCAACCTGCCCCATCGACGTGTCGCTCGAATAGGCTATCCGGTAGGCCCGGCCTGCCGCATGTAGCGCGTTCAAGGCCGCATCACGCCAGGCACATCCTACGTCCGCCACGGCAAGAGGAAGCGGGTCTTGCCGGGCCGCTTGCCCGCCATCCAGAGCCAGCCATTTCAGCGGCTCCGAGAAAAGTTCCTGTGCCTGGATCGTGGATGCCCCGACATCGTTGAACAGGGCCAGATTGGCGGAACCATCCGTGATTCCCTTCTGCACCGCGTCGCTCGTCCCAAGCCGAACATCGACGTGAACGCCCGGATGAACTTCGGCCAGACGCCGCAACAGGCGGGGCACAAGGGACACGCCAAGGTCATGCGGAGCGCACAGGAACAGGCGGCCTGCAAGCGGAGATCTCCGAAAATGCGCAAGAGTTTCGTCGGTAAGTCCCAGAAGGCGACGGGCCTGCCCAAGCAAGGTTCCGCCCTGTTCCGTCAGCGCCACATGGCGTGCATCGCGGTCAAGCAGACGTGCGCCCAGCAGCTCTTCGAGCTTGCCGATCTGGAGACTGACAGCCGAGGGAGACTTATGCACCCGTTCAGCCGCACTACGGAACGATCCGGTATCGCAGATCGCGACGAAGCTGCGCAACGCGTCCAGATTGAGCGTTCGGTTCGCCGAACCGCGGCGTTCCAACGTAGAGCTGGTTGAGGTATTCTGCATCATAACTTCTGATCATATCGTTTTTCTCAATATACTCCAGATCCTATCCTCCGACCGACCGAGGAGGAGATGGCATGTCGATCATATCGCGGAATACCCTGTCGGGCCTCGGCTGGGCCGTCCTGGCAATCACGGTCTGGTCGGGGTCTCTGGTGATGCTGCGGCTTGGTGTGACCACGAGCCTGAACGCCTTCGATCTGACCATGCTGCGGTTCGGGGTGGCCGCGCTGATCCTTGCGCCCGTCGCACTGCGGCGTGGCATCGGGACTGACCGGCTGGGTCCGACCGGTCTCGTCGCGATGGTGATCGCCTTCGGAGCGCTTTACGTTCTGTTGATTACCCTGGCCTTGAAGACCGCCCCAGCAGCGGCAGCGGGGGCACTCAATCCGGGGGTGATGGCCATCGTCTCTGTTCTGCTGGGTCGGGTGATCTTTGGCGACAGGCTCGGGACGGCGCGGTTTGCCGGGCTGGTGGTGACAGCGTCGGGAATTGTTCTGTTCACGCGGGCTGGCGGCGCCATCACGATCGGCCATCTGATCCTGATCGGAACCGGCACCATGTGGGCGAGCTATGCCTTGATCGTCCGTTACGCTGCTGTTCCGGCTTTAAATGCGACCGCAATCGTTGCCGTGGGATCGGCTGCTTTCTATCTGCCCGTCTATCTCCTGGCCTTGCCCAAACAGATGCTCGCCGCGCCACTGGCGGACGTGTTGATCCAGGCCGGGTTTCAAGGCGTTTTGGTCAGCGTTGTCGCAATTTATGCCTTCAACCGTTCCGCCGAGCTGCTGGGGGTCGTTGCCGGTGCGACACTTCCCGCCCTCATCCCGGTGGTCACGCTTGGTCTCGGTGTCCTTGTTCTTGGCGAAACGGCAGGATCGGGCGAGATCGTATCGGCTATAATGGTCACAATGGGGCTGGCTCTGATCCTTGCCGGAAGGTCCGCAAAGTGTTGGTTCTCAACCCACATCCCTCGCAGTTTGATCGGGAAACGGCCCTCTTGAATCATATCGGCTTCAGGTTCGTTTCAGGCATGCCTTCGCCTCGCTCATCTTGAACGGCCGGCCTTGGATGAGCCGCCGTTGCTGCTCGACGGACGAACTGGCACAGCGCGGAGATACTGTTGAAAAAGTCGGCATTTGATGCGCTCACGCTGGTTCTAAAAGCAAGCCGCGCGCTGCCCCTCCTTAAGCCGGGGCTGGAACTGGTACCAACCTGGCCAGTTTGCGGAGGTTCTGGGCGGTTGCAGCGAGTTGGAACTGTTCGGTGGCACCTTTGGGTCCTCGGAGCCGCATCATCCTCAGGCCGATGTATCGTTTAAGGTGGGCAAATAGCATTTCAACTTTTCGTCGCTGGATGAACGAGGTCATGTAGGCGTCGGTTTTGCGGATTTCGCGAGCGACGTCTCGGGCGGCTTCGTGCACGGACCGCATGAGACGTCTCCCGTGGTCTTTCGGGCAGCATTGCGGCTTCAAAGAGCATGCGTCGCAGTCTTGCTTGGAGGCGCGGTATCTTATGAACCCATCTTTGCCGCCATTTGCTTTTCGTGGCTTTGAGAAGTTCCGCCGATATGTTTGCAGGGCTTT
>JBBKVT010000117.1:0-5927 GCA_037968535.1 Paracoccaceae bacterium
ATTGCCATCGAGTCGAGGAAAGTCTGTGCATAGGGCTGGCTGGACGCAAAATCAGGGGCTTCCAGCACCGCTTTCAGGCATGAAAATCCACCTGATTTCCACCATTTCTCCTGCACGTCGGGCTGGGCGAACCATTTGATATATTCCAGCGCCGCGTCCTGCTTGTCCGAGTACGAAACGACCGAAATGCCTTGACCGCCCAGCTGCGCGAACTGTTCACCATCCGGACCGGCCGGGTTGGCGAAGTAGCCGGTCTTGCCGCCGCCCACATTCGCGTCGCTCTCGAACCCGGGCCAGGTGAAAGCGAAGTTCATCTGCAACGCGACCTGCCCCGACTTGAAGGCATCAATCCCCTCGCTCATGTAACCGTTGGATGATCCCGGCGGCGTGCAGCAATCGTAGAGCGCCTTGTAATATTCCAGCCCCGCAACCGAGCCCGGCGAATTGACGAAACCTTCCATCTCATAGGGCTTGTCCAGGTTCTCATACTTGAAGCCAAAGCTGTAAAGCACGTCCATCGCACCCATCGTGATGCCTTCGGACCCGCGCTCGGTATAGATCGAGGCACCATAGACGGTCTTCCCGTCGATCTCCCGGTTCTGGAAGAACTCGGCGATATCCATGAGCTCTGCGAAGGTGGCGGGTACGGCCAGATCGCGGCCATATTTCTCTTTGTACTCAGCCTGCAATGCGGGTTGCTCGAACCAGTCCTTGCGATAGGTCCAGCCGACGACGTCGCCGAATGCCGGAAGTGCCCAGTAATTCGGCGTATTCTTCGGCCATTCAGAATATCCGACGACCGTTGCCGGCAGGAAATCATCCATCGTGATGTCATTGGCGTCGAAGAAATCATTGAGCTTGATGTAATGGCCGGCCTCCGCAGAGCCACCGATCCACTGGCTGTCGCCGATCATTAGATCACAGAGCTGACCGCCTGAGTTCAATTCATTCAGCATACGGTCGGCGAAATTTGGCCAGGGCACAAACTCGAATTTCATCGTATGGCCAGATTGAGCCTCGAAATCCTTGCTGAGTTCGACCAGCGCGTTCGCCGGATCCCAGGCTGCCCAGCAAAGTGTAAGCTCGTCGGCGGTCGCAGCATTGGCGCCGGCCATGACGGCCAGGGCTGCTGCGGAATAAAGCAGTTTCGATTTCATTTTGGAAAACCTCCCAGTTTTCTGCCCCGGCCTCCTCGCCGCGACTCTCGGTAAGACCATTGATAAATGAGGCACGCACCTCATTTCAAGCATTTATTGAAGTACGCACCTCAGAAATGTTGCTTTCCATATGAAATTGCATAAGAACTAGGCGCGTCGGAAACTTTCGATCAGAGACAATCTAGGCATCATGCGACCCACAACAAAAGACCTTGCCAAAGCTGCCGGAGTAAGTCTTGCGACGGTGGATCGCGTCCTGAACGACCGAACCGGCGTCAAAAAACGGACAGTCGACAAGGTTAACGAAGCCATTGAAAAGATGGGTTTTGTAAGAAATCTGTCAGCGGCAAATCTAGCGAGGCGCAAGAACTACCGCTTCCTTTTTCTACTGCCCCGAACCGGCGATCAGTTTCTTGACGAGTTAATTGCCCGAGTTGATGAAGCCAAGTCTGCCTTCGCGGCCGACATGGTTACGGCCGAGGTTTCACAGATCGACGACAACCACCCCCACCGCATTGCCAAAATCCTCAGTGGCCTCGACCCGGAAGACGTCAACGGCGTGGCGATCATGGCCCCAGAATCGCCGCAGGTGCGTGACGCGATGCTGCGGCTTGCAGAACGCGGGATTCACGCCGTGCCGTTCATTTCCGGCCAGCCCGGAACAGCTGGCGAGGATTTCGTCGGCATTGACAACCACGCCGCTGGCGCGACGGCAGGTCGGCTTATGGGCCGTTTCGCTGGCGCGAATGGCGGCAAGATCCTGGCCATCGCCGAAACGATGCAGTCACGAGGCAGCTTGGAACGACGGCTCGGCTTTGACGAGGTGATGACCGCTGATTTTCCTCCACTGCAGGTTTTGCCATCCCTGGAAACCTACGGCGACCCAAAGCGAACCGAAAGAATTGTCAGCAACTCCTTCGCCAACCATCCCGATATCGTCGGCGTCTATGTCCTCAGTTCCGAGGCACGTGGCCCGCTGGAGGCCGTGGCCGGCGCCGGTGGCAATGCAGATACCATCGTCATCGCCCATGAACGCACGCCGTTTACCGAATGTGCGCTCTTGTCCGGCCAGATCGACGCCGTGATTGCGCAGAACCCAGGTCACTTGGTCCGCAGCGCGATCCGCATCCTTCGGGCTTGGTCTGACCAGAGAGAACCGCTGGCCTCCCAGGAGCGGATTAGGATCGAAATACTGCTCAAGGAAAACCTGTAACCGACTGCGCCGCTAGCTGAAGTCAATCGCCAGGGGTTGGGCTAGGATTGGTGTTCCTTTTATGAAGCCGCCGTTCCGCTAGACCCGTCCGCACTTACAAATAGACGCTGAGTATAAGTTTCGAGATAAGTTGGTACTCGTGCAGGGTACGGATAGAGGGTGCCCGACCGAGTCATTCGCCGCACTTATGCCTCCACGCCTGCTCAGGGAACTCTGCATCCCGGACTTCAGGCTTGAACGTCGGCCTCCGCAAAAACGTCCAAGTTCGGGGCGGCGATTGCCCCGGCTTCCGCAATAAGACAACAGATCTCCTTGACGCCCTTGCGTGCTCGCAGACTGGCGAAAACATAGGGCCGATGACCGCGCATCAGCCCGGCGTCACGGTCCATGACCTCCAGCCGGGCGCCGACATGTGGCGCAAGATCGGTCTTGTTGATAACAAGGATGTCGGATTTGGTAATGGCCGGTCCGCCCTTGCGCGGGATCTCTTCGCCGGCTGCGACGTCGATGACGTAGATTGTGACGTCGGCGAGTTCGGGGCTGAAGGTCGCCGACAGGTTATCGCCACCGCTTTCGATCAGGATGATCTCGACCTCCGGATGGCGTCGGACCATCTCAGCGACGGCACCGAGATTGATCGATGCGTCCTCGCGGATCGCAGTATGTGGACAGCCGCCGGTCTCAACACCGATGATGCGGTCGGCGGCCAGAACCTGCATCCGCATCAGCGCCTCGGCATCTTCCTGAGTGTAGATGTCGTTGGTGATCACGCCGATAGAATGGCTTGCCCGAAACGCTTCGCAAAGCGCAGCCGTCAGCGTGGTCTTGCCTGACCCGACCGGGCCGCCGATACCGATGCGCAGGGGGCCGTTGAAACAAGTCATGTACGGAAGATCCTTGTATGCTGGGTTTCGTGCCTCATGGCCGCAATGTCGGCGAGGAAGGCGGTGCTGGTGAGTTGGCCGAGATCGCCGTCCAGTGCCGCCGTCGCGACATTCTGGCAAACCGTGCCAAGACGTTGGATCAGCGTCTGCCCGTCGGTCTGGCCTAGCGGAATAAGCCGCATGCCGACCGAAATGAGGTTACTGGAAAAGGCCTGCAGATACATCGCCGCCGTCAGCGCCAGCGGAAGGCCAAACTGTCGGGCGGCTCGGCCAATCGCGATCGGATAGCAGAGCTGGGGCAAGTCCACACCCCATATCGTAGCGGTCGTTTTCGCAAAGGCGGCGCCCTGCAGGTCAGTTTCCATCAATCGTTCCCGTGTGGGCGCGAAGGCACGGCAGGTCACGTCGACCTCTGCTAGCTCGTTCGGGGTATCGCAGTTAAAGGCCGCCGCCAGAAACAGAGCGTCGGTCTGACCGCTGCCGTGCTGCATAACCTCCGCCACCCAAGTGTAGAGGCTTTCGGCATCCGCAACGGTCCCGTCGGAGATCGCGGTTTCCAGCCCGTGCGAATAACTGAACGCCCCGACCGGATAGGCGGGCGACAGCCATTGCGCGAGTGTCAGGATTTCCAACGTGTCAATGGGCATGGCTGTGCGTGCGCCCAAGGCCATAGGCGCCGCCTTCAGGGGTGAACGGCTCGATCACTTCACGGATCGACGCGCCCAGTTTCTCCAGCATGTCGCGGATCACGTGGTCGCGCTGGATCAGCAGACGGTCGGTCTCCATCTGGCACGGCGTGTGCCGGTTGCCGATATGCCAGATCAGACGCAACAGATCGGGCCCGGAAACAGCCAGCAGCGGCTCGTGCGCGGGCCGGACGCCAACGACGCGCCCGTTTGGGAGCAGGAAGGCATCGCCGTCGTTCAGCGACGTGGTGTGCTCCAGATCGACAAGAAACCGCTCGCCGCCATCCGTGGTCAGTACCTTGCGCCTCAGGAACCTGTCGTCATAGGTCAGCGTCACCCATTCGCGAGGGTGATGGGAACGCAGGACGGCTTGGCTGATCGGCAAGTCCATGGACAAATCCTCAAAACAGAAAATAGCGCTGCGCCATCGGTAATACCTCGGCGGGCTGGCAGATCAATAGCTCGCCATCGGCGCGCACCTCATACGTTTCCGGGTTCACCTCGATATTCGGCGTGGCGTCGTTCAGGATCAAATCCTTCTTGCCGATATTGCGCGTGTTCGTCACCGCCAGCGTCGTTTTAGCCAGACCCAACTTTTCGCCGATCGCCGCGGCTTGCGCGGCACCCGATACGAAGACGACGGCAGAATTTTCCACCGCCCGCCCGAAGGCACCGAACATCGGCCGCGAATAGACCGGCTGCGGCGTCGGGATCGAAGCATTTGGATCGCCCATCTGCGCCATGGCGATGCTACCGCCAATCAGAACCATTTCCGGCTTTACGCCGAAAAAAACCGGATTCCAAAGCACCAGATCGGCTCGCTTGCCTTCCTCGATGCTGCCGATCTCGGAAGCCATGCCATGCGCGATGGCAGGATTGATCGTGTATTTCGCGATATAACGCCGCGCGCGGAAATTGTCATTGTCGCCGGTCTCTTCGGCCAGTCGACCGCGTTGCTTTCTCATCTTGTCGGCGGTCTGCCATGTGCGGAGCAGCACTTCGCCGACGCGCCCCATGGCCTGGCTGTCGGATGCAATGATCGAGAATGCGCCCATATCGTGCAGAATATCCTCGGCAGCGATGGTTTCGCGCCGGATGCGGCTTTCGGCGAACGCCACGTCCTCGGGGATCGACTTGTCGAGGTGGTGACAGACCATCAGCATGTCGAGATGCTCTTCCAGCGTGTTCACGGTGAAAGGCCGGGTCGGATTGGTTGACGAGGGCAGCACATGCGCCTCGCCGCAGATCTTGATGATATCCGGCGCATGGCCGCCGCCTGCACCTTCAGTGTGGAATGCGTGGATGGTGCGGCCCTTCATGGCCTTCACGGTGTTCTCGACAAACCCGCTTTCGTTCAGTGTATCAGTGTGAATCATCACCTGAACGTCCATCGCATCTGCCACCGTCAGGCAGCAGTCGATGGCACCGGGGGTAGTGCCCCAATCCTCGTGCAGCTTTAGCGCACATGCCCCGCCCAAAACCTGCTCTTCCAACGCTGCGGGCAATGAGGCGTTGCCCTTGCCGGCGAAAGCCAGGTTCATCGGGAAAGCGTCGGCGGCCTGCAACATCCGCCCGATATGCCAGGGTCCGGGCGTGCAAGTCGTCGCCAGCGTGCCATGCGCCGGCCCGGTGCCGCCGCCCAGCATCGTGGTCAACCCCGAATGCAGCGCGTCCTCGATCTGCTGCGGGCAGATGAAATGGATGTGGCTGTCGAAGCCGCCTGCGGTCAGGATCTTGCCCTCGCCAGCGATGGCTTCGGTTCCGGGGCCGATGATGATGTCGACGCCCGGCTGGGTGTCGGGATTGCCGGCCTTGCCGATCTTCGCGATCCGTCCGTCCTTCAGACCGACGTCAGCTTTGTAAATTCCACTATGATCGACAATCAGCGCGTTCGTGATGACGGTGTCCACTGCACCGCCGGCCCGCGAAACCTGGGATTGGCCCATCCCATCTCGGATCACCTTGCCGCCGCCAAATTTCACCTCTT
>JBBKVT010000118.1:0-2835 GCA_037968535.1 Paracoccaceae bacterium
CGTTCGTCTGGCGCGCTAACCCCGACGACATCATTGCTGCCAGAAACCGAGGGTTCCAAGCGTTGGCTTCACCCCGCTAAGCCCCGGCCAAAATCCGACAGAAACTATCAGATGGCGGCAGAGAGCCCGAAGCAGTCGTTTTGCAACCACCAGAAATTTGACACCCGCCAAAGCAACTGATGCCGATTTTGACGATCTTCTTTGACGTGGTATCTTGAACTGGAAGCGACCTGGATCGTTAGTAAGCAGCACATGGGAGACTGTCATGCGAACTATTCTGTCTTGGTTCTGTATAGCATTGGTATTCGCGGCGCAGGCACAAGCTGGGCCAGTAGGGGATGCTGCTAAAAAGGGTGACACTGCTGAGATCGAGCGCCTCATAGCATCAGGAGCAGATGCGAATGAAGAGGACGCCATGGCGTCACCTCTGCACTGGGCCGCGATGAACGGTCACGCCGAGGCGGTGGCGCTTCTGGTCGCCCATGGCGCGCAACTCGATGCGCAAAGCGACATGCTGGGCACGCCGCTGCACGCGGCGGCGGGATTTGGCCGCACGGAGACGCTGCAGCGCTTGCTGGCGGCAGGGGCCGATATCGAGGCGCGCAACCGAGAGGATTTCACCCCGCTCATCAACGCAATCATCAAGGAAAAACCCGACGCCGTCGCCGCGCTTCTGGCCGCGGGGGCCGACCCCAATGCGGTTAGCATCGGCAAAAGTCCTGTCTTCGGCAATGGCCCGCTGGGCCCGCTTCAAGTCGCCATTGATACCGGCCAGAACGAGATGGCTGCGTTGCTGCGCGAGACTGGGGCCGGACCCATGCCGCCCGCGGTGCCGGAAAACCTCGCGCAGATCGGCGATGCGGATCGGGGGCGCGCGCTGACTTATACCTTTTGCAGCCAATGTCACACGATCGCGGCGGGCGATGACATCAAGGTAGGACATGCGCGTAGCGGGCCGCCGCTCATCGGTGTTATTGGCCGTCCGGTCGCAGATCTGCCCGGCTATGAGTATTCCCGCGATCTTCAGGACTTCGGCGGCGTATGGACGGCGGAGTGGTTGTATGCCTTTATCCTGTCTCCGATGCTGACCGTGCCGGGCACGCGGATGAACTGGGCGCCTGATCGGACACCGGAAATGGTAGCGGACATAGTGGCCTACTTCATTTCTGAAGCCTTTTAGGGCGACACGGGCGGCTTGCCGCTCAAAACGCTTTCGCGATGTCCGCGTTGTCCGGCGGTATCAACCGGTCTGTTGATTCTGCCCTGCGGCGCGCGGCGGGTTCATCCCGCATAGCAGCCCTACGCAAACAGTTCGCATGAGCCGCGAACGAGGGTTCGAATTGTCCGATTCAATCCACTAGTGGAACGCGGAGCATATAGGGAAAACGTCATGATTCCGCTAACGTGAACGACCACTGACACTAAGGGCTCAAGTGGCATTTGCGGCGATGAACAACCAAGTCCGGTGTGAGCCGAATGACCACAAGGCGATGCTGCTAGGGATGGAGACAATCAGAACGACTAAGAACGCCCACATCACATGCGTTCTTGCCCATGCCGATTAATGCAGCAGTCCCGTTTTGGTCATGGTGTCCCTCAGCGGTAGATCAGAGTCGGCAGCCACATAGTGATGCCGGGGATGAAGGTGACCAGCAAAAGCACGATCACGAGCGGGATCAGGAAGGGGGCCGTGCCGACGACGCACTGCTCGAACGGGATCTTGGCGACCCGCGCAAGGACGTAGAGGACCATGCCCACCGGTGGCGTCAGCAATCCCAGCATCAGGTTCAGCACCATGATCACCCCGAAATGGACCGGATCAATCCCGAGGGTCACGGCAATCGGCAGCAGCACCGGCACCAATATCGTGATCGCCGCCACCGTCTCCATGAAGCAACCGACCGCTAGCAGGATGAGGTTGATCAGCAGCAACAGCACCCAAGGCCTGTCAGAAACGGCCAGTAACCCCACCGCAAACTGTTCCGGCACCCGGTTGGACGTGAGGATCCAAGCAAAGATCGCCGCAGCACCGACCACCAGCAGAACAACCGCCGTGGTCTCGATGGTGTCAAAGCTGACCCGTAAGAACCGGGGCAGCGTCAGGGTGCGGTAGACCACCAGCCCCAGAAACAACGCCCAGGCGCAGGCGGCGACAGCGGCTTCGGTCGGTGTAAAGGCCCCTGACAGAATACCGCCGACGATGATGATAGGCGTCAGCAGCGACAGGAAAGCGCGCCGGAAGGTCTGCCACAGCACCGACCAGAAGAACGGCTGGTCCCGTCCAAAACCTTTGCGCCGCGCCATGATCCCAATCATGATCATCAGTGATGCGGCCATCATCAGACCCGGAATGAACCCCGCTACGAACAGCTGGCCGATGCTAGCTCCGGCCACAACACCGTAGATCACCATGGGCAGCGACGGTGGAATGATCGGCCCGATGGTAGAGGAGGCCGCCGTGATGCCGACGGCGAATTTCACGTCGTAGTTGGCATCGCGCATCGCCTTGATCTCGATTGCGCCGAGCCCTCCGGCGTCGGCCACCGCTGCTCCTGACATGCCCGCAAAGATGACCGACGCGCCGACGTTCACATGGCCAAGACCGCCCCGCATCCAGCCGACAAGCGCAAGGGCAAAGTTGAAGATCCGTTCGGTGATTCCGGCGGTGTTCATCAGGTTGCCTGCCAGAATGAAGAACGGAACGGCAAGCAACGGAAAGCTGTCGACGCCGTTGATCATACGGTGCGCCACCACCATCGGCGGCGGGGAACCGTTCGCGATGATGAAAATCGCCGACGAACCCGCCAGAGCAATCGCCACCGGCATGCCGAAAAT
>JBBKVT010000119.1:0-6109 GCA_037968535.1 Paracoccaceae bacterium
CCAACCACAACCCTGACGAACATAGAATTTTGATTGTTCCCATTTCGGTGGTATTCTTCACCTTATTTTAGAGCTGACCAATTGTGGAAGAGGGTATTCGAATGTCGCATCGAGTCCGCAAAAGTGTCTGGGATTTGTCAAACGGCGATGAAACCCTTCTTTGGTACGAGCGCGCAGTCGAGGCGCTTTGGCAATTACCGCTCGACAACCCGCGATCCTGGTTCTTCATGGGGTCAGTGCATGGCGTGCCACCCGGATTCCCGAATATCCCGGCGGCAGCGCAGTTCTGGGACCAATGCCAGCACCAGAGCTGGTATTTCCTGCCGTGGCACCGAGGATACATCACCGCTTTTGAAGCTGTGATCGCGGCAGAGGTTGAAAGCCTCGGTGGTCTGGCGGATTGGGCACTACCATACTGGAACTATTCCCAGGACCTGTCCGAAAATCCCAATGCGCGCCGCCTGCCAGTTGCGTTCCGCGAGCCGACCAAGGCGGATGGAACACGGAACTACCTGTTCTCGCGTCGGCGACTTGTGACCAACGGCGATTTCGGGCTGAATGATCCGCTGGTCGATCTGGGCGCGCTGGCTTTGGGCAATTTCACCAACACAGTGCCAGGCATCCCATCCGGATTCGGCGGCCCCGCGACGGGGTTCAACCCCGGCGGCGGCGACAATGGTGCGTTGGAGCAGATACCGCACAACGTGATCCATGTGGAAATCGGCGGTTTCATGCAGGACCCGCGCACCGCCGCACTTGATCCCATTTTCTGGCTGCACCATTGCAATATCGACCGGTTGTGGGAGCGATGGCGACAAGAGCAGGGGCATGTCGACCCAGTGGCGCCGATGTGGCGGACCGGCCAGCAGTTTCACATGCATGACGGTGACGGGCAGCCGTTCACTTACACCTCTGAAGAGATGCTTGACACCACGCTAGTGTTGCATGGTTTTCTATACGACACGATTCCAGCACCGGCACCGGCACCGGCACCAGCACCGGCAGGTGGCCCAGGCCCAGAAGATATGGAGATGATTGCGATGGGTTCTTCCCGCGAACCCGAACTTGCCGGCGCCAGCGAGGCGGCCGTGCGCCTGACCGGAAACCTCACACGAGCAACAGTTCCGCTAAACGGCGATGTGTCGCTGGTGGACGATACCGAAGGCCCGGGGGAGGACCGCCGGGTCTATCTCGAACTGCAGGGCATCCGGGGTAACGGGCCGCCCGGCAACTACCGGGTTTTGATCGACATGCCAGACGACAATCAGGTTCCACTCGTCGCGGGTGTCTTCAGCACCTTCGGGGTTGAACGGGCCAGCCAGCAGATCGCGCCGCATGGCGGAAGCGGCCTGAACCAGATTTTCGACATCACTAGGTTCGCACGAGAGCTTGGCCTTGTCGAAGGCAATACAGAGACGCTCGACGTGATGATCCAACGAGTTGGCGCTACGGACGATGCTTGGGGTGTTCCAGAAGGGCTAGAGGGCGTTGTTGCCCAGATGGGCGAGGACGGAAACATCGAAATCGGGCGCATCAATGTGATCTTCCGATGAGTGTGTCGGCGTCCCGTCGTCCCGGCCTTCTGGTGCCGGGGCAGTTGCGGCGACTGCAACGCCCCGGGGTGCAGATCGCGGTGCTGCCGGGCATCCTTGCCTGGGGATTGCTTTGCGCCATCCCGTTTACGCAGCTGGATTTGCAGCTTTGCGCCATGCCCGCGCGCGGAACGGAGGCCGCCTTTCGTCAGGCTTTCTACGCTCAGATGGCCGGATTTCGGCCAACACTCGCAGTTGTCGAATGGGGGTTGATGGCCGTGGCGATGATGCTGCCGCTGGTCTTTTGCGAGATCGACTATGTGCGCGCCCGCACGTACCGGCGCGAGCGGCGCAGGGTCACGGCTGCGTTCGTGGGGGGCTTCCTGGCAGTCTGGATACTGGCGGGATCGGCCGCAATTCCCCTGACTCTGACCGCGCGGGCGGCGCTACAATCTTTGAGCCCGGTACTCGACAGTCCGGCAGTCCCACTGCTTCTGGCTGCGCTCTGGATGCTGAGCGACACGCGCCGACGCGCACTTGCGCGCGGCCATTACCGGCCGAGCTTTGCCGCCGAGGGTGCACCCGCGGTGTGGGGTGCGCTGGCCTTTGGACTGCGACATGCGCGGTACTGCGTAACAAGCTGTCTGCCGCTCATGCTGGCATTACAGGTCGCAGGGGGTGGTTTGACGGGCATGGCATTGCTGGCCGTCCTTATTCTGGACGAGCGCCGTTCGCATCGGCCCGATCCGCGCGGACCAGCGATCGTTCTGGCAACCTACGGATTTCTAATTGCACTGAATTGAGAAGAAGCACTCGGTCCAAGAGCATTGAAGGAAATTATTTCATGGCACAAAACGCATACAACCAGTTGCAGCGCGGAGTGGTCCAAGAGGATCGTGATCCGCTTTCAGTGGAGCTTGTGACCGCCGAGCCGGTGTCGCAGGACGAAATGGCCGCGCGCGTGCGAGCAGCTCTGCCCGATGCTGTGTTTTCGGTCGAGGCTTCATTCGATCCGGATTCGGACAGATATCACTTTGTTGATTTCTCGGATGTCGATCCGCACGGGCAGGAGGCCAAGGTATTTGAATTCGCCCGCGAACTGAGGCGATCCGTCGGGGCGCAAGAGGCCAACCCCGTCCTACCGGACAGCCTCTATGGTGCACATCATGTGGCGGGCGGGAATGAAAGCCTGTTTAGCTTCTGTGAAACGCCGCGCAACAATGACCTACCGTTTGGCTGGCATCATCCGCAGATCGGCACGACGGCGGCATGGAACCATACACGTGGAGGCGGCGCCACCGTGGCTGTAATTGATACCGGCTACAGCGATCACGCGGAATTGAGAGATCTCACGACCCACATCGGCGAGATCAACCTCGTCGAAGGCGGCACGGATGCAAGCGACCGCTTCTCCACCGGGCTGCTGCGCCACCCGGGGCACGGGACGCTCGTAATGTCCGTAGTGGCGTCGCGGGGGACGGCCAATGCTGCCGGCAAAACTGGGGTCCCAGGCGCTATAACCGGAACCGCTCCTGCCGCAAAGATTATGCCGATCCGGGCGATCCGCTCAGTCATCGATTTCAACCAGCGCAAGATCGCGGCGGCAATCGACCACGCCGTTGCCAATGGAGCCGATGTGATCGCGATGGCGCTCGGCGGGCCGACCCGGGTGGCCAGTACCGAAGTGGCGCTGCGTCGCGCGGTGAATGCCGGTGTCGTAGTCGTCTGTGCTGCCGGAAACTGCTGGCCTTCGGTGGTTTTTCCGGCTGCCTACGCCCCTCTTGGCATTTGCACGGCAGTTGCCGCGCTCCAGCCTGACCGCAGGCCATGGAAGAAGACCGGACGCGGCGCGCAGGTCACATTTTCGGCTTTTGGGGAACAGGTCTGGGGCGCGGCCAAGAACAATGCGAACGACCCGCTGACCGGCGTTCGGGCGAGCCAAGGAACAACATTGGCGACCTCAATGACCGCAGGGGTCGCCGCCCTCTGGGTGGCGCGCCACGGTGGCCGGGACGCACTCAAGCTGATCGCGGATGATCGCGGCACCACCGTTCAATCGATGTGGGTGAGGTGCGCCATTTCCGGCATGCTGCCTCCCGCTGTCTGGAACGGGGCGCGCGATCTCGGGGCAGGGGTGCTGAACGCACGCACTGCCCTGGACGCCGCATTGCCCGCGGCCAACGAAAGCCCGGCGGCGCCACAGAATGACGCAGTTTCGACTCTCAACATCCTGCAGATGCACCTTTCCGGCAGCAGCGAAGCGATTGCGGCGGGCGAGGTTAGCGGCGACATGGCCGATCTTGCGCCGGAACTGATCTGGCTCAGCTACCGGGCGGGAGCCAGGCGGCGCATGCTGGAGACCGATGCCGAAGTCGTTCTACAGTCGGACGAACCGAGTCTGGCGGTTGCGGAGGCGCTGGCGCGGTCGCCCGCTCTCAGCGCTGCCATCGGACGCTGAACGGAGATGACGCTCACCGCCGACACACTGCGCGAAGTGCTGCGTGAGCACGGCCCAGTAGTTGACCAGGCACTCGAGCAGCTTTTCCCAGACCCCGACATGCCAATGAATCTCGACGCCCTTAGGGTTTTGGTGGGAGACGGCGAGGACCTGGCCGAAGTGCTGGAACAAGTGATCGAAACCGGAGCCATGTTGAAGAGCCTCGAAGCGTTTCTCAACGCGCGGGGGATTGCACTGGTCCGGAAGCAAGATGAGCTCTGGGATCAGGGTTTGAACCCATTTCCGGGAGCTGCCGTTCCCGAGCCGAATCCCAATGACTTCCCACTGGAAAAGGTGGGTCAATTTGCGCTGCGTGCCTCTGCGTTCCGCTGCCGGATAAGGATCGATGGGGCGACCGAAGGATCAGGGGCGTTCATCTCCAAAAGCCTGGTTCTGACCGCGGCCCATGTCATCGAAAAGGTGATAAAGGCGAAGGAGGCGGCAGATGCTGACGCAGCGGTTGAGGACCATTTGCCAATACTCGAAGTCAAAACCTCGGATGGCAAGCTTCATGCTGCGCGTTGCGTATGGTGGTCGCCAGTGCACGAAGACGAGCGAGCAGGGGGACTGCCGCCAAATGACGCCATCCAAACGCATCAGGATGTTGCGCTTTTGCGCGTGGGTCTGCCGCTGGGATTGAGTTATGGCTATTGCGACCTGCCAGATCCGGTGATCGACTGGGCGGGACCGCGGCTAATGACGCTGGTCCACTATCCCGATGGGAATATTCGGGGACTGACCACGGGGCGGGTTTTGCGCAATGCGCCCGATGATATCAGGCTGCGCCACGACGTTGACACCATGGGCGGTTCGTCTGGCGGCTTGGCATTTGACCGCAACCTCGAGTTCATCGGGATCCACCAAGGGCGCTGGGAAAATTTCCGTAGGCTAGTGCCGCATAGCCTGTTTGCCGGGCATCCGAAATTTGTCGATACGGTCAAACGCGATCAGCCGCGGCGCTACCTGTGGTCGCTTGATGACGACATCGATGGTCAGCTTATCATCGGTCGGCAGCAGTTCTTTGCTGGTCTGGCGAAAATGTTGGAAGAACCAGCCTCGCTGATGCGGGGTATATGGGTGCGCCGACTCGACACCAACAAGACAACTGGTTTGAGCTTCAGCTTCGAGATGCTTAAAGCCTTTCTGAAGAACCGTCTGCATCCCGGTGACGTTAAGACCCGCCATGTGTGCCAGCAAATTCCAACCGATCTCGATGAGTTGGATCTGATTGCTGCGTTAGCGCAAGAGGTTCTGGGGACAGCTGCCATCGGCGCCCATGCAGGTGTCCGCGCAGGCGAGACAAGCAGTGTGACTGAGGAACGCGATCGCGCTGTCAGGCTCGCCCAGAGCCTCCAAGAGCGCGCCTCTGACGAAGGCGCGACTTACTGGATCTTTTTCGAGTCGCCCCCAGATGACAAATTGTCCGACAGCGCGCGGACACAGTTCGAACATCTCGCGGAGTGGCTCGTGACACACGGAAACTTGCGAGTCATTCTGGCAGGGTTCGAACAGTATTCACTTGCGCCTCTCAAGTTTCAGCGGGCGGAGGAAGCCGATGACGCGCGCCGACCGGGCCTGTTAGTCGATCCGCTGGGAAATTTCACAGACAGCGATGTGAAGGTTACGCTGGAAAGCACTCTCGCCGATCTAAACAAGGAGGACAACGTGGACCCCCTCATCATGAAAGACCTGATAGCGCAGGTAACCAAGAACCTCCAAGTGGTGCAGCCGGGTGTGTATCACTTTGACGAACTGAAGCGCGCGGTCGATCGCATCCGGCGTGTGGTCAAGCTGCGGGCGGGGTTGGATTAATGGTGGCGTCGACGGCATATCTCGAATTGCACGAAGCGCTGTTTCAGCGGGCCGCGTTAGTGGAGGACTTCCGGCCGCGCGACTTACTTGACCAAGTTGTTCCTGCCGAGTTCGAGAAGAATATTCTTCTGCGCGGCCAGCTCATTTCGGCGCTTCGTGAAGCCTGCACCGTGAGCGTCGATACGTGGCAGATGCGCCCGAACCCGCGGCGCAAGATCCTCCGCGACATGACACCGGAAAGCGCGCTTCCCGATACCGAAATCAGCGC
>JBBKVT010000120.1:0-17978 GCA_037968535.1 Paracoccaceae bacterium
ATGTCCGATGCCTTCATCTATGACGCTGTCCGCTCGCCGCGTGGCAAGGGCCGCGCCGACGGATCCCTGCACGAGGTGACCAGCCTTCGCCTGTCCGCCCAGATCCTGAATGCCGTGAAGGAACGCAACAACCTGAACGGCCCCGCGGTCGAGGATGTGATCTGGGGCAACGTCACCCAGGTCGGCGAACAGGGTGGCTGCCTTGCCCGGACCGCCGTTTTGGCCTCTGACCTTGACGAAAGCATTCCCGGCCTGTCGATCAATCGCTTCTGTGCTAGCGGAATGGAGGCCGTGAACCTCGCCGCCAATCAGGTAAAGGGGGGTGCCGGTTCCGCCTATATCGCGGGCGGGGTCGAAATGATGGGGCGCGTGCCGATGGGGTCCGACGGGGCCGCAATGGCTGTCGACCCAAGCGTCGCGATGACCCACTATTTCGTGCCGCAGGGCATTTCCGCCGATATTATCGCCACCGAATACGGCTTCACCCGCGATCAGGCCGATGCCTTCGCCGTCGAATCTCAAAAACGCGCCAAATCGGCCTGGGATGACAGCCGGTTCAAAAAATCCATCGTCACGATCAGGGATCAGAACGGTCTGCCGATCCTGGCGACCGATGAATACATGCGCCCCAGCACCGATATGCAATCACTGGGCGCGCTGAAGCCCGCCTTCAAGGATATGGGCGAAACGATGCCCGGCTTCGACAAGATCGCGCTGATGAAATACCCGCATCTCGAGCGGATCGAGCATATCCATCATGCCGGAAATTCCTCGGGCATCGTCGATGGTGCCGCCGCCATCCTGATCGGCAACAAGGAGTTCGGAGAAAAGCACGGTCTTAAACCCCGCGCCCGCATCCGCGCGACCGCCAAGATCGGCACCGATCCCACGATCATGCTGACAGGTCCGGTCCCGGTGACCGAGAAGATCCTCAAGGACAGCGGCATGTCGATTTCAGACATTGACCTTTTCGAAGTTAACGAGGCTTTCGCCAGCGTCGTCCTGCGCTTCATGCAGGCTTTCGACGTCGATCACGGCAAACTCAACGTCAATGGCGGCGCCATTGCGATGGGCCACCCTTTGGGCGCCACCGGGGCAATGATCATCGGTACGCTTCTGGATGAACTTGAACGGTCCGGCAAGGGCACCGGCCTTGCGACGCTTTGCATCGCCTCGGGCATGGGTGCGGCCACAATCATCGAGCGGGTGTGATGCCCAAGCTCGACCTTGCCAAAGCGCCGCTCAAAACCGGCTCGATCTACCCCGAACCCTGGGCAAGCCAGATGGCCGGACGCTCATCCCTGCGGCTTGGCGATCTGGGCGGCCTGACCCAGTTCGGCGCAAATCTGGTGATCATGCAGCCCGGCGCGAAATCCTCGCTGCGGCACTGGCATGCGCACGAGGACGAATTCGTGATGATCATGATGGGCGAACTGGTACTGATCCAGGACGAAGGCGAAGCCCCGATGCACCCCGGCGATTGCGCCGCCTTCCCGGCGGGCGATCCGAATGGCCACCATTTCATCAACCGCTCGAACGCCGAGGCGCGCTTTCTCGTCGTCGGCACCAAGGCCCCGCGCGAAGTTGCGACCTATTCCGACCTCGATCTGCTGCTGACGGTCGAGAACGGCAATGCCAGTTTCACCCGCAAAGACGGCAGCCCCCTGCCCGACCCCGAATAGCCAAGCCATACCGGTTGCCATACACTTTGCAGACACTTCGCCGACACTTCGCAGACCGCCAAAAACCGCCCGAACGGAGACCCAGATGACCGATTTCACCTATGCCGTAGATGCCGATGGCGTTGCCACGATCACCTGGGATACCCAGGGCAAATCCATGAACGTGATGAACCAGCAAGGCTTTGAAGACCTTGACAAATTCATCGACAAGGCGCTGGCCGACGACGCCGTGAAGGGCATCATCATCACCTCTGGCAAAGAAGACAGCTTTGCAGGTGGCATGGACCTCAACATCATCGCCAAGATGAAGCAAAGCGCCGGTGACAACCCGGCCCAAGGCCTGATGTCCGGCCTCATGCAAACCCATGGAATCCTTCGGAAAATCGAACGCGCAGGCATGGATCCCAAGACCAACAAGGGCGGCAAACCGGTCTGCGCCGCCCTGCCCGGCACAGCCCTTGGCATCGGCTTCGAAATCCCGCTGGCCTGCCACCACATCATCGCCGCCGACAATCCCAAGGCCAAGATCGGCCTGCCCGAAATCAAGGTCGGCATCTTCCCCGGCATGGGCGGCACCACCCGCCTGACCCGGATGCTGGGCGCAATGGCGGCCTCGCCATTCCTCTTGCAGGGCAAGCTGTCCGATCCGAAATCGGCCAAGGCAGCCGGACTGATCCAAGAGGTCGTACCGGCGGGCGAACTGCTTGAAAAAGCAAAGGAATGGGTGCTGAACGCCAAGGATGCCGACATCGTAAAGCCTTGGGATCAGAAGGGCTACAAGATGCCCGGCGGCGCGCCCTATCACCCCGCCGGCTTCATGACATTCGTCGGTGCCAGTGCTATGGTCAACGGCCAGACGATGGGCGTTTACCCCGCGGCGAAAGCGCTGCTTTCCGCCGTCTACGAAGGTGCACTTGTGCCATTCGACACCGCGATCCGGATCGAGGCACGCTGGTTCACCAACGTTTTGATGAACCCGTCCTCGGGCGCAATGATCCGTTCACTCTTTATCAACAAAGAAGCGCTAGAAAAGGGCGCTGTGCGTCCTGCGGATGTGCCGGACCAGTCGGTGAAAAAGCTCGGCATAATGGGCGCGGGCATGATGGGTGCCGGCATCGCTTACGTAAGCGCTAACGCCGGGATCGAAGTTGTCCTGATCGACCAGAAACAGGAAGCCGCCGACAAGGGCAAAGCTTACGCCGAGGGTATTCTCGACAAGGGCATGTCGCGCAAGAAAGTGACCGACGCGATAAAGGCCGAGGTTCTGGGCCGGATTAACGCCACCACCGACTACGGCGCGCTGAAAGGCTGCGACCTGATCGTCGAGGCGGTGTTCGAGGATCCCGCCATCAAGGCGGAAGTGATTGCAAATGTTGAGAAAATCGTTGGTGACGACTGCATTTTCGCGACCAACACCTCGACCCTGCCGATCAGCGATCTTGCCAAGGCATCGAAGCGGCCGGAACAGTTCATCGGCATCCATTTCTTCTCGCCTGTGGACAAGATGCTGCTGGTCGAGATCATCAAAGGTAAAGAAACCGGTAACACGGCGGTGGCCAAGGCGCTCGATTTCGTCGGCCAGATCCGCAAGACCCCGATCGTGGTCAACGATGCACGCTTCTTCTACGCCAACCGATGCATCATCCCCTACATCAACGAAGGCGTGCGGATGGTGAAGGAAGGCGTGGAACCCGCGCTGATCGAAAACGCCGCTCGGCTCGTCGGGATGCCGCTCGGGCCACTGCAACTGACTGACGAGACCTCGATCGACCTTGGCGTTAAGATCGCCAAGGCCACCAAGGCCGCGATGGGCAAGGACTACGACAATGACGATGCTGACCAGGTTCTGTTCTGGCTCTTCGATCAGGATCGTTTGGGCCGCAAATCCAAGGCCGGTTTCTATGCCTATGACGATACGGGCAGGCGTCAGGGACTTTGGGACGGACTGAACAAAAAGTACCCGGTGGCGGACGCCCAGCCTGACGTGACCGAGGTGCAACACCGCCTGCTGATGGCGCAGGTTCTCGAAGCCGTGCGGGCGCTGGAAGACGGCGTACTGATGCACATTCGCGAAGGCGACGTGGGCGCAATTCTCGGCTGGGGTTTCGCGCCGTGGTCAGGTGGTCCGTTCAGCTGGCTCGACATGATCGGGGCCGCAAAGGCGGTCGAGATTTGCGACGGACTGCGCGCGCAGCATGGCCAACGATTCACCGCCCCCGACCTGCTTCGCGATCTGCAGAAAAAGGGCGATACCTTCTACGGTCGGTTCGGTGAAGGGTCGGCGAAAGCCGCCTAGAATCGGTAGCCGAACCGAGCGATATCGTCCCGGCAAAGCTGCGCCACCAGCGCGGCCTTGTCGTCGGAATAGAAACTCCGGTAGTCAGAGCATCGGCTCGACGCATTCACTCGCTCGACATCTCCAAGATCAAATCCCAGATGCGCTTCGAACGGCGCCAAGTCTTCCGCCAGAATTTCGATCCGGGCAAACAGGTTGCAGCGCTCGACCCCATGGGCGTCGGTAACATAGCTCGAATAAGGTGCCCCGGCGATCGAGCCTTGCAGAATCGGATGCGCCAGGAAATCGCTAAATGTCAAAGACTTGGCAAGATCGACTGCAACATGATCCCACGTCTGCGCACGAAGCCAGTGATAATAACTCACCAGCCGGTCCCACGGATTGCGTACCAGCGTGAGAACGAAAAACCGGGCCTGTTCGTCCGGTGATACGAGGCCGTCAATGTCTGACAGCGTGGAATGCTTCCAGAGTCGGCCAGAAGCGCGCAACTCCTTTACCCGAGCCCGGCGGCGGACTGCCTTGGGGGTGTCACCGATCAGGATATCATCCGCCATCGCACGTTTTTCCAGCGCCAGGGACAGCGACGTTCCGCCCGTCTTGGGAATGTGGACGAAGATATAGCGGCGGCCGCGTGAAATGATCATGCGCAGATACTAGCAAGAACGAACTGGGGCTGCGACGCCAGATACTTCGCCCGCTGAAACCTATCGCAATCTTTTCTTCTTTCGCGATGACCTTCGGGACAATACTGTCGCCGGTGCGGCAGATATCAGGAGAATGCTATGGGCTGGTTGGCAGATGAGACCGGGCTGGGCAAGCGAAGGGCGAACTTCGTTCCTTTGACGCCACTGTCGCATCTCAATCGCGCCGCGCAAGTCTTCCCCGATTACGAGGCGGTGGTTTACGGTGATCGACGTTACACCTACCGTGACTACCACGCGCGGGTTTCGCGGCTTGCGTCGGCCTTGACGAAGATGGGTGTGCGTCCCGGTGACGTCGTAGCGACGCTGCTGCCCAACATCCCCGCCCAGGCCGAAGCGCATTTTGGCGTGCCCGCGACCGGGGCGGTCCTGAACACGATCAACACGCGACTTGAAGCAGACACGGTACGCTACATCTTCGAACATGGCGAGGCTGTCGTCGTTCTTGTCGATACCCAATTTCTGGTTTTGGCAGAAAGCGCATCTAAAGGTTTGAAGGGGAAATCCCCCCGCATCATAGAGGTCGCAGATCCCCAAGCCGGCTTCCCGGCCAGTGGTCGCTACCCCGAATACGAAGACCTGCTTGGGGACGGCGATCCGGAATTCTCCTGGATCATGCCCGAGGATGAGTGGGAAAGCCTGGCGCTCAACTATACCTCCGGCACGACCGGTCGGCCCAAGGGAGTCGTCTATCACCACCGTGGCGCCTACCTGATGACCATGGGAACCGTGATAGCCTGGCGCATGACCCTGCACCCGCGGTTTCTGGCGATCGTCCCGCTCTTTCACTGCAACGGCTGGAACCACACCTGGATGATGCCGGTCCTTGGCGGTACCGTGATATGCTGCCGGGACGTTACCGCGCACAACATATATGACGCCATTGCTGACGAAGGTGTGACTCATTTCGGCGGAGCGCCCATCGTGCTGAACGCGATTATCAACGCCAGACCAGAGCACCGACGCGAATTCGATCATCTTGTCGAGGTCTTCACGGCAGGTGCTCCTCCTCCGGCTGCAACGCTGAGGGCCATCGAGCCACTGGGGTTCCGAGTTACCCAGGTTTATGGCCTGACCGAGACTTACGGCCATGTCACAGAATGTCTTTGGCATGGCGACCTCTGGGACGATCTGCCCGAGGATCAGCGCGCGGCGATCAAGGCGCGAACCGGCGTGCCGATGCCGATGATGGAAGACATCACCGTGCTGGACCCCGAGACAATGCAGCAGACCCCGATGGACGGCAAGGCGCAGGGCGAGATCATGATCCGTGGCAATCCGGTAATGAAAGGCTATTACAAGAACCCCGTTGCCACCGAAGAAAGCTTTGCCGGCGGCTACTTTCATTCGGGCGACATCGCAGTGCAGCATCCGGACCGCTACATGCAGATCGCCGATCGCGCCAAGGACATCATCATCTCGGGCGGAGAAAACGTCAGTTCCGTCGAAGTTGAAGGTGCCTTGATGCATCATCCTGCGGTGTCGCTCTGTGCGGTGGTGGCAAAACCCGACGACAAATGGGGCGAAGTGCCCTGCGCATTCGTCGAGATCAAGGAAGGTCATGATGTAACCGAGGCTGATTTGATCGCCTTCGTGCGCTCAAAGCTCGCCGGGTTCAAGACCCCCAAGATCGTTGTGTTTCAGGAACTGCCGAAGACCTCGACCGGCAAGATCCAGAAATTCGAGCTGCGTATCGTGGCCAGAACGCTCTGACATTGTGGTGAAGGGCTTCGCGGGCTATCCTTTGGGCAACGATAACAATCGAGCAGGGCCACTGGCGGCCAGATGACGGTACTCAAGGATTTCCAGCGACTGGAATGCACGGGCGTCTGGCGGGCAACCCGGGACGCGCAGCGTCGCGACGTGATCGTGGCGCTTGGTGACGCCACGCTGGTCATCGGCGATCAGACGGGAACGGCCCTGTCACACTGGTCTCTCCCGGCGATCGAGCGGCTCAATCCCGGCGAGCGGCCCGCCATGTTCAGACCCGGCGCGGATGCGGTCGAAACCCTGGAACTTGCAGACGACACGATGATCAAGGGCATCAGCCGGGTTCACACGGCCATCGAGCGTCATCGGCCGCATCCGGGTCGGCTGCGATTCACGCTTTTGACGGGGGGATTTGTCATCGTGCTTGGTCTGGCATTCTTCTGGTTGCCGGGTGCCATGATCAACTACACCGCAGCCGTCGTTCCGGCTGCAAAGCGCATCAACATCGGTCAGTCGCTTCTTACCAACATCCGGCGCGTCGCGGGCAAACCCTGCAACACGGTCGCTGGCCAGACAGCACTGGAACATTTGCGCCGCCGCCTTCTGGGCGACACGCCCGGACGAATTGTCGTCGTATCGACTGGAGTTGCGCAGTCTCGGCATTTGCCGGGCGGTGTCATCTTGCTGAATCGATCGCTGGTCGAAGATTACGAGGACCCCGAGGTCGCTGCTGGCTTCGTCCTGAACGAACATTTGCGAGCCCAACAAAACGATCCGATCGTGGATCTCTTGAAAGATACCGGGCTGGTCTCGGCGTTTCGATTACTGACGACGGGAAACATCCCGTCTGCGCAACTCGACAGCTATTCCGAGAAGCTGCTTGTCGAACCCAGCCGTCCGATTCCGCCAGATACGATGCTCGCGGCCTTCGCATCAGCATCCGTCCGCAGTTCACCATACGCTTATGCGATTGACATTTCCGGCGAGTCCACGATCGGCCTGATCGAGGCTGACCCGGTGCCGCCAGAACTGGCGAAACCGGTTCTCACCGACGGCGACTGGGTTGCGCTGCAAGGCATCTGCGGCGAGTAGCCGTCAGCGGATGAACGCATCGGGAAAGCCCGAACTCCGCGCCTGAACAAGTGCTTTGTCCGCGTCACCACGGCCCGCGAAGGGACCTGCCAGAACCGTCTGATAAACCGACCCGCCGTTCGACTTGCGGATCAGGCTAACCGGAAGTCCAGCGGCTTGTATGCGAGAGATCACGGTCGTTGCATTGGCGGGATCGGCAAATATTCCGACCTGAACGAACAGCCCTGCGCCGGGCTTCGTGCGCACCGATCTTGTTGAAACAGTCGTTGCTGTCGTTGCCAGGGTCGCGGGCTTTCTCTTTGTCACCAGTTTCGCAGGAACCCGATTGGTCCAAATCTGCGCCATCTGGTCATTGCCCAAGGCGGTTTGCGGGCCGCGATTGGGATTAAGACGCCCATCGTCCCATGCCGCCCGAAAACCCTTCGGAATGCGCGCGGTCGCCGTCGCCTCGGCAGGCCGGTCGACCGTTCTTGGCACAGAAACAACTTTCGGCATAGCTGCCGACCGGGCTTTTTTGCGAACGACTGTGGGCGCGGGTGCAACAGGGGTAGCAGTGGCAACGACAGTCGGCTGGAAGCCACACAGCAGCTCTCGGTTGCGATTGACCCTTGGGACCCATGTCACATTCCCGTTCAGCCCGGCACGGATGAAAAGACAGCCGTTACTGTCGACATATTGCGAAGCCGTGAACCCCGCTGGCGGCAATTCCGCCGGGCTGTTGGTATCCGAAAGAGACTGGGCGCTGGCCGCACCCAATCCCAGACACGAAACTATCGAACACACTCGTAGAAAAACGACAGCTGACATCTGTGCCCCCACACAATATTTGGACAAGCTTGGCTTAAAAACCCCAACATGTAAAGCGAGCTGGCGCTTATTTGGTGCCGAACATGCGATCGCCGGCATCGCCCAAACCCGGCACGATGTAGCCCAGTTCGTTCAGCTTTTCGTCGATCGCGGCGGTCACAATTGGCACGTCAGGATGCGCCTGTTTCATCCGCGCGATCCCTTCGGGTGCTGCCAGCAGACACATGAAGCGAATGTTGGTGGCCCCTGATTTCTTCAGCAGATCAATCGCCGCGACAGAGCTGTTTCCCGTCGCCAACATCGGATCAAGCGCAATGACCAACCGGGTCGAAAGCTCCGACGGCACCTTGTAGTAATACTGAACGGGTTCCAGCGTCGCCTCGTCGCGGTAGAGACCGACAAAACCAACCCGCGCCGCAGGGATAAGTTCGAGCACCCCGTCCAGCAGCCCATTGCCCGCCCGCAGAATCGAGATCAGCGCCAGCTTCTTGCCGTCGATCGTCGGGGCATCCATCGGGCAAAGCGGCGTTTCGATTCTGCGGGTCGTCATCTCCATCTCTCTGGTAATCTCGTAGGCCAGAAGCTGGCTGATCTCTCGCAGCAAACGCCGAAATGAGTTGGTCGAGGTTTCCTTGTCGCGCATGATTGTCAGCTTGTGCTGCACCAGCGGGTGCCTGACCACGGTCAGATGTTGCTCCATGCTATGGCTCCAGTTTCTTAAGTATTTTCTTGCGCGTTTGGGCATCGCAAAACGCCGCGTTGATCGCTGTGCGATTGATATCCAGAAACACGCCCTCGTCCCAGTCGAAAGCCTCGGATAAACGGTCAAACTCACGCGTCATCGTGGTGTGGAAGAAGGGCGGGTCGTCGGTAGAGATGGTTACCTTGACGCCGCGCTCTCGCAGTCGGCTGATCGGATGCGCGCGCCAGAAAGGATAAAGCCCGAGCGCGATGTTCGAGCCGGGGCAGACTTCGAGCACGATACCCTTTTCCGCGAGTTCATCGACGAGGGCAAGATCTTCGATCGCTTGAACGCCGTGGCCGATCCGCTCGACGCGAAGGTCGTGCACCGCACTGCGCACGGAACTGGGCCCACCCCATTCCCCGGCATGGGCGGTAAGACGCAGTCCGGCTTCCCGAGCCAAATCAAAACACCAGGAAAAGTCCTTGGGCTCTCCTGCTTTTTCATCTCCGGCCAGACCGAATCCGGTCACGAAATCGCCCACCGTTTCAGCGGCACATAGTGCTGTCTCGCGGGCCTTTTCCGGACCGAAATGCCGGATCGGCGTAACGATCGCTCTCAGCACAATCCCGTCCGATCTTTCTGCGACGGCCGCGGCTTCGCTGATCGCATTCAGGTATTCGCGCCATGCCCCCAGGTCTCGCCCGCCGCAGAAATCCGGTGACAGGAAGGTTTCCGAGTAGATGACGCCCGCCGCCGCACTTTCCTGCAAGACCGCAAGGGTCAGGCGGTAGTAATCCTGGGGTGTTTGCAGTGTCGCGGTTGCGGCCTCGTAAACCTTGAGGAAATGCCAGAAGTCAGTGAAGGCATAGCTGCCGTCCTCGGCAAAGATGCCCGAAATATCCATCCGCTTTTCTTTGGCGAGGCCGCGGATAAAAGCGGGCGGCGCGGCACCCTCCAGATGCAAGTGCAATTCCACCTTCGGTAATTCCGCGACACTCATAGAAAGCTTTTCCCCGGCCCTTGGGGCGCAACACCGAGATGCGCTGCGACCGAGGCCCCGACGTCCGTGAATCCGACCAGTCCGATGGGCCGAGTCCCAATGCCATGCCCAACCACCGGCACTCGTTCCCGCGTGTGGTCGGTACCCACCCAGCTTGGATCGTTGCCATGATCAGCGGTAAACAGGAAAAGGTCGTCGGCACGGGCCCGATCGAACAGATCAGGCAACGCCGCGTCAAACCATTCCAGCGCCCGAGCATATCCCGACATGTCGCGCGGATGACCGTAGAGCGTGTCGAATTCCACGAAATTGGCGAAGGTCAGGCTGCCGTCCTCGGCTTCGCCAACAAGATCGGTCAGATGCTGCATCAGTTCGCGGTCATTGCCCTTGCGAACTTCATCGATCCCCTGTCGGGAAAAGATGTCACCAATCTTGCCAATACCGTAAACCCGTCTACCCGTTACCTGCACCCAGTCGTTTAGCGTAGGACTTGGCGGCGCAATGGCATAGTCGCGACGGTTCTTGGTGCGTCTGAAAGACCCGCATTCACCTGTGAACGGCCGCGCGATCACCCGACCCACTTTCATCGCATGCAACGTCGGCGCGAGATCCTCGCAAAGCTGCAAAAGCCGCGCAAGACCGAACTTCTCTTCATGCGCGGCGATCTGGAAGACGCTGTCTGCCGAGGTGTAGCAGATCGGCCAACCGGTGCGCAGATGATCCTCGCAATGCTCGTCGATGATCGGCACCCCGGACGCATGACAATTGCCCAATGTGCCATCCGTTCCGGCCAATTTGCAAACCTTGTCAAGCAGTTCTTGCGGGAACGCGGGGACGGTTTCGGGGAAGTAGTGCCAGTCCCAAGGCACCGGCACCCCTGCCAGTTCCCAATGGCCCGACGGTGTGTCCTTGCCATGAGAAATCTCGGTCGCGGCACCCCAAAGGCCCTGCGGCTTGGTCCCAAGTCCCGGCGCGGCAAGGCCAGAGGCCAGCGCAATCGCCGCGCCAAGTCCCAGCCTGTCAAGGTTCGGCACATTCAGCATCCCTGACCGACCGTCTTCGGCGTCGCCATTGGCGCAGGCCAGCGCGATATGGCCGAGGGTGTTGGATCCTGTGTCGGGGTGATCGCCGTTGAAGAACGATCCGGCATCCGGCGCACCGCCACAGCCAACCGAATCCATCACGATCAGGAACGCGCGCGGCATCAGCCAACCCTCCGGTAGACCACTGGCGGCACGTCAGGCGCGGTGCTGCCAAAGGTGTAGGCTTCGCGAACGGCTCGGCCGGCTTCCTCTGCGGCGGCGGTTGATGCGGCATGGATCAGGCACAGTGGCGTGTCAGGCTCTAGCAGGTCACCAAGGATCGCCACGTCCGACAACCCGACCGACGGGTCGATCCGATCGCCGCCCTTCAGACGGCCGCCACCCAGATGCACGACAGCCAGACCCAAAGCCTCGCCGTCGATCCCAGTGACATAGCCTGCCTCTCCCGCCTTTATTTCTGCAACGACCGGGGCTGCGGGCAGACGGTCACGCCAGCGATCGACGAAATCGGCTGGCCCCCCAAGTTCCGCCACCATACGCCCGAACCGTTCGGCGGCCGACCCATCGCGCAATGTTTCCAGCACCTGCGCCGCGCCATCGCGGGGATCGTCGGCCATACCGGCCAGCACCAGCACCTCGCCGCCAAGATCGGCGGTCAGATCGCAAAGAACATTGTCGATCTCAGCGCCAGACAGGGCCTGCATCACCTCCATCACTTCCAGCGCGTTGCCGATAGCGGTCGCACAAGGTTGGTTCATATCAGTGATTAGCGCTGATGCGTTGCAACCCGCACCATTTGCGGTCGTCACCAGCGACTCTGCCAGCGCTTCGGCATCCTCCATTGTTTTCATGAAAGCGCCCGTTCCGACCTTTACATCCAGTACCAGCGCGTCGAGCCCTGCCGCGAGTTTCTTGGACAGGATCGACGCAGTGATCAAGTCGATGCTTTCGACGGTTCCGGTCACGTCACGGATCGCGTAAAGCCGCTTGTCGGCGGGTGCTATTCGCCCCGTTGCCGACACGATGGCGGTGCCAACATTTTGAACGATCTGCCTGAATCGGTCTTCACTGACTTCAGTTCTCAGGCCCGGAATGGCTTCCAGTTTGTCAAGCGTCCCGCCAGTATGACCCAGGCCCCGTCCGGACACCATCGGCACGTAAGCACCCAGCGCCGCCAGCGCTGGCGCAAGAAGCAGCGATACAGTGTCGCCAATTCCGCCGGTTGAGTGCTTGTCCACAACCGGCCCCGGCAGATCCCATGTCATCACATCGCCGCTGTCGCGCATCGCCAAAGTCAGCGCCACGCGTTCCTCGGTCGAGAAGCCGTTCAACAGGACCGCCATGGCAAACGCACCGGCCTGCGCATCGGTCACCCCATCATCGGACAAGCCTTTGGCGAACCATTGTAATTCCGCTTCCGTCAGGGCCTTTTCATCGCGCAGCTTGGTGATGATCGCACGGGCATCCATCATGGTCGATCCATGTGTGCCTGCGCGAAAGCGCCCGGCAGAAGGTCTGCCATGCTTACCGTCCGACTTTCACCAGACAGCGTCGCCATCGTAATTACGGCGCCCGCCTCGCTGAATTCGGCCAACTTCTGACGACAGCCACCGCACGGAGACACCGGCAGCGGACTGTCGGCAATGACGAGGGCTTCGACAATGCGTGTCTCGCCGGCTGCGACCATCGCTGCGATCGCGCCAGCCTCGGCGCAAGTGCCTTCGGGATATGCTACATTCTCGACATTGCATCCGGAATACACCTTGCCGGAGTCCGTGCGGATCGCAGCGCCGACCTTGAAGTTCGAGTAGGGCGCATATGCATGTTCCCGTACCTTGCGCGCGGCCTCAAGAAGCGACATGAAAATTCTCCGGCTGGATCTGTCGCAAGACTGCGGCGACTGGCCCGATGATGCAAGGGTTCACAGGATGTGCGTTTCGAACGCGCCGGGCAAGGCGACCTCAAGGAATTCCAGATCGGTCGCTGGAATTGCATAGCGCGTGTTCATTCCCGGCGGAATGACAAAGGCATCGCCTGCCTCAAGCAAACAAGGCTCTTTACCCTCTCCTTCAAGCGTCATCGTGCCTTCCATGACGAAGCAGAACAGAATGTCGCTGTCATGACTGGTCCACGGCACTTCGCCCTGCCCACGCCGTACGACCCGCACAGATGCAACACCGTTGGTGTTCTCGTTGATCGTCGTATCACGGCAGATGAAACCCGGAATCCGGAAATCCCGCCATTCAGCGGTTTTGGCGACATTGTGCACGAACTTCTGCCCCTGCCATTCGCGATCCGGGTGCAGACTAGGCGTCGGCAGCGTCATTGCGTGATCGATCTCTGTCACATGCTCCGCCGGGACACCGATCTCGATCACTTCGATCCCGTCGGAGGCTTCCAGCACACAGTGACGAATTTCCGGCGGTTGGATGAAGCAGTCCCCCGCGTAAAGTCGGATCGGCCCGCCCTGATCCTCGTACACGACATCGACCCAGCCCTTGTAACAGAAGATAAGCTGGAACCCGACCTTGTGAAAATGCACGACATCGGGCACCGGACCACCATCGGGGATGCGAATGTGACTGGCGATGATCGAGCCGCCCAACCTGCTGGGGATCAGATCACGGTAGTGCATCCCGGCCCGTCCGATAACCCAAGGGGCCTGGTCGGCAAGACGCCGCACGACAAAAGCATGATCGGTCTTGGGCATCACGACAGGCGGATCAAGTGGTTCGATCTCGATCCGGGTCCCGCCGGGGGCGGTCAGTGTCCGCTTGCCGTCGGCAAAACCGTCGGGGTCGTCGGTCAGGATGCACAACTTGCCCGGATCACCCTTTGCGCCGGCATCAAGCTGCAACCGCAATCCATAGCCAGAGAAGACCGCGACGCGGGGATCATCAGCGGGATAGATCGTATCCATCCGGAACCCGAGCACTTTGGTGAAGAACGAAATGTCCCGCCGAAGGTCACCTGTTGCAAGTCGAACTTCGGCTCTGACGTCTGCCATCTTTTCCCCCGGCAACCTCGATAGAACAGTGAAGGGGCTTGCATTGATTTTCAAGTCGGGCTTGATGGAGCAAGTCGTAATATACGGAAACGGGCCACCAGAAAGTAGTTTAGCACTAAACTAGTTTCACCAGGGAGGAAAATCCATGACGGACCAGCGGCACGATAATGCAAGACAGGCCGCGTTGGACTATCACGAGTTTCCCAAGCCCGGAAAGCTTGAAATCCGCGCCACCAAGCCGCTGGCCAACGGTCGTGACCTGACCCGAGCCTACAGTCCAGGCGTCGCCGAGGCTTGCCTGGAAATCAAGGCCGACCCCGCTGCTGCCAGCCGCTACACCACACGCGCTAATCTGGTCGCAGTGGTGACGAACGGCACCGCAGTTCTGGGGCTTGGCAATATCGGCGGACTTGCCGCCAAGCCGGTGATGGAAGGCAAGGCGGTTCTTTTCAAGAAGTTCGCCAATATCGACTGCTTCGACATCGAACTGAACGAAACCGATCCCGAGAAACTGGCGGATATCGTCTGCGCGCTCGAACCGACGTTCGGGGCCATCAACCTGGAAGACATCAAGGCACCGGATTGCTTCATTGTCGAGGATCTCTGCCGCAAGCGCATGAACATCCCGGTGTTCCACGACGACCAGCACGGCACGGCAATTGTCGTCGGCGCCGCGGCAACCAACGCGCTGCGCGTTGCAGACAAGTCGTTCGAAGACATCAAGATCGTCTCGACGGGCGGCGGAGCGGCGGGCATTGCGTGTCTGAACATGCTCCTGAAACTTGGCGTAAAGCGCGAGAACGTCTGGCTGTGCGATCTGCACGGGCTGGTCCATGAGGGCCGAACCAAGGACATGACACCGCAGAAGGCTGCGTACGCACAGCCCGGCGGTTCTCGCGATCTGATTGAAGTCATCGATGGGGCGGACCTGTTTCTGGGCCTTTCTGGTGCGGGCGTGCTGACCTCGGCCATGGTCGCGAAAATGGCCAAGCGCCCGATCATCTTTGCGCTGGCAAATCCTAATCCCGAAATCATGCCCGAAGACGCTCGCGCAGTTGCTCCTGATGCGATCATTGCGACGGGGCGCTCGGATTATCCCAACCAGGTGAACAACGTCCTGTGTTTTCCGTTCATCTTCCGGGGTGCGCTTGACGTGGGCGCCACCGATATCAACGATGAGATGAAGATTGCCTGCATTGAAGGCATCGCAGCACTTGCGCGCGCGACGACAAGCGCCGAAACCGCAGCCGTTTATCAAGGCGAACAACTGACATTCGGTGCAGATTACCTGATCCCCAAGCCGTTTGATCCGCGCTTGATGGGCGTCGTGGCATCCGCCGTTGCGGGGGCAGCGATCCGAACCGGCGTCGCCACCCGTCCGTTGGATGACCTGAAAGCCTACAAGGCGCGTTTGGATGGTTCGGTGTTCCGCTCGACCCTGATCATGCGACCGGTCTTCGCCGCCGCCTCTACCGCCAGCCGGCGGATCGTTTTCGCCGAAGGTGAAGAAGAACGCGTACTGCGCGCGGCCATTGCCATCATGGAAGAAACCGTGGACCGACCAATCCTGATCGGCCGCCCCGAAGTGATCGACGCGCGCTGCGAACGAGCGGGACTGACGATCCGACCGTCCAAGGAGTTCCATCTGGTCAATCCCGAAAACGATCCGCGCTATCGCGATTACTGGACCACTTACCACGAGCTAATGGAGAGGCGCGGCGTAACGCCCGACCTGGCCAAGGCGATCATGCGGACAAATACCACTGCCATCGGTGCAGTGATGGTCCACCGCGATGAGGCCGACAGTTTGATCTGCGGCACATTCGGCCAGTATCTTTGGCATCTGAACTACGTGCAGCAAATTCTCGGCACGTCAGAATTGCACCCGATCGGCGCGCTCAGCTTGATGTTGTTGGAAGATGGACCGCTGTTCATCGGCGATACTCAGGTACACTCTGAACCGACCTCACAACAGATCGCGGAAACCGTGATTGCCGCCGCGCGGCACATGCGTCGTTTCGGCGTGACTCCGAACATCGCACTGTGCTCGCACTCGCAATTCGGAAATCTAGAGATCGATTCTGGTCGGCGGATGCGCGGTGCGCTTGAAATCCTCGATTCGGAGCCGCGTGATTTCGTCTATGAAGGCGAGATGCATATCGACGTAGCCTTTGACATCGGCCTGCGAGAACGCACCTTCCCCAACAGCCGCATGACCGGCCTCGCAAACGCCCTGATCTTTGCGAATTCTGACGCCGCCAGCGGCGTGCGGAACATCCTCAAGATGAAAGCCGGTGGGCTGGAGGTCGGGCCGATCCTGATGGGAATGGGCAATCGCGCCCACATCGTCACGCCTGCGATCACTGCGCGGGGGCTGCTTAACATCTCGGCGCTGGCTGGCACGCCGGTTGCTGTCTACGGCTGACAACGAACGCCGCCAAAGAGGGCTTTGCCGGCGTTCAGTTCACTTGTTACTGGAACCAGAGGACTATTTCTTGGTAGGTTTTCCGCCCGAGGCCGGTTTGGCGGATTTCGGTGCTGGTTTCTTGTCGCCCATGGCAACGTGCCTTCTGCTGTTCGACTGGCGGGATGCCTGCCGTGCATCAAATCTACGCCCTCGCCAAAGTCACGCAAGATGGCACAATTTTGGGGCCTTTCAAATATTTGTGAAGTAAGAATGTTTCGCGGACCGGGCTGACCGATGTTTGCGCCAACCGTGACAATCCTGCGCAGGCGCCCGATCTTGCCTGAATCCGCTCACAGGCGTAACAAAGCGCGTCACAAAGAGGAAGCATACCATGGCATACGCAGAACTCTACGCCGCCTGGAAATCGGACCCAGAGGGGTTCTGGATGAATGCGGCAGAGGCGATTGACTGGGTGCGCAAACCTTCGAAGGCACTCTTTGACGACAACGCCCCGCTTTACGAGTGGTTCTCGGACGGATTGGTCAATACGTGCTACAACGCTGTGGATCGCCACGTGAATGCCGGACGCGGCGAGCAAGTGGCGATTATCTACGACAGCCCCGTTACTGGCACCAAAGCCAAGATCACCTTTGCCGAGTTGCAGGACAAGGTCGCGCGACTCGCCGGTGCGTTGGCCGCCAAGGGGGTGACCAAGGGCGACCGCGTATTGATCTACATGCCGATGGTCCCCGAGGCGCTGGTCGCTATGCTCGCCGCTTCCCGGATCGGCGCAATACACTCTGTCGTCTTCGGCGGCTTTGCGGCGCATGAACTGGCTGTGCGGATTGATGACGCCACACCCAAGGCGATCATAGCGGGATCCTGTGGCATCGAACCCGGTCGCGTGGTTCCCTACAAACCGTTGCTGGACAAGGCCATCGACATGGCGCGCCACAAGCCCGAGTTCTGCATCGTTTTCCAGCGAGACGAGGCCAGAGCCGAACTGATGCCTGATCGGGATTTCGACTGGAACGATGTGCAGGCCAGTGTCGAGCCTGCGGATTGCGTCCCTGTCGAGGGCAATCACCCGGTCTACATTCTGCACACCTCGGGCACGACCGGCCATCCAAAGGGGGTTGTCCGCCATACCGGCGGCAATCTGGTTGCGCTTAACTGGACCATGAAGAACATCTATAACGTCGATCCGGGCGATGTATTCTGGGCTGCGTCGGATGTCGGCTGGGTCGTCGGCCACAGCTACATCTGCTACGGCCCGCTGATCCACGGCAACACCACCGTGGTGTTCGAAGGCAAGCCCGTCGGAACCCCCGACCCCGGAACCTTCTGGCGAATGATCGAGGAATACAGGATCAAGGCGCTCTTCACGGCACCAACCGCGTTTCGCGCGATCAAGCGGCAGGATCCGAAGGGCGAATATGCACGGAACTACGATCTTTCGTCGCTGCAAACGCTGTTTCTTGCAGGAGAACGCGCAGATCCCGATACGATCAGATGGGCTATGAAACTGCTGAGCGTGCCGGTGATCGA
>JBBKVT010000121.1:0-10927 GCA_037968535.1 Paracoccaceae bacterium
TAGTCCACGCGCAGATTGCCGGGCCAGCCCTTTTCGTCCGGCCAGTCTGCGGTGTCGAGCGACGGATCACCCCTTTGATCACGATTGACCCCGCCTTGCACGGCCGAAGCCTCGGTTCCGCCTACGCTTTGCGGTCGCGGATCTTGCAGGCGGGGGCTCCTTAGGAATGTGCGCATCGCATCCCTAAAGCCATCGCCATCTTCGGGGTCAAGGTTAGCGTCGCCAAGCAGGATGAAGGGGGAATCAAAATGGTCCAGATAGCGTTCCCAGAATCGCAATTCGTCGCGGTTGCGGAGGTCGTTCCGCGCTTCCGGTCCGTCGAAGGCGGGGGTTGCGTGATGCATTGCCAACAGATGCAATCTCGTGCTGTCCGGCAAGATCACCGGCACGTCCCAATTGCCAGCCGACGACAATCGAAGTTCAGCCACGACGTTGTCTGTATAGAATGGCGCGTTGCCCAAGCGTGGCAAAGTCGCGCCGGGCAGATCGACCCACAGCATCGATGCAAAATCCTTTGCCGATCTCGCATCGATCGGCAGTTTCGACAACAACACCATACCGCCCTGACCGGCGAAATCGCCATACCCCTGCGCGTCCTCGGCTTCGCCCAGTCGCCCGTCTGCGTCGAGATCAAAGCCGGTGGGAATTCCTGCATTGGGTGCGCGAGAAAACAGATGCGCATAGTCAGCGCCCGCTTCGCGCAAGATCGCTGCAAAAGCAGTAAGAGCGACGCGCCCTTCGTCATAATCGAATGAGGTCAAAAGCAGCACATCGGGATTTATTTCCGTGATTACCTGCAAGACCGCCGCGATTTGCGGGTCGTCGCCCGAGAGAATGTCACGCAGCAGCAGTCCGGGGCCGTCACGTTCCAGTTCCGCATTGTATGTGGCAATGCGAAGCGGTTCGGCCCGACCGGCGCCGGCAACCAATAGTATTGCTATCAGATAGCTGCCAAGCCGGAATCTTTGGCCTGCGCGTAGGTTTGCTTTCGTTTCGCTGCAATCATTTCGGCCACGCGGCCCATCGCGATCCCGCGCATGAACAGACTTGCCGGAAGAAATGCCCATGCCGCCACCGTCCAGACCAGTGTTTGCGGATTTTCCAGGGTGACCGATCCAAAAAGGGACGCCGCCGCCTTGACCGCTGCCGGCGTCAAGAATGGCAGAAGAAAGCCTAATGCAATGTTAAAGCGGGCATCTCGCTCGAGCCGCTGAACGACATCCTTGCCAGCCGTAGGATCGAAAGTCGGCAGGTTCACCCATACATTGAATGTGCCGTTCGGGGACGGCCAGCCAGCCAGACGCAGGATAATCAGGAACACCGCGAGGGTCACCAGCGAAATCAGATAACTCATGCCCGCCGCCGTCCGCACCAGTTCAATATGGGCATAGCTCGTGTTTTCGGGCAGCATCAGGATCACGAGGCGCACCGGGCTGTAGGGAAAATCAATGGCGTAACCGATCAGGGCCCCGATCGCATAGACGAATTGGGTCAACGTTGTCGGTTCGACCATGCCGCGACAAATCACCGTCAACAGGAAGATCGTCAGGAACAGCGACACGAAACGAACCCGGTTGAAGGGCGGCGCATCGCGGAACTCGACGAGACCGGGATAGGTGGAAGCATATTCGAAGATGGTCAGCGCAGCACCGAAAATGGCCACAAGAGCAACGATCTGCTTTCCGTCAGCGCTGATGCCCGGCAACAGCAGCGACGGCGTCGCCACCAACAGCACGATCAGCATCGCGCGCAGGACTGCTCCTGAGAGCCTGGAGATCACCGTCTCGTTCCCTCAACGCGCCGGGATACGATGCGGTGCCGCACCCTTGTTTCAGCGAAGGTCTGCCAGCAGCGGCAGGTGCCCAAAATGTTACCCAATTTTTTGCCTTCTTTCACTACGTCCAGCAAGCAGTGGAATAGGTAAACAAAAGGTTTGGGGCAAAATCGTGGAGGAACTGGTGCGACATTGCATCAATTTCGGAACCAATTAGGGCCGACCCGAAGGACGACCCTACATTTGGTGGTTAGAGTCTGGTTCAGACCCAAGGTCGTGCGATTGCGGCGTTTGCCTCAAATGCGTCGATACTTGCAACTTTTTCCATTGTAAGGCCGATATCGTCCAACCCATTCAGCAGACAATGTTTTTTGAATGCGTCAATTTCGAAGTGAAAAACCTCTCCGTCCGCCGCTGTGACCTGTTGTGATTCGAGGTCGATGTCCAAGCGCGCGTTCTGGCCTTTCTCCGCATCTTCCATCAGAACGGCAATCTGTTCCGCCGGCAATACGATTGGCAAGATTCCGTTTTTGAAGCAGTTGTTGTAGAAAATGTCGGCGAAGCTCGTCGAGATCACGCAGCGGATGCCGAAATCGAGAAGTGCCCAAGGCGCATGTTCCCGGCTTGATCCGCAGCCAAAGTTTTCACCCGCCACGATGATCTCGGCATCCCGATACGCTGGTTTGTTCAAGACGAAATCCGGCTTCTCGCTGCCGTCGTCGTTATAGCGCATTTCGTCGAACAGATTCACGCCCAGCCCCGACCGCTTGATCGTCTTCAGGAATTGCTTCGGAATGATCATGTCGGTGTCGATATTGACCAGAGGCATTGGCGCGGCAACGCCAGTCAGTTTGTCGAACTTTTGCATTACATCATCTCCCGCACATCAGTCAGGTGGCCAGTGACAGCCGCCGCTGCGGCCATTGCCGGCGACATCAGATGGGTGCGTCCGCCGCGCCCCTGGCGTCCCTCGAAATTGCGGTTCGATGTTGCCGCGCAACGTTCGCCAGGCGCAAGTTGATCCGGATTCATCGCCAGACACATCGAGCATCCGGCAAGTCGCCACTCAAACCCGGCCTCGGTGAAGATCTGGGCCAGGCCCTCTTGTTCGGCCTGCGCGCGGACCAGCCCAGAGCCGGGGACCACCATCGCCCGCAATCCAGCCTTCACCTTCTTCCCCTTCAGAATTGCGGCAGCGGCCCGCAAATCCTCGATCCGGCCATTGGTACAGGAGCCGATAAAGACCGTATCGATCGGTATGTCCGACAAAAGCGTGCCCGGCGTGAGCCCCATATAATCAAGCGAGCGCTTCGCGGCCTCGACCTTGCCGCCAACGAAATCGTCGGGCGACGGCACCCTGCCGGTGATCGGAAGTACATCTTCGGGTGAAGTTCCCCATGTCACTACCGGCGCGATTTCCTCGCCTTTCAAGGTCACGATCTTGTCGAAATGCGCGCCTTCATCGGTGTAAAGTGTCTTCCACCAGGTCAGAGCCGCTTCCCACTGGGCACCCTTCGGCGCATGAGGACGGCCCATGACATAGGCATAGGTCTTTTCATCAGGCGCGATCAGTCCGGCCCGCGCGCCGCCCTCGATCGCCATGTTGCAGACCGTCATCCGGCCTTCCATCGACAGTTCACGGATCGCTTCGCCGCAGTATTCGATGACATAACCAGTTCCGCCAGCGGTGCCGGTTGCACCAATCACCGATAGGGTGATGTCTTTGGCGGTGACGCCGGGGCGCAGCTTCCCGGTGATCTCGACCTTCATGTTCTTGCCCTTGCGCTGGATCAGCGTTTGGGTAGCCAGCACATGTTCGACCTCGGACGTGCCGATCCCGTGGGCCAACGCGCCAAAGGCGCCGTGTGTGGCGGTATGACTGTCACCGCAGACCACCGTCATGCCCGGCAGGGTCCAGCCCTGCTCTGGTCCGACGATATGCACAATCCCCTGACGCACGTCAGAAACCGGGTAGTAGTGGATTCCGAAATCGATAGCGTTCTTGTCGAGCGCGTCGACCTGCACCTTGCTTTCAGGGTTCTTGATACCTTCGAGGCGGTCCAGGGTCGTGGGCACGTTGTGATCTGGTACAGCGATGGTCTTGTCGGGCGCGCGCACCGTGCGACCGGTCATGCGCAATCCTTCGAAGGCCTGCGGACTGGTCACTTCGTGCACGAGGTGGCGGTCGATATAAAGCAGGCAAGTGCCATCGCCAGCCTCGTCGGCGACGTGGGCATCCCAGATTTTATCATAGAGCGTTCTAGGGGCAGTCATTGGTTCTCTCCAGCGGTGTTGCGAACTGTGTCAAATGCAGAGACGGATCTGCGCTACAAGCTGGCGAGCACCGTAAGCGACGCGCCGTAGAACCGCCAAGGCAGCCGCGCGCGATCATCCATGTCAAGAATCTTGGTCATGCCGCAGGACCTAGCCAAATTCGCAGCTTCTCGCAAGGCCCACCGCTTGCCCCGACACGGACTGCATGGTTATCTGACCAGCAGGAGCGCGATGGAAAACGAAATACAGGCACTGGTCGAGCAGCTTGGTCCACTTACGGTGGAACTCAAGGCGCGTCTGCAAGCGCTGATGCTCGTGCGCGGACAAATCCAGATCGTCATCATCATTGGCTGTCTCCTCGTCGCATATTTACTGAGGCGCTCGTTGGGTCCGAGGTTGATCGAGTGGATGCGAACGCTTGAAGGCTGGCCGAAATGGCGACTGCGGGTGCTGTTGGTTCTGCACCGTCGCCTGCAACTGCTGTTCTTCGTCATCCTCTGCTGGTCCGCCGTCGGCATCATGTCACAGGTCAAAACCTTCCCGTCGTGGCGCAACCTCTTGATACTGGCCGCCACGATCGCTACGGCGCTGTTTCTGGTCAGCATGGCGACCCGACTCGTCAGAAACGCATTTCTGCGCAGAATGGTGACTTGGGGCCTGTGGATCTATGTCACGCTTTACTACCTTGGTATGATCGAGGCCTTTTCCGGCTTCCTTGAGAGCATTGCGGTTCAATTCGGCGACTTCCGGTTGTCTGCATTGGCCATCGTGAAGGCGCTGGTCGTGACCGGCATTCTCTTTACCGTCGCAAGGCTGATTTCCACGACCACCTCGGCACGTATCAAGGACAACGAGGATATCTCGCCGTCGATGCGCGTCCTCGCGGTCAAGGCCCTGCAGATCCTGCTATATGGCTCTGCGATCTTCATCGGTCTCAAGGCCGTCGGCTTTGATCTGACCGGGTTGGCGGTTCTGTCGGGGGCGATCGGTGTCGGCCTCGGATTTGGCCTTCAGAAAGTCGTGTCGAACCTCGTATCGGGCGTCATCATCCTTCTCGACAAGTCGATCAAGCCAGGTGATGTCATTTCACTCGGCGACACCTTTGGATGGATCAATGCGTTGGGCGCTCGCTACGTTTCGGTCGTCACCCGCGACGGCAAGGAATACCTGATCCCAAATGAGGATTTGATCACAGGGCAGGTGGTCAACTGGTCGCATTCCAACGAATTCGTCCGGCTCGACATCTTCTTCGGTACCGCCTATGGTGACGACCCGCATCAGGTGCGCAAAATGGCAGTCGAGGCCGCCGCAAGCGTGGACCGCGTCCTGAGCTTCAAGAAACCGGTCTGCCACATCGTCGGATTTGGCGACAGTTCGGTGGATTACATTTTGCGATTCTGGATCCGCGACCCGACCGAGGGGCTGACCAACATTCGCGGCAACGTCTACCTGGCGCTTTGGGACACGTTCAAGGAAAACGGGATATCCATTCCCTTTCCGCAACGCGAGGTACGTGTCCTTGAGGGCAGTCAGCTTTCGACCAAGGCTTTGGATTGACGCTTCGCTCTGTTGCAGGACTGCCGTGTTCACGACCCCGTCATCGCCCATGTCATTGAGATTTCACCTCTGCGGTGTTACCTTGGAACTAAGCTTGGCGCCGGGCGTTAGCGGCGCGTTACATAGGAGGACAACGTCCTGACTCACTCTACTGCAGCGGTTTCCGGCAAGACCGCGCCCGACGCAGCCCTGAACGGCATTCCGGGCATTCTTTCAAGCGATGAATTGCTTGAGCAAATCCTTTCCTCCCTGGACGATGACAAAGCTGAAGACGTGGTCACAATTGATCTGCGCGGCAAGTCCACCATTGCGGATCATATGGTGATCGCCACGGGGCGTTCGTCCCGCCAAGTCGTCGCTATCGCCGAAAAGCTGACTGATCTGCTGAAGCTGAAGTACGGCATCTTGTGCAAAGTCGAGGGCAAGGATCAGGGCGATTGGGTTCTGATCGACGCAGGCGATGCAATTGTTCATGTCTTCCGCCCCGAAGTTCGCGAATTCTACCAACTCGAAAAGATGTGGCAGCCGATTGGCAAAGTAACGGCTTAAGGCTGATGCGCATTCACATCTGCGCAGTCGGTAGGCTGCGTGCGGGACCAGAGAGCAGTCTGATTCTGGACTATCTGAAACGATTCGACCGAACAGGACGCAGCCTTGGCGTGGGACCTGCGACAGTCACAGAGGTTGAGGACAGGAAGGGCGGCGGCAAAGCGGCCGAATCGGCCCTGCTGGACCGCGCAATTCCGTCCGGGGCCATCATTTGCTGTCTCGACGAGCGCGGTCAACAAATGTCGTCGCCGGAATTCGCTCGACTGTTGACGCGCTGGCGCGATGCAGGTCGACAGGATGCAGCGTTCGTGATCGGGGGCGCGGACGGAACCGATCCCGCCTTGCGCGACCGGGCTGACGCGCTGCTTTCATTTGGCCCGATGGTCTGGCCGCACATGTTGGTCCGAGTGATGCTTGCGGAACAGCTTTACCGCGCCACTTCGATCCTGGCAGGTAATCCCTATCACCGAGTTTGATCCTGGCCTTCGGTTTCCCGGCTTATTTCATCCAGAATATTTCCGCCGGAGGCATGGAATCTTTAGCGCAGCGGTTCCTCCTATCAGCAGGCAGTAGTAGAAGACCCTCAACCGAAAGCGAGGCCGCAGCATGACCACCCCGAAACCTGTCGTTTTGTGCATTCTGGACGGCTGGGGCTTGCGTCCTGAACCCGAGGCGAATGCGCCCCTGCTGGCGGATACTCCAAATTTCGACCGGATCATGGCCGATTGCCCCAACGCGACGCTTGTCACGCATGGCCGCGACGTCGGTTTGCCGACAGGCCAGATGGGCAATTCCGAGGTTGGACATACCAATATCGGCGCGGGCCGGATCGTTGCGATGGATCTGGGTCAGATCGATCTGGCCATAGAGGATCGTAGCTTCTTCTCCAACATGGCGATTGCTGCATTCATCAAGACTCTGTTGGCCTCTGGCGGGACCGCGCATCTGATGGGCGTCATCTCGGACGGTGGGGTTCACGGGCATATCAACCATGTCCTTGCGGCGTGTCGGATGATTGCCGACGCTGGTGTTCCCGTGGCATTGCACGCAGTGACAGACGGACGTGACGTCGCACCCAGATCGGGAGCCGGATTCATGGCCGATTTGGAACAGCGTTTGCCCAACGGTGCTGTCGTCGCCACGGTTTCCGGCCGCTATTACGCAATGGACCGCGACAACCGTTGGGACCGGGTGCATCGCGCTTATGACGCCATGATCAACGGCGTCGGAGAACACCACGCCGACCGCAGCGCGACGCAGGTTGTAAGCGACTATTACGGAAGTGACATCACAGACGAATTTCTGCCGCCGAGTGTGATTGGCGACTATCAAGGAGCCCGCGACGGCGATGGGTTCTTTTGTCTCAACTTCCGAGCCGATCGGGCTCGGGAAATCCTGCTGGCGGTGGGCGAAGATGATTTTGAAGGCTTCAGCCGTGGAACCCGCCCGCATTGGACCGCAATTCTCGGCTTGGTCGATTATTCAAAGACCCACGATACTTTCATGGCGGCCGCCTATCCGAAAAGTCCTGTGACGAACACCTTGGGCGAATGGGTGGCGCAGCACGGCAAGACACAATTCCGGCTGGCCGAGACCGAGAAATATCCACATGTCACTTTCTTCCTGAACGGCGGCAAGGAAGCGCCTGAAGTGGGCGAAGATCGCTACATGGCGCCCAGCCCTAAGGTGGCCACTTATGATCTTCAGCCCGAAATGTCAGCCGCCGAGGTGACAGACCATTTGGTGCAGGCGATTGAAAAGCCCTACGACCTGATTGTGGTCAATTATGCCAATCCTGACATGGTTGGCCACACCGGCGATCTGAACGCCGCGATAAAGGCGTGCGAGGCGGTGGATGCCGGGCTGGGCCGCGTGCTTGTCGCTTTGCAGAAGGCACGCGGCGCGATGATCGTCACCGCGGATCACGGCAACTGCGAAACGATGGTCGATCCCGTGACCGGAGGCCCCCACACCGCGCATACGACCAACCCGGTGCCGGTGATTCTGGTCGGTGGACCGAGCGGCGCAAAGTTGCGCAACGGTCGCCTTGCCGACCTCGCGCCCACGCTCTTGCAGCTTATGGACCTCGACTTGCCGCCCGAGATGACCGGAAAGAGCCTGATCCAGACATGATCCGGGCCATTGTTCTGCTTTTCGCGCTTTGGGTGGCGCCGGCTGTGTCGGCGCAATCCGATCCGTCCGATATGGCGATGGACGCCGCGGCGCAGCTGGATGTTGCGCATCGCGCATTGGTGGATGCCAAATCCGCATCGGACCGGGTTGCCGCGCTGACATTGACTGTCAAAGCATATGAGGACGGACTGGACGCGTTGCGCGAAGGCTTGCGCCGGGCGACAATCCGAGAAGCCGCGATCCGTTCCGAGTTCGATGCCCAAAGCGAACGCTTGTCGAAACTTCTGGGCGTCCTTCTGAGTATGCAGTCCACAACCGGCCCGGTCTCGTTGCTGCATCCGGCAGGACCCGTCGGCACGGCGAGATCCGGCATGATCTTGTCTGAAGTGACCCCCGCCCTGCAAAGACAGGCCGAGGATTTGAGGTCAAGACTGGAAGAAGTCGCATTGTTGCGGATTCTGCAGGAAAGCGCCCTGGAAACGATGGAGAATGGCCTGCGCGGCGTGCAGGAAGCCCGCACCAAATTAAGTCAGGCGATCTCGAATCGTGCCGACCTGCCGGTCCGCTTTCTGGCAAGTCCCGACGACGTGCAGCGCCTGATCGACAGCAGCGAGACATTGCAGGGTTTCGCCTCGGGACTTGCCGGCATGAATATCGGTGCGGAGGCCGATGATGCCGTCAGGGATTTCGCCGCAGCAAAAGGCACGCTGACGCTGCCTGTCTCTGGTACCATCTTGCGTCGACCAGGTCAGGCAGACGCCGCAGGGATCAAGCGCCCCGGGCTTTTGCTTGCGACCCGGCCCGTCGCCTTGGTGACAGCCCCCTGGCCCGCCACTATCCGGTATCTGGGACCTTTGTTGGACTACGGAAACGTGATCATCATTGAGCCCGACGCAGGCACGCTTATGGTATTGGCAGGGCTGGATGAGGTATATGGAAAGCTTGGCCAGGTCGTGCCAGCGGGCAGCCCGCTTGGTTTGATGGGCGGTGCAGAGCCGGATACGGACACGATTTTGCTAAATACCCTGAATGGGTCTGGTTCTGGCCAGACGGAAACGCTTTATATAGAGCTGAGACTGGGCACACAGCCCGTGGACCCCACAGAATGGTTCGCACAGACAAAGGAATAGGATGCGATGAAGAGATTCGTGATGGCCGCTGTTGGCGGCACGCTGGCAGGCGCAATATTGACTACCCAAGTAGCTGGGCCTCTCATCGCGCAGGAAACCCTCAAGACCACTTCGGTGTACGAACAACTTGACCTCTTTGGAGACATTTTCGAGCGTATCCGCTCTCAGTATGTTGAAGAAGTCGACAGCGAGAAGCTGATTGAAGCCGCCATCAACGGCATGCTGACGTCGCTTGATCCGCATTCGAGCTATTTGCCACCTGAAGATGCCGCCGACATGCGAGAGCAGACCCGCGGCGAGTTCGGCGGTCTCGGCATCGAAGTCACGCAGGAAGAGGGCTGGGTCAAGGTCGTCACTCCGATGGACGGCACGCCTGCCTTCGAGGCGGGGATCGAGTCAGGCGACTTCATTACCCACGTCGACGGCGAAAGCCTGCTGGGGCTGACCCTGAATCAAGCGGTCGAAAAGATGAAGGGCCCGGTTGGATCCGAGATCATCATCACGATCGTGCGCGAAGGCACCGACGAACCCTTTGACGTGTCGATCATTCGCGACACCATCAAGTTGACCGCCGTGAAGACCCGTTCCGAAGGGCATACCGTCGTCATGCGGGTTTCAACTTTCAACGACCAGACTTACCCTAATCTTGCTGAAGGGCTGAAGAAGTCGATCGAGGAACTGGGTGGAATGGACAACGTGGACGGATTCGTACTGGATCTGCGCAACAACCCTGGCGGACTTCTGACCCAGGCGATCAAGGTGTCGGATGCTTTCCTGGAAAAAGGCGAGATCGTTTCGACCCGGGGACGAAATGTGCAGGACAGCGAACGCTACAATGCGGAACCAGGCGATCTTGCACTCGGCAAGCCGGTCGTCGTTCTGATCAATGGCGGCTCCGCTTCGGCCTCTGAGATCGTCGCCGGCGCCCTTCAGGATCATCGTCGCGCGATCGTTGTCGGAACCAAGAGCTTCGGCAAGGGATCGGTTCAAACGGTAATGCCGCTTCGGTCAAATGGCGCGATGCGCCTGACCACCGCACGGTATTATACGCCGTCAGGACGATCGATTCAGGCGCTGGGCGTGTCCCCGGACATCGTTGTTCAGCAACCGCCCCGCAAGCCCGTGACCGAGGAAGAACCCCCGACAACCGACTCGCGCTTTAGCCGGACAGAAGCGGATCTGCGCGGCAGCCTGTCGAACGACAGTTTGACCGATGATGAGCGCAACCAGATCATCGCAGAACAGGAAGCTGCCGAGAAAGCCGCCAAACTGCGTGAAGACGATTATCAACTGGCGTATGCCGTCGACATCCTCAAGGGTCTCGCGGCGATCGAGCCAAAGTAGCGTGACAGGGCCGGTGCAGCGCGCCGGCCCGTTTCAACTGATGAAGCCCGATGAAATCCAGAAGCTGCCCTACCGTCCCTGCGTCGGCGTAATGCTGGTCAATGCGGAAGGGAATGTTTTTGTCGGACAGCGGATCGACACTGCGGCCACTGCTTGGCAAATGCCC
>JBBKVT010000122.1:0-2566 GCA_037968535.1 Paracoccaceae bacterium
TCGCGCCAGACTCAGGACGCTGCCGGATCACGTGCCTGCGACATCATTGCCAGGAACGGACTGCGCATCACCAGTCAAAGACTGGCCTTGCTGAAGGTTCTGATCGAGTCTGATGATCATCCGGATGCGGCGGAATTACACCGTCACTTGAGGGCATCCGACGCGTCAATATCTCTGGCCACAGTTTACAGGAATCTTGCCTTTTTGGAGAAAGCCGGCGTCGCCGAGCGGCATTATTTTGAGGGACACGGCGCCAGATATGATAGCGCCATTGCCGAGCATCATGATCACATTGTCGATCTGGATTCTGACGAAGTTATCGAGTTTCAATCGGAAGAAATCGAACTACTGCAAATACAAGTCGCGAGGAAACTTGGCTACGAAGTCGTACACCATCGGCTTGCGCTGTATTGTCGGAAGTTGTGAGCCGAATGGTCATCGAAGGTGGCAGTACATCCTCGGCGTCTCCCGCCACTTCGATCTTGGTTGCGCTAGTGCCTGACCTTCGGCTTTCGCATTTGGGCCTCAAAGCATCGAGCTGAGATCGGATCCGACTGAAGGATAGGCGGAGACCATCGCCTGAAGGTCGCGGACGGGCAGATCGAGCCGCATCGCTAGGCCAAGAAAGTTTACCACTTCCGCATATTCCGGACCGAGCAGATGCGCGCCGAGGAGCCTTCCGCTTGATGCGTCTGTGATGATCTTCGTGGCTGCGGTCGTCTCGCCAACACGGCGGTTCGAATACCAGCCGCTCGTATCGGTATAGTTCACATTGACGTCTAGCCCTTGCTCGCGCGCTTCCGCTTCCAGCAAGCCCACGCGCGCCAGTTCCGGGATGCTGAATACCACACTGGGAACTCCAACATAATCTGGCGATCGTGTTCCATCCTTCAGCATGTTGGAGGCGGCGACCTTGCCCTCAAAGACCGCGACGGGCGTGAGCGGCTGACCGGGAGAGTCAACGGCATCCCCGGCGGCGAAGACATGCGACTGAGTCGTGCTCTGAAGGTGGGGGTGGACGGATACGCCCTTTTCAGATGCGGCGATTCCGGCTGCTTCCAGATCGAGATGGTCGACCGCGGGGACGCGCCCCGCACCGTGGACCACAAGGTCAGTCTCGATCTCAATATTGCGTCCGCCGAATTGTGCGACAACGACAAATCCGCTTGCCGACTTTTTCACTCCTGAGGCCACCGTGTTGCTGTGCATTTCGATACCGACCATCTGGCTGCGTTTGACAAGAAGGTCCACCAGGTCAGGGTCGAACCCTTTGAGCGGTCGTGTCCCCCGTTCCAGAACGATTGCCGAGCTGCCTGCGCGCGCAACAATATGGGCGAACTCCATTGAAACGAAACCACCGCCGAGAAAGACGATCCGCTTGGGCAGGTATTCGAGCTCGAGAAATGCCGTGCTGTCGATCGCATGTTCCGCGCCGTCAAAGTGCAAGTCACGCGGACGGGCACCGGATGCGATCAGAAACTTGCGGGCCTGGACCTTCTTTCCATCCTCCAGCTCGATCGTGTTCTCGTTCAGGAACCGAGCGCGACCATGCAGCGTCTCGACGTCATCACGTTGCAACCCTTCTTTGATCTTGCCTGGCATTTCGTCAGTGAAGCTTCGCTTGTGCGCCATGAGGTCCGACCAGTTGATCGCCATACCTTCCCGATCAACACCCTTTCCCCGCATCAATTCCGCCGCGTCCACAATCTCGGCTCCGCGCCGCAGCATCTTCTTGGGATCGCAGCCTCGCAGGGCGCAGGTGCCGCCGTAGGGCAGCTCATCCACCACCGCGACATCCCAACCGGCGGAAGCGCATTTATGCGCGGCGACATTGCCGGCCATGCCGACACCGATTACGATCAGATCATGTAGATCGTTCATGAGTTCTCCATAGAAAATTCGTTGTTCAATGTCTGCGCCGGTTCGGCGTCAATGATAGCGTCCCATCACTTTCTCGCTCAGACACCAGATCGAGCCACTTCCGACCCCGATACTAAACCCGAGCCAGCGCCAACCGTCCGGCCCGAGCGGCAGCAACCCAGTGCCGTGTCCCAGCACTGGCAAGATCATTGCCAGCAGAAATGGTCCGGTGTAGCGACAATGCACGCGACCGCAGCGCCGGAAATTCCAGATGCAGGCGCTGCCCATCCAAGCAAGTGCAACAACCCACACAATTGTCTTCGGGAGCGTTGGCAGCCAGATCGCCAGAACCATCAATCCTATTGGCAGCAACCAGGCGAGGATGGCGTTGTGATAAGTGTTCAGCGGATCGTTTTTTGGCGCTTCGGTCATCTTATCACCCCGCGCAACACGACAGCTTTGCCACATCCTTCTCGAATGTCTGCGCGGCCAGTTTCAGGCCCTCCACCGTCGTCAGATAGGGAAAGATCATCGCGCCCAACTCGTCGTAGGTCATACCCATCTTAATCGCCATCGCCACCGTCTGGATGCTGTCCGCCCCTTCCGGGGCAATGATATGGGCACCCAAGAGCTTCTTACTGGCTTTATCCGCGATCAGCTTGATGAGACCGCGTGTATCGCGCGCGACCAAGGCGCGTGGCAGGTG
>JBBKVT010000123.1:0-5550 GCA_037968535.1 Paracoccaceae bacterium
GATCTTGATTTTCTCTATTATTCCAACGACATGATCGGCGCAGGCGGCCTGCTTTACTGTCTCGACAAGGGCATCGACGTGCCTGGCCAGATAGGGCTGGCCGGCTTCAATGGCGTCGAACTGCTTGAAGGATTGCCTCGACAGCTTGCCACGATGGACGCGTGCCGCGCCGAGATCGGCCGCGCTGCGGCGCATATGATCGCCAAACGCGTGTCTGATCTGGATGCCAAACCTGGCGAGAAGATCGTGCTGAAACCGCAGATCGATTTCGGCGAAACGCTTCTTGGGCATTAGGCCGCTGCAGCCTGAACATCGCATCGAATCCGCCCATTGGCGCAGGTGATCGCGGCGCTCTCGGCCGATCTGCCGCAGTCTTGAATGGACATGTGGCTGACCGGTTCCTAGATTGATCCGGAAATGGTGCACAGAGGATCTGTTGCCACGAAACATCCTTCCGCTCACAGCTGCCGAAATCCGCATGGCATCCCTAATTTCGACATCTGAAAGGTATGAAATGAGACTCTATTCCGCCGAAACCTCGCCCTATGCCCGAAAGCTCAGGATACTTCTACTGGAAACCGGACAATCCAACGATGTCGAGATTGTGTCGGCCTATGGAACGCCAATTGATCCGCAGACCATGCCAGTTGCCCAGAATCCATTGGGCAAGCTGCCTGCGCTGGAACGCAGTGACGGTCCGGCGATCTATGACAGCCGTGTGATTTGCCGCTACCTGGACGCCCGCGCCGGTGGCCGGCTCTATCCCGAGGGCAATCGGCTGTGGGAAACCCTGACGCTTGAGGCGACGGCAGACGGCATTCTGGATGCGGCGATACTCATGGTCTACGAGGTGCGGGTGCGACCAGAGGACAAGCGCCTGCCAGAATGGGTGGAAGGCCAATGGTCGAAGATCACTCGCGCGATCGAGGCGATAGAGAACCGGTGGATGAGCCATCTAAAGGGCCCGTTGGACATGGGTCAGATCGCGGTGGCATGCGCGTTGGGTTACATTGACTTCCGACACCCGTCACGCGATTGGCGTGCCGGAAATCCAGCCCTCGCGGCCTGGTTTGTCGAGTTTTCCAAAAGAGAGAGCTTCGCCAATACGCTGCCCCCCGCTACCTGAGGTCTGTAACCTGGCACGCCAAACGGCGGTCCGGCAGCAACTTTATAATATTGATCGAGGCTAGAAGCCGAAGCTGACGCCGACGTTCAGGGCGTTTGTTACAATGTCGGTCTCAAGGGTGCCGCCGCTGCCCAGATCGGCGTCGTTCATCGAATAGGTACCCTTGTATTCGCCAAAGACCGACCAGCTGTCGTTAATTGCATAGCTGGCACCCGCAACCCACTGAATGGCGGGGCCGGTTACCTGATACTCGAACACCTTACCTCCCGGCGAGGTCACTTCGACATGCGGTATCGCCAAGCCGACGCCGCCACCAACATAAGGCGTAATCCTATCGCTAAGGTCAGGCCACCGGCGCCAAGCGTTAACGGTCACGATGTTCAGACCGTCCGTAAACTCGAAATGCGAAAACCCGCTTTCCTTCAGCGTTTCGTCATCGGCGTAGACCTTGGTGTGGTTGACATCCAGACCCCAGCCGAAAGTCTCATTCTCCCATCGGGTCCAGCGAAGTCCCCAATAAGGCGGCATGTCGAACGAGCGGCCCTCCCAAGCTGCCGTGAAATCGAATTTGCCCACACCACCGGGATCGCGGCCCGAAACACCGCTGTGCGGGGATTCCTGAATGCCGCCGTAGAAGCTAAGCTGGTTTTCCGCTTGCGCAGTCGCTGCAACCGCAAGGAATGTGATCGTTGTCAGAAGCAATGCGCGCATCGTCCACAGGCCCTTTTCAATCAACATTCCCGATGCATACGACATATAGGGATATTATCAGAGTTCAATTCAAAATTGTAAATATTGCGTTAGCGGCGTTGACCTGCGGACACAGTGCGACGGTCTGATACCTCTGCGCCCGATTGTCCGCTGGACGCGGGCGGGATGCCTCGCTAAAAGCGCCATGCGAAGGCCTCGGGAAACCCGGCCATAGAACGATTGGGCTGGGTCAACCGGCCGGGAAATGGAGAATTGCTCGTGTCGCACGTTGAAGAACACGAAGGCACCCGCCGCGACTTTCTGTACTACGCTACGGCGGGTGCGGGCGTTGTCGCTACCGGGGCCGCCGTCTGGCCGCTGATCAACCAGATGAACCCTTCCGCCGATGTGCAGGCACTGTCGTCGATCCACGTTGACATATCAGGCGTCGAGCCAGGCACCCAATTGACCGTAAAATGGCTCGGAAAGCCGGTGTTTATCCGCCGCCGCACCCCAGCGGAAATCGAGGCCGCGATGGCCGTGCCGTTGGAAGACCTGATCGATCGGATCGCAGAGAACGCGAACATCGCTGGCGAGGCCCCGGCGACCGACCAAAACCGCAGACTCGACGAGTCCGGCGAATGGTTGGTGATGATCGGCGTATGCACCCATCTGGGCTGCGTCCCGATCGGCGGCGAGTCCGGTGATTTCGGCGGCTGGTTCTGCCCGTGCCACGGGTCGCATTACGATACCGCGGGGCGCATTCGCAAAGGCCCCGCACCTCGCAATCTCGATATTCCGCTAACCGAATTCATCGACGACACAACAATCAAACTTGGCTAACGGAGATCCTGATGGCTGGTATTCCACACGACCATTATGAACCAAAGACCGGGTTTGAAAAATGGCTGCACACGCGGCTTCCGGTTGTTAGCCTGTTGTATGACACGCTGTTCATCCCGACGCCGAAGAACCTGAACTGGTGGTGGATCTGGGGCATCGTCCTGGCTTTCTGCCTGGTCTTGCAGATCGTTACGGGCATCGTCCTGGCGATGCATTACACCCCGCATGTCGACATGGCGTTAGCGTCGATCGAGCACATCATGCGTAACGTAAACGGTGGCGCTTTGCTGCGCTATACGCATATGAACGGCGCTTCGCTGTTCTTCCTGGCCGTCTACATCCACATGTTCCGCGGTCTTTTCTACGGATCCTACAAGGCACCGCGCGAAGTGACCTGGATCATCGGGATGCTGATCTACCTGGCCATGATGGCAACCGGTTTCCTGGGTTACGTTCTGCCTTGGGGTCAGATGTCGTTCTGGGGCGCCACGGTGATCACCGGCCTTTTCGGGGCGATCCCGTTCATCGGCGAGTCGCTGCAAACCTGGCTTCTTGGCGGGCCTGCCGTGGGTAACCCGACGCTGACCCGCTTCTTCAGCCTGCATTACCTGCTGCCCTTCATCATCGCGGGCCTTGTGATCGTGCATATCTGGGCCTTCCACACCACCGGCAACAACAACCCCACCGGGGTCGAGGTGCGCCGTGGATCGAAAGCCGAGGCCGAGAAAGATACGCTGCCGTTCTGGCCCTATTTCGTGATCAAGGACCTCTTCGCGCTGGTGCTGATCCTTGTGGTTTTCTTCGCCGTCGTCGGCTTCATGCCAAACTATTTCGGCCACCCCGACAACTATATCGAGGCGAATCCGCTTTCCACGCCGGCCCACATCGTGCCCGAATGGTACTATCTGCCGTTCTACGCGATCCTGCGGGCCTTCACGTCTGACGTCTGGGTCGTCCAGATCGCCAGCTTCGTGACGGGCGGCATTGTCGACGCCAAGTTCTTCGGTGTCTTGGCGATGTTCGGCGCGATCTTCGTGATGGCTTTGGTGCCGTGGCTCGATACTTCCAGTGTGCGCTCGGGTCGCTACCGCCCGATGTTCCGCTGGTGGTTCTACCTGCTGGTCATCGACTTCATCGTATTGATGTGGTGTGGCGCGATGCCGGCCGAACCGCCCTATTCGATCATCTCGCTGATCGGTGCGGCTTACTGGTTTGCGTATTTCCTGATCATCCTGCCGATCCTTGGCGTGATCGAGAAACCTCTGCCGCAACCGGCCACGATCGAGGAAGACTTCAATGACCATTACGCGCATGACGCGTCACCGGCCGAGTAAGAAAGGGTCTAGACTCATGATCAGGAACCTTGTCTTTTCTGCGTTCTCGGCGCTGGCTATCGCCTCCGGCGGTGCGCTGGCCGCCGAAACCGAGGGCCATATCGAGAACGTCGCGTTCTCGTTCGACGGGCCATTCGGCAAATACGATCAGGCGCAGCTGCAACGCGGCTTGCAGATCTACACCGAAGTCTGTTCGGCATGTCATGGCCTCAAATACGTCCCGCTTCGTGATCTCGAGAAGCTGGGCTACAGCCCCGAACAAGTGCGAGCCTATGCCGCGCGCTACGACGTCTTCGACCCCGAACTGGACGATACGCGCCCCGCACTGCCGACAGATCATTTTCCGGAATCGTCGCTACCGAACGCGCCAGATCTTAGCCTGATGGCCAAGGCTCGCGCAGGATTTCATGGCCCCTATGGCCTCGGTATCAATCAGTTCTTCAAGGGCATGGGCGGCCCGGAATACATAACCGCACTGCTGACGGGCTACACCGGCGAGGAAAAGGAACAAGCCGGCACAATCTTGTATGAGAACAAAATTTTTCCCGGCGGATACATAGCGATGAACCCGCCATTGTCGGACGGGCTTGTGGAATACGCTGACGGCCACGCCAACGACGCGCATCATCTCGCCGAAGACGTTTCAGCATTCCTGATGTGGGCAGCGGAACCCAAGATGATGGCCCGCAAGCAACTGGGTTTCATGGGCGTGTTCTTCCTCGGTATCCTGGCCGTGCTCCTTTACCTGACAAACAAGCGCATCTGGGCGCCGATCAAGCACCGCAAAGAGGTCTGATCAGACCTCAAGAATTCAAAACGCGCCTTGCGGGGCGCGTTTTTCTTTTCACGAAGCTAACCAAGATAGTCACGCAACACCTGCGGCGGGTCATCAAACAGCGCACGAGTTGGTGCCGGCGCCGCGGCGACACCTTCTGCAACCAGTATCGTTTGATCCGCGATCCGGAGTGCATCAGCGGGGTGATGCGTGACCATAAGCAAGGTCGCGCCCTCTGCACCTGCCAGATCGGCCACCAGATCCAGCATCTCAACCCGCAAGGCAGGACCAAGCGCCGCAAACGGCTCATCCAGCAGGATCAGCGGCCTGCCGCGCACCAACACGCGCGCCAGTGTCACACGGCTTTGCTGGCCGCCGGACAGCGCGGCAGGCTTTCGATCTTCCATCCCCGTCAACCCGACTCGCGCCAATGCATCCCGCACGCGCCCGGTTTCAACCGTGGTCAGCCGCAACGACGGCCGAATGCCAAGCGCCACATTCTGGAACGCCGTCAGATGCGGAAACAGGTTGTTGTCCTGAAATACGATCGACAGCGGTCGATCCCCCGGCGCGGCATTGGTGATGTCGTTCCCGTTCCACAGAACTCGCCCGGACACTGGCGCGAAGAAGCCCGAAATCACGCTTAACAGGGTCGATTTGCCCGCCCCCGATGGCCCGACAACCGCGACCCGCGCCCCGGTTTCGACCGAGAAGTCCGCGGTCAGGCGGAACGCATCCTGCCTGATGTCCAGCGCTTCAAGTGTCAGCATTTATCCGCCCTC
>JBBKVT010000124.1:0-5316 GCA_037968535.1 Paracoccaceae bacterium
GCCGGTACTCTAACCAGCTGAGCTACAACCGCGCATGGCGTGGGGCGTCTTTCGGACGGGGCAGTGGTGGCGCGGTTGACGGGACTCGAACCCGCGACCCCCGGCGTGACAGGCCGGTACTCTAACCAACTGAGCTACAACCGCTCACTGCCCGTCCGGACAGGGCCCGAACGTGAAGGGCCTTCTATGACGGACCCCCTGCCCCGTCAAGCAGCAAAGGCAGGAAAAGCGCAAGATCAAGCCGAAGGGGAATGGTGGGTGATGAGGGACTCGAACCCCCGACATCTTCGGTGTAAACGAAGCGCTCTACCAACTGAGCTAATCACCCGTGAGGCAGGGCTTTAACCCGGCCCTGTCAGCGATTCAAGTCCCGATCTGGGATGGCGCAACTCTCGCAACTCATCTTGCGCGGCAAACAGCACCGCCTGACCACGAGGAACGAAAAACGCGCCGGACAGGCCGACGCGTCTGTTGAATTCTGGTGGGTGATAAGGGATTTGAACCCCTGACATCTTCGATGTGAACGAAGCGCTCTACCACTGAGCTAATCACCCGACGGCGCGGGTGTAATGCTACTCGGCGGCATCCGCAAGTGCAGGGTCGATCTTCAGCGCAGGCGGCGAACGGCGCAACTTGCAGATCAAAATCTCGCCGCCTTTCACGTCTTTGCGTCGGTTCACGCTGAGCTTTCCAAGTGGCGGCAGATTAAGCGCTTCGCCCTTCGACAGCGCCGCGCCGATTTCGCCGAGCACCGCATCAAGTGCGGTCTTCACCGCGTTTGGCTTCATCCCCGAGGAAGCGACGATACGATCAACGAATTCCTTGCGCCGAACGAAGTCTTTCGATGGGCCGGACTGGTCCTGATCGGACGAGGACGCGTCAGCGTCAGCGTCAGTTTCGGTGATCCCTGCTGCGGTCATTTTTGACGTGGAGGCCTTGGTGGCCATGATTGTCCTGCCTTTCATTGTTTCCGCTCTGTGGGCAGAATAGCGGTAAACGCTGTCATTATCTACAGGACTGTTAGGCCCAGTCTTACAAGGCCCGCCGGGTCGCCACAGTCGCAAAAGGGCGCGTCCTGCGACGCGCCCCTCTGCAATTGGCAAATCTCGGATGACCGTCAGTGCGCCGTGGCGCTCGGCGCCTCGGGTTGGGTCAAGGCGGCCTTGGCACGCGCGGATTCCTCGGCCGCTTCGTCCCATTCGATCGGGACAGGTTCGCGCACCAGCGCATGTTTCAGAACCTCGGAGACATGGCTGACGGGAATGATCGTCAACCCCGCCTTCACATTGTCCGGAATCTCCGGCAGGTCCTTGGCGTTCTCTTCAGGAATAAGCACCGTCTTGATGCCGCCGCGCATTGCCGCCATCAGCTTTTCCTTGAGGCCGCCGATGCCCAGCACATTGCCACGCAGGGTAACCTCGCCGGTCATCGCAATGTCCCTGCGGACCGGGATCTGCGTCAGCACCGACACGATCGAGGTGACCATGCCAACGCCGGCCGAGGGTCCGTCTTTCGGGGTAGCACCTTCGGGAACGTGGACGTGGATGTCCATCGTCTCGAAGCTTGGCGGCTTGATCCCGATTTTCGGGCTGATCGAGCGCACGAACGAGCTTGCCGCGTCGATGGATTCCTTCATCACATCGCCAAGCTTGCCGGTGGTTTTCATCCGGCCCTTGCCGGGAAGGCGCAGGGCTTCGATCGACAGCAACTCGCCACCGACAGAGGTCCAGGCGAGGCCGGTGACGACGCCGATCTGATCCTCCAGCTCTGCCAAGCCGTACCGGAACCGCTTGACGCCGAGATATTCTTCGAGATTCTCGGGCGTGATCACGACCTTGGTTTCGGCCTTGCGCACGATCCGGGTCACGGCTTTGCGCGCCAATTTCGCGATCTCTCGTTCCAGGTTCCGCACGCCCGCTTCGCGAGTGTAGGTGCGGATGATTTCCTGCAACGCGGCATCGGTCAGCTCGAACTCATCCTTCCTGAGACCATGGTTCTTGATCTGCTTTTCAATCAGATGCAGCTTGGCGATCTCGGACTTTTCATCCTCGGTGTAGCCGGCCAGCGGAATGATTTCCATCCGGTCCAGCAGCGGGCTTGGCATGTTGTAAGTGTTCGCCGTGGTCAGGAACATCACGTTCGACAGGTCGTACTCGACCTCAAGATAGTGGTCGATGAACGTCGAGTTCTGTTCCGGATCGAGAACCTCCAGCATCGCAGAAGCAGGATCGCCCCGGAAATCCTGGCCCATCTTGTCAATCTCATCGAGCAGGATAAGTGGATTCGTGGTCTTGGCTTTCTTCAGCGCCTGGATGATCTTGCCGGGCATCGAGCCTATATAGGTCCGCCGGTGGCCACGAATCTCGGATTCGTCACGCACGCCGCCAAGCGAAATGCGAATGAATTCGCGGCCCGTCGCACGCGCGACCGATTTGCCAAGCGAGGTCTTGCCCACACCCGGAGGTCCGACGAGACACAGGATCGGGCCTTTCAGCTTCTTCGACCGCTGCTGCACAGCGAGATATTCGACGATCCGCTCCTTGACCTTCTCAAGCCCATAGTGGTCATCGTCCAGCACCTTCTGGGCGCGGGTCAGGTCCTTCTTGACGCGGCTTTTTAAGCCCCACGGGATGCCAAGCATCCAGTCGAGATAGTTGCGCACGACAGTGGCCTCTGCCGACATCGGCGACATCGACTTCAGCTTCTTGATCTCGCCTTCGGCCTTTTCGCGGGCTTCCTTGGACAGCTGGGTTTTTTCGACCCGCTCTTCCAGTTCCAGAATCTCGTTCTGGCCCTCTTCGCCGTCGCCAAGCTCCTTCTGAATGGCTTTCATCTGCTCATTCAGATAATACTCGCGCTGGGTCCGCTCCATCTGGCTTTTGACACGGGTCTTGATCTTCTTCTCGACCTGAAGCACGGACATCTCGCCCTGCATCTGGCCGTAGATCTTTTCAAGCCGCTCTTCTACCGACAGGGTTTCCAGAAGATCCTGCTTCTGTGCAACCTCGACCCCAAGATGCCCCGCCACAAGATCGGCGAGCTTCGCCGGTTCGCGCGATTCCGAAACGGCAGCCAGCGCTTCTTCGGGTATGTTCTTCTTGATCTTGGCGTAGCGCTCAAATTCCTCGGCAACCGAGCGCACCAGTGCCTCGACCGCTTGCGGTTCGCCGGGCAGTTCGGTCAGCGTTTCGGCGTGGGCCTCGAAGTAGGTGTCATTCGTCAGGTATTCCGTGATCCGCACCCGCGCCTTGCCCTCGACCAGCACCTTGACGGTGCCATCGGGCAGTTTGAGCAGTTGCAGCACATTTGCCAGCACGCCGACCTTGTAGATTCCGTCAGAGGTCGGATCGTCGATGCCGGGATCGATCTGGCTGGACAGCAGGATCTGCTTGTCGTCCTGCATCACCTCTTCCAGCGCCTTGACCGATTTTTCCCGACCCACGAAGAGCGGCACGATCATATGCGGGAATACCACGATGTCGCGCAGCGGCAGGACGGGATAGGATTGGGCGAGTTGCTCGTTCATATGGTTTCCTTAACTTGGCAAGAAGACCTTGGCCCCACTTTGTGGCAACCTTGCGGTCTCCTCCGGTTCTGGCCCAATATCTGGGGCGTGCCGCCTAATGTTTCAACCACCGCCAGTTTGATTTGCCACAGTTTGCCTGTCGCGCCGGGCAGGAGCAAGGCAGGATTTCCGGAATATACGAAGAAAATGGGAATGACGCAGGGTGACAACGCATCTGGCGCGTTCACGCGGACGTGTCGTGGGAGGTCTTGCAGCGCCCGCCGATTCCTCAGCTGCGACAGCAGCAATGCCCCGCTTGATCGCTTCCGAGGTGACAAATCCGGTCCCGCAGTTAACATCACCGGAACGATGACGAAAGGACCCTGCAAATGATCCGCAAATTCGGCCCCGAAACCGCCTTGCTGCTGATCGACGTGCAAACCGGCGTTAACGAGTTGACCCACTGGGGCGGGCCAACCGGTCGCCGGAACAACCCCGCCTGCGAAGACCGGCTGCGCGACATGCTGGACATGTTTCGCAAGGCTGGACGGCAAGTGGCGTTCACCCGGCACAATTCGCGCGAGGCTGCCTCACCGCTCAAGTTCGCTTTGCCGACCGGCGCGCAAATCGACGGTCTGGAACTGGCAGCGGGCGACATCGTCGTTGAAAAAGACGTCAATAGCGGCTTTCTGGGGACCGATCTGGAAATCGAGCTGCGTCGAGCCGGGGTAAGTCGACTGGTCGTCGCAGGATTCTTCACCAACTTCTGCGTCGAGACGACGGTGCGAATGGCAGGCAACATGGGCTATGACGTGTACTTGGCGCAGGATGCCTGCGCGACCACCAACCGGGTCGGACCAGACGGCACGGACCATGAACCGGAACTTGTGCACGCGCTGTCCGTCGCTTCGATGCACGGCGAATTCTGCACGGCCTTGAACGTTGACGAGGTGCTGGGTCTATTGAAATCCGACGCGCCGGATCTGGAGCGGGTTCAAGGGAACGAGTAATCTCGATGGCCGTCAAGGGTGCCGAGTCCACCGCTCGGCCGCATCACCGGCGGTCTAAAGCGGCGAGACATCACCCTCTGCCCTCTGCGCATGAAACGCTGCCTCGAATGCCATGAATTGCCCTTCTGCGATTGCATCGCGCAGCCCCTGCATCAAGTCCTGATAGTACTGCAGGTTGTGCCAGGTCAGCAGCATCGAACTGATGATCTCTTGCGCACGGAAGACGTGGTGCAGGTAGGCGCGGGAATAGTTGCGGCAGGCGGGGCAACGGCAGTCGGCGTCCAAGGGTCGGGGGTCGTCCTGATGGCGGGCGTTCTTGATGTTCAGCACGCCGCGTCGGGTGAACACCTGCCCTGTCCGGCCCGACCGAGAAGGCAGCACGCAATCCATCATGTCGACGCCGCGACCGACCGCGCCGACGATATCGTCGGGCTTGCCGACACCCATCAGGTAGCGCGGCCGATCCTCGGGCAGCATTGCAGTTGCGTAGTCGAGTACGCCGAACATCGCCGCCTGCCCCTCGCCCACCGCAAGCCCGCCAATGGCGTAGCCGTCAAAGCCAATCTGCCTCAGGTTCTCGGCGCTCTCGGCCCGCTGTTCAGGGTAGATACTGCCCTGTTGGATGCCGAAAAGCGCGTGACCGGGGCGCTCGCCGAAGGCGTCGCGCGATCTTTTCGCCCAACGCATCGAAAGCCGCATCGATTCAAGTGCCGTCTTTTCTTCGGCCGGAAACGGCGTGCATTCATCAAAGCACATCACGATGTCAGAGCCCAGCAGGCGTTGGATTTCCATGCTGCGTTC
>JBBKVT010000125.1:0-9403 GCA_037968535.1 Paracoccaceae bacterium
CTACTCTGATCCACCACAATCTTCGGTGTTTGGAAGATATTGGCGTCAACCGCAATTGTGATAGGAAAAAGATATCCTGACCTCACTGGCATCCAGTCATTTTCCGAAACCTCCACCACCGGGTGTTTCCATCACGAACACATCATCCGCAGCCATCTGGGTTTGGTCGTTGCCTTGCAATGCCTCGATCTGGCCAGTGGCGCGTTCCACGCTGTTCACGCCGGGCTGACCGTCGGCGCCACCTGCTGCGCCCGCAGCGCCGCTTTTTCGGTGTGACGAAAGAACCGTGACCGATGCGGGTTCCAGAAACCGCAGGCGTCGAACGATACCGGCTCCGCCGGCCCACTTCCCCGCCCCACCCGATCCGTGGCGGATCGAAAATTCGTCCAGGCGCACGGGGAACCGGGTCTCCAACACCTCGGGATCGGTCATGCGCGTGTTGGTCATGTGACTGTGAACGGCACTGGTGCCGTCAAACCCTTCGCCCGCACCTGTACCGCCACAGATGGTTTCGTAATTCTGATATACGTCGTTGCCATAAACGAAGTTGTTCATCGTTCCCTGACTTCCCGCAATCACGCCAAGCGCTCCGTACATGGTGTCGGCGATGGCCTGCGACACCTCTGTATTGCCGGAAATCACAGCGGCGGGGTAGGCCGGGTTGATCATTGACCCCTCCGGCACCCGAAGGTCCAGAGGTTTCAGGCAGCCTTCGTTCATTGGAATGTCGGATCCCACAAGCGTGCGAAAGACATACAGGACAACGGCCCGGCAGATCGCCAGTGGAGCGTTATAGTTGCATTCGTCCTGCCCGGATGTGCCAGAGAAATCGATGATCGCTGAGCGATCGCCATGGTCGACGGTGATGGCAACCTTGATCTGCTTGCCGGAATCCAGCGTGTAGACGTTGCTGCAATCCTTCAGAACGTCCAGCACACGGCGCACCGATTCTTCGGCGTTGTCCTGAACATGGCGCATGTAGGCCGCGACAACCTCGGCCCCGAATTGCCGGGTAATCTTCAGCAACTCGGTCTGGCCGGTGGCATTTGCGGCGATCTGGGCGGATAGGTCGGCCATGTTCTGGTCGATGTTGCGACAGGGGTATTTGCCCGAGGCCAGCAGTTCCCGCGTCGGCGCATCTTGCAGCGTGCCTGCGTCGACCAGCCGGAAATTGTCGATCAGCACGCCTTCTTCGTCGATGTGGCGGCTGTCGGGCGGGGCCGACCCGGGGGTCTTTCCCCCGATATCCGCATGGTGGCCGCGGGATGCGACGGTATAAAGGATGTCCTGCCCGGCCTCGTCAAAGACGGGCGTGATCACCGTCACATCCGGCAAGTGGGTGCCACCATTGTAGGGGTTGTTCATCATAAACACGTCACCGGGCGCAATGGTGCCCCTGTTCTGCGCCAACACGACGCGCACGGATTCGGACATCGACCCAAGGTGCACCGGCACATGTGGTGCGTTGGCCACCAGATCCCCGTTCACATCAAAGATCGCGCAGGAAAAATCGTAACGTTCCTTGATGTTGACCGAATAGGCGGTGTTGGCCAGAGTGGCCCCCATCTGGTCGGCGATCGACATGAACTTGTTGTTGAACACCTCCAGCAAGACGGGATCGACCTTGGTGCCGACTGCTTCGGCGCGGCCCACCTTTGCGACACGAGTCAGCATCAGATCGCCGCCCGCAACGCATTCGGCACGCCAGCCTGGCTCGACGATGTTGGTGCCTGTGGGTTCGGTCAGGATGGCAGGGCCGTCCACTTTATCGCCAAGGCGCAGCTTGGTGCGGTCGTGCACGGGCACATCGCCCCAGGCACCTTCGCTATACATTTGGGCCGTGTCCGCGGGCGTGGCATCTAGAAGGTCAGGGGCGGTCATGCTGACCGGCTCGCCGGTTGTGCCGATCGCCTCTGCCGTCAGCAGATCGATGATCAGACCCTTGTAGTCGGGCACGAAACCGAATTGCGCCCGGTGGGTCGTGTCGAAGTCGCGGGCCATCTGGTCGGCAGTTCCGAACGGCACGGCCAGCGTTTGATGCGCGCCTTCCGTGCGCAGATGGGCGTGGCGTTCGACGGTGATGTTGTCGGCGGCGATGCCTTGACCGGCAACCTCGGTGACGGCCTCCTCGACCAGCTTGTCCAGTGCTGCTTCTGCCTCATCGCGGTCCGACAGCGGACCGCTGAACTGGTGTTCACGGATCGCGCGCACGTCGGCCAGACCCATACCAAAGGCGGACAGCACACCTGCGAAGGGGTGGATAAAGATCTTCTCCATCCCCAGCACGTCGGCAACAAGGCAGGCGTGTTGCCCGCCCGCGCCGCCAAAGCAGTTCATGGTGTATTTGGTCACGTCATAGCCGCGCTGCACGCTGATCTTCTTGATCGCGTTGGCCATATTTTCGACCGCGATGCGCAGGAAACCTGTTGCCAGGTCCTCGACCGGGCGGCGCGGCTCGCCCGTCTCCTCGGCGATCTGCTGGGCCATGTCGGCGAATTTCGTGCGGGCGGCTTCGACATCAAGGGGTTGGTCGCTGTCGGGGCCAAAGACGTGGGGAAACCGGTCCGGCTGAACCTTGCCAAGCAGGACGTTGCAATCGGTCACGGTCAGCGGACCGCCCCGCCGATAGCTTGCGGGGCCGGGGTTGGCGCCCGCACTGTCGGGGCCAACCTGCAGGCGGCCTTGGGAAAACCACAGGATCGAACCGCCACCGGCCGCCACCGTATGGATCGACATCATCGGCGCGCGCATCCGCACGCCCGCGACTTCGGTTTCAAAGCTGCGTTCGTAGGACCCGGCGTAGTGGCACACATCGGTCGAGGTGCCGCCCATGTCGAACCCGATCAGCTTGTCGATCTGATGAGCTGCGGCAGTCTGCACCATGCCGACGACGCCACCGGCGGGGCCGGAAAGGATCGCGTCCTTGCCCTGAAACAGGCTCGCATCGGTCAACCCGCCGTTGGACTGCATGAACATCAAAGGTGCCGATTTTCCGTCCACCGTTTTCAGCGCATCGCGCACCTGATTGACGTAACGCCGCAGGATGGGGGACAGGTAGGCATCGACGACCGCCGTGTCGCCCCGGCCCACCAGCTTGATCAGCGGGCTGGCCGCATGGGACAACGACACCTGGGTGAAACCGATCTCTTGCGCAATTTCACCGATCCGCTGTTCGTGCTCCGGAAAGCGGTAGCTGTGCATGAGTGCCACGGCGACGGCACGGGTGCCGGAGTCATGAGCGGATTGCAGCGCCGCGCGGACAGCGGTTTCGTCCAGTGGGCGGATCACTTCGCCGTTTGCGGCCAGACGTTCCGACACCTCGATGACGTCGGAATAAAGGAGTTCCGGCAGGACGATGTGCAGATCGAACAAGCGCGGCCGGTTCTGGTAGCCGATCCGCAGGATGTCACCCAAGCCGCTGTTAGTGACCAGCACGACCGCTTCACCCTTGCGCTCCAGCAGCGCGTTCGTGGCTACGGTCGTGCCCATCTTGACCGCACCGATCAGCCCCGCGGGGATCGGGTCGTCAGGCCCCGGGCCCAGCAGGCTGCGGATGCCGTGGACGGCCGCGTCCTCATAGGCCTCGGGGTTTTCGGACAGAAGCTTGTGCGTCCTGACTTCGCCCTCCGGGGTGCGTGCAACGATGTCTGTGAAGGTGCCCCCACGGTCGACCCAGAATTGCCACATGGAACGTCTCCTCTATCAATTCAAAAGGGCAGGCAGGAACAATGCGATCTGTGGAAAGACCAGCAAGGCCCCAGCCATGAGCAGCAGAACGAAGGCATAGGGAATGACCCCCAGCATGACTTCAGACAGGTTGCCCGAGGTGCGCGCGGCCTGGACCACATACAGATTCAGCCCCACGGGCGGGGTGATCAGCGCCATTTCCACCAGCACGATCATCAGGATGCCGAACCAGATCGGGTCATACCCAAGCTGGATGACCAAGGGCACCATGATCGGGATCGTCACCACCATCAGCGACAGGGTTTCGATGAAGAAGCCCAGTACGATGTAGATCAGAACGATCACAAGCATCGTCGAAACGGCCGACAGACCCAATCCGTTCAGGAAGTCCTGCAATTCACGGCCCAATCCGGCCGAGGCGAGGGTGAAGTTCAGGAACGACGCGCCAATCACGATCAGCATGATCATCGACGTGATCTTGACCGTGCCAAGCGTCGCCTGCCCCACCATCGCCAGGTCCACGCGGCCGAAGAAAAAGGCGATGATGAAGGCACCGGCCACGCCGACAGCGGCGGCTTCGGTGGGCGTGGCCCAACCTTTGTAGATCGACCCGACGATTGCGGCGAACAGCAGCAGGATCGGCACCAGCTGGACGAGCGCGCGCATCATGGCCGACAGCGGGAACGTGCGTCGTTCCCCGCCCAAGGACGGGCGCAGGGCGCAGATGATCGCGGTTATCACAACGAAGGCCAGCGCAAGGCCAAGGCCGGGGATCAGGCCGGCCAGGAACAGCTGCGGGATCGAGGTCTGCGTCAGAAAGCCATAAACGATCAAGTTAATCGAGGGCGGGATCATGATGCCCAGCGTGCCGCCTGCCGCGATGGCCCCGGAAAACAGCTTGGGGTCGTAACCCAACTTTTCGGCCTGCGGCATCGCCACGGTGGCCACGGTCGCCGCAGTCGCCACGGAAGAACCGGAGATTGCCGAAAACATCGTCGCCGTTGCAACGTTGGCGTGGATCAGACCACCCGGCAGCCACGACACCCACTTGTCCAGGGCGGCATAGGTGCGGGCGGCCACACCGCTGCGCACAAGAATTTCGCCCAGCAGCACAAAGAAGGGGATGGCGATCAGCGTGGCCGAGTTCGACGACGACCAGACGAGGCTGCCAAGGCCGCGCAGCAACGGAAAAGAGCTGAAGAACTGGTCGATCCCGATGCCCAGCAGGAACAGGACGATCCCGACGGGGATGGACAGGGCCAGCAGCCCCAGAAGGCCAACGGCGGTATATGTGATCATAGCATTTCCGCCTCGCCAAAGGCCCCGATGGCCTGTTCCGACTCCGCGAAACGGCCTTGCAGGATCAACGTCAGCGCCGACAATGTCGTCAGCGTGGACACGATGGCGAACCAGACCCAGCCCGCGAACCACGGACCCTGCACCCAGACCAGCGGCGTTTCGAGCGGAGTATTCGCAGTGGATGAATTGGTGATCGACCGTTCAAGCACCGGCCAGCATTGGTAGGCGATGATCAGCACGACGGCGGTCATCACGATCATGGCAAAGATGTCGAACAACGACCGTCCAAGCGGGTTCGCCCTCTGGCGCAGGAGGTCGATGCGCACATGACTTAATTCGAGCAAGGCAAAGCCCATGCCCCAAGCCGTCGCGATCGCCATGACATAGCCGCTGATCTCGTCGGTGCCGCCGAACGAGACACCGAACTGGCGCAACACGATGTCGGCAAGAACGAACGCTGCGCAAGCCAGCAACATGATACCGATCAGATATGCGACACCCCGGTTGAGGGTGCGCATGAGATGCAAGACGCTGTCGGCCATGGCCGCTACTCCTTTGACGTGGAAGGGTGACGTGGCAGTCGGGCAGCAGTTGCAGCCGCCCGACCGGATCATGGCGCATCAGGTCAAGGAATGGTGACGCCCACGGTGGCACCGACACTGTCGTTCCAGCGTGTCTTCCATTCGCCACCAGCGCGTTCTGCCCATTCAGGCAACACTTCGTTGGTCAGAATCTCCCGTGCCTTCGCTTCATCCTCCGGCGTCACAGCCACGAGCGTCATGTTGCGCACGTCACCGCCAGTACATTCGCCTTCGCCGGTCAGACAGGCGATGTCATTGGTCAGAGCGTTCTGGGCGGAGGCCCATGCGGGATCTTCGAAGTTTGCCTTGATCTCGGTCTCGATGAGGCTCTGCATCTCGGGAGTGAGGCTGTTCCACTTGTCCATGTTCATGGCCGTGACAACCGGGTCCCAGCCCCCCAGCGCGATCGGCATCAGGTGCGTGGAGACTTCCCACCAACCAGCCGAATAACCGGAGCCTGCACCGGTCACAGCGCAATCGACGACACCCTTCTGCAGGGCGCCGGGAACTTCGGCGAAGGATACGTTGATGCCTTCTGCCCCCAGGGCTTCAAGAAACTTCGCCGTCATGCGTCCGGAGGCACGGACCTTCTTGCCCGCCAGATCATCCAGGTTGCTGATTTCGGCGTTGCAGAACACGACCTGCGGCGGATAGGGCGCGATCGCCAATGCCTTGCTGTTGAAGCGCGTCGCAAAGATGTCATCAATCATCGGACGGGCCGCGTCGACCATGGCGCGGGCTTCGTCAGCGGTACTGCTCAACATCGGCACATCCAGGCCCTCAAGCTCGGGCGCGTCGGCGACAGCGTAATCCGCTACGGTCATGCCGACATCATAGACGCCCTGTCCGAGAAGCGCATAGATATCGCCGACGCCAAGGTTCATCTGGTCGTGCGTTGTCATTTCGACCGTGATCTCGCCATTGGATGCGGCTGGCAAGGTTTCGGTCCAGAATGGCACTTCGTATACCTTGTTCAGCGGCAGGCTGGACCAGCTGCCGACAACGGCAAGTGTTTCGGCCAGCGCGGGTGACGCAAGGGTTGTGGTCATCGCAAGCAACGTCAGTGTCTTTTTCATGTTTGGTTCTCCTTGTTGGTGGGTTCGACGGGTTTCAGTCCCGACAGTATGTTCGTGTCGTCGCGTTCGCCCACGTCTGCGATCAGCATGCAGCCGGGCTTGTGGGTGATGCACAGCGGCAGGTTTGCCGCGCGCAAGACGTTCTGGGGGGTCACGCCGCAGGCCCAATAGACCGGCACCTCGTCGTTTGCGACGGGCACGGGTTCACCCCAATCGGGGTGCTGCAGATCGGCGATGCCCACGTCGGCCGGGTCGCCTACCGCAACCGGTGCACCGTGCGCCTGCGGAAACTGGGCGCTGATCCGGATAGCGTCATCAACACGATTGCGCGGAATCGGGCGCATGGTGATGACCATGGTTCCTGAAAACGGCCCTGCCGGCGTCAACCGGATGTTGGAATTATACATCGGCACGGTCGTGTCGCGTTCGATATGCCGCACAGGAATGCCCGCCGCCACAATGGCGTTTTCGAAAGTGAAGGAACAGCCGAGCGCGACGCTGACAAGATCGTCGCGCCACAGATCGCTGATGTCGGATTGTTCGCCGCTCAATGCGCCGTCACGAAAGATGCGGTATTGCGGCACGTCGGTGCGGATGTCGATATCGTGCCCCAGAGTAGGCATCATTGGATTGCCCCTGTCGCCGATGCCCACGACAGGACAGGGTTTGGGGTTTCGCTGGCAGAATGTCAGAAAGTCCAACGCGCATGCTGCAGGCAGGATTGCCAGATTGCACTGCAACTTGCCCCGCGCCAGACCGGCGGTATGCCGTGTCCAAGCCCCGTCTCGGATCGTCTGACGGACATCCGAGACCGGCAGGTACCGCAGCGTTTCATAGGTAATCTGATCCAAGGCCATGATACTCCCACTGACGCTAAGGAAATCTCTCATGGGCTGCTGCGCAAAGCAAATTATCAATTTTAATCAGTTTCAATAGATATTTTTAATTGATTGCCTGCCAGTCATTCGCGACTTGCAAAGCGATGACCGCCCCCTCCTCGGCCAGAAAATTGCGCGGCTCTCCCAGATAGGACGCAGTAAAGGCCAGTGGACTGACGGATAAACCGGGGTCGAATTCCTTGATCCGCCCTTCAGCGATCAGTTTGCCAGCCAGCGCGCGGGGAAACGGCCCGACCGCTGACCCCGCAGCGATGATCTGCAGGCTGGCCGACAACGAGGTCGACGTAAAGACGCGCACGCTGGGGCTGACATGGCGAGTCAGCACCGTCATCAGTTCGCGGTAAGGGCGCGTCTTGGCCGAGAACGAGATCACCGGCGTCGTCACCAGATCCACAGGCGCGCTGCCCGCCGCACAATACCAGTGCAGATCGAACGGCGGCAGCGCTACGTTTTCGACGGAAAATTCCGATACCGGCCCCATCAGGAACGCCAGATCAAGCTGGCGTGTCAGAAGCGACTCCCGCAGATCGGTCGAGATGTCGACCGTCAGGTCAATGTTGATCAGCGGGTAGACGGCGCTGAACGCCTTCAGAAAATCGGGCAACCAGCTTTGCGCGATGGTTTCCGATGCGCCGATCCGGAACAGCCCGGTCAGTTCCGTCGTGTCGGCCACATGCTTGCGGATTTCGTCCTGCACAAACAGCATCTGCTTGGCATAGGACAGCAGCAAAGTGCCCTGCCGCGTCAGGGTCAGGCCACTTCCCTCTCGGTCGAAAAGCGGCGTCGCAAGCTCCTCTTCCAGCTTGGCGATGCGGGTCGAGATGGCGGGCTGCGTCAGATTCAGTTGATCGGCGGCCCGACGGAAGCCGCCAAGACGGGCGACCCAAAGGAAGGCGGTGATTTGATCCAGCGTCATGATCGGGTGTCCAAAGCTTGCATGTTGATTAGGTTAGCGGTTTGAAGGTGGCAAGCCAGCCCTGAAAGGATCTGCCATGCAGTTTGAGACACCCTCCGGCCCGCAAAGCGTTCGCATCGACACATTGATCGTCGCCGGGTGGACTGGCCGCGATACCGCCGCCGTGCAACACCATATTGAAGAACTTGCGGCGATTGGTGTTCCTGCCCCCTCGACAACACCGCTGTTCTATCGCGTCGGGGCGAATCTGCTGTGCCAGTCCGACCGGATCGCAGTGCTGGGAAATGAAACGTCCGGCGAGGCAGAGCCACTCATCCTTACCTCCAAGGGTCAAATCTGGCTCGGTCTGGGGTCCGATCATACCGACCGTGGGCTGGAGGCAGTGTCAGTCGCCGCCTCAAAGCAAGCCTGCCCGAAACCCGTCGCGACCGATCTGTGGCCGTGGGGCGATGTCGCGGATCGGCTGGATGACCTGACGCTGGTGTCCGAGGTGTTCGAGGATGGCCATTGGGTCACCTACCAATCCGGCACGCTGGCCGCGATCAAGCCGCTGACTAACCTGATGGCCGCTGCAGTCATGCCCGACAATGCGGCGATGATGTGCGGCACCTTGGCAACCATCGGCAGGGTCCGGCCCGCAGACCGGTTCCGGGCGCGCCTGCATGATCCCATGATAGGCCGCACGATTGCGTTGGACTATAGCACTATGCGCCTGCCTGTCATCGCATAACGTTGGCTATTCCTGCGGCTGTCCGCGTGGCCCTGATTGCTGGAAACAGCAATTTGAATAATGGCCCGTGGACGCCGGGCTGTTCGGATTTTTCATCAAAATCGCAATATGAGCCCTGCATTCGTATCGCGGTGCTTAAATGGCAGCAAAGCAGCAGCAGATCGACTAGTGAAAGATTGCTTTGCGCCGTTCACCTTTCAAATGCCGACCACAGG
>JBBKVT010000126.1:0-6968 GCA_037968535.1 Paracoccaceae bacterium
CAGTACGGGCTTATCCTGAACGTAAACCCCCGTATCGCGGAAGTTCACTATCAGCTTGGCCGGATGTTTCTGGACGCAGGTCAAACCACCAAGGCCGTGGGCCACCTGAATACCGCCGCGACCCTGAAGCCGAAAGAACCGACTATCTGGGGCCTCTATGCGGACGCGGTTGCGGAAATGTCCGACCAGACGGATATCGACGCCTGCCTGTCATTGGCCAGATCCTCAGGTGTGCCGGCGCAGTTGCTGGTCCGGTTGCAGGACCGGCTGACCCTGAAAAAGGGCAAATCGCGCCCCGGCATCGGCAAAGTTCCAAAGACGCAACTCAATGCACTTTTGCAGTTGCTGGCTGCCGGTGACGCCCGAACCACCGAGGCGGAAGCCGAAAAACTGCTTGGCAAATATCCCAGGGTCGCACTGATCGCGGACATCCTTGCGACATCGCAAGCGCGACAAGGCAAGACAGATACAGCCGTCGCCAGCTTCCGAAAAGCTATCGCAATCGACCCCAGCTATCCCGAGGCGCACAACAATTTCGCCCGGCTACTGCTGGATCTCGGGCGGACCGACGAAGCGCTGCAAGAAGCGAAAACCGCGATCCGGCTGTTGCCGGGACTCGCACTCGCACAGCAAAATCTCGGCATCGCCCACCTGCGTCGCGCAGAACTGACGGAAGCGATCCGGCGGTTCAGGAAAGCCGACGCCTTGCGCCCGAATTCTGCGGAAACGCTGCGGATGTTGGGCAACGCCCTTACTCGCGCAAAGGACTACTCGGACGCCGAGACGGCTTTGCTTGCCTCAACGAAACTCGACGACCGAAACGCCGAGTCCTTCACGTTGCTCGCTCAGGCGCAGGCCGCGCTGGGCAAGAATACCGCTGCCTCGGCCAGCTTTCATAAAGCGCTTTCGTTGGCGCCGGATTCGTCGGTCGCCAATGGCCGCATGGCGTTATTCTTGCAGACCAACGGTGATTTCGACGAGGCAGAACGCTATTTCCGCCGTGCAATCGAACTGGACCCTCGCAACGGTGAAACCTATCGGGTGATGGTCGCGTCTTACAAACTGGCCGAAGACGACCCGCTGATCCAGCAGATGATTGACCTCTTCAACGATCCCGAAACTGGATTGTCGAACCGACGGAACATCGCATTCGCCCTGTCGAAGGTGATGGAGGATATCAAGAAATACGATCAGGTATTCAAGTATCTCCACCCGGCCAATGCATTGACGCGGCAGGAATTTCCCTACGACATCGACATGCGCCGCAAAGAGGTGGACGCGGTCATGTCGTTCTTTGAAGGTATCGACCTGCCGTCCCAAAAAGTGCCCGGCACCACGGACTATGCACCCATTTTCGTAACCGGGATGCCAAGGTCCGGTACAACGCTGGTCGAACAAATCATATCGAGCCACAGCCAGGTCAGCGGTGCGGGCGAGGTTGGCTACGGCTCTCGCATCGCGCAGGGGCTGATCGTGAACGCCGACGGTTCGCCGAAGGCCTACAGCGCGGTGCCGCAAGCCGAAATCGCCGGTTTGGGGCATGACTACGAAGCGCACATGCGCCAGATCTATCCTGACGCCCCACGCGTTACCGACAAGTCGATCCAGTCCTATACGTTCATGGGCCTGCTCAAACTTGCCCTGCCAAAGTCGCGCATGATCGTGGTGCGGCGCGATCCTCGCGACAACCTGCTGTCGATCTACCGCAACATGTTTCTCGAAGGGACGCACCTTTACAGCTACAACCTGTCGGATCTCGGCGCCTATTATAAGGAGTTCCTGCGGCTGATGGATTTCTGGCAAAAGCGGATTCCGGACTGGTTTCACATCGTCGACTACGAGGATCTGATCGCCAATACAGAAGACGTGTCGCGCAGGCTGATCGCGGCCTGTGGCCTGGACTGGGAAGATCAATGTCTCGAGTTTCACAAGAACACGCGTCGCGTCGAAACCCTCAGTCTTTATCAGGTGCGCCAGCCGATCTACGCGTCCTCGCTGAAGGGCTGGCAGCGCTATGAAGACGAGTTGAGCGAATTGTTTGAGGCGCTGAAATAGGTGCCAGAGCGGAGGACTCCATGGGACTGACCGATATCGTCGCTCGCATCCATGCCGAAGAGAAGCGCGTCGGTCGAAGTGTCGGGGCGACGAAACTCATCGCGGTTTCCAAGATGCAGCCGGATGACCGCGTTTTGGACATTCTGGAACAGGGTCACCGCCTGTTCGGCGAGAACCGCGTGCAGGAGGCGGCTGAAAAATGGCCGGACTGGCGCGAACACTACCCGAACGTCGAACTCCACTTGCTCGGCCCGCTTCAGACCAACAAGGCACGGCAGGCGATGGATTTGTTCCAGTCGATACAGTCACTGGACCGGCCCAAGCTCGCCAATACCGTCGCGCGGCTGGCGCAGGAAATCGGTGCCTGTCCGATGCTCTTCGTCCAGGTCAACACCGGCGAAGAGCCGCAAAAGGCCGGCGTGCTTCCTGCCGATGCCGATGCGTTTGTCGCTGATTGCCGCGCCAAAGACTTGCCTGTCGTTGGCCTGATGTGCATTCCGCCGGTGGCGGAAGAACCGTCGCTGCATTTCGCGCTGCTTGCCAAGATTGCCGCGCGCAATGGGTTGCCCGAGCTTTCGATGGGCATGAGCAGCGATTTCGAAACCGCGGTTGCGATGGGCGCCACCTATGTCCGCGTAGGATCCGCAATCTTCGGCGAGCGGCCCTAGCCTGTCACGATCAGCCGTGTGCCCGGCGCGGCGCGGCGAGCGATCCAGGTCAGATGGTCGGGCCGAAACGCGATGCAGCCCGCCGTCGGATAACCTGGGCTGCGCCAACGATGCAGGAAGATCGCTGATCCACGTCCCGCTGTCGCCTCGGGCCAGTTCCAGTCGGTCAATAATATGATGTCGTAAAGATGGTCGCCCCGGCGCAGGAATTCATGGCTGAAAGGGTGCGGCAATCGAACAAGCTGGTTGTAGTCCGGGTCTTCCGGATTCTCGGACCAGCCGTCATATGGGCGGATCGGCACCGCCCAGGGTGCGGGTGCCGACAGCCGATCGGGCCGGTAGAGACAACCGACGACCTCATGATGGCCAGCTGGCGTTCCCCCATCGCCTTCCAGCTTGGTCCGGGTAACGCCCGTTCTGCCGACAGAACACGGAAACCGCCGTCCGCGAAACCGCAATCCCAGAGGTGTCAGAACAAGGTCATCGGGGCTCATAGCACATGGCCCGATTTTTTCGCCTTGGTGTCGAGGTATTTTGCGTTCAGCGGGTTCAGGCCGACGCGCAGCGGCACTCGTTGGACGACCGAAATGCCGTTGGCTTCCATCATTCGAACCTTGGCGGGGTTGTTCGTCAACAGCCGGACGGCATCAAAACCAAGCTCTTTCAGGATCGCGGCACCAATTCGGAAGTCGCGTTCGTCATCCTCGAAGCCAAGCCGATGATTTGCTTCGACCGTGTCAAAACCCTGATCCTGCAACGAATAGGCCCGCATCTTGTTGGCTAGCCCGATGCCGCGACCCTCTTGGTTCAGATAGAGCAGCACGCCTGAACCTGCCTCGCCCATCTTGTGCAGGGCGGCGCGCAATTGTGGGCCACAGTCGCATTTGAGGCTGCCCAGAAGGTCGCCCGTGAAACAGGCTGAATGCAGGCGCGCCAGGACCGGCTGGTCCCGGTCGGGACGCCCAATCTCGATGGCATAATGTTCCTCGGCACCGTCTTCGGGGCGAAATACATGCAGCCGCCCGGCTTCGGACACTTCCAACGGCAGCCGTGCACTGATGACCCGATGCAGAGGACTGGATGCGCTAAGCACCGGCCCCGCCTGACCCAGATCAATGACGGTCAAGCCGTTCGCCACAGCAAAGGCGTTGGCATCGGCAAGCTCGACCACCACGGCCGCAGGCAGAAGCCGCGCCTCTTTCGCCAGCCGGATCGCGGCTCGGCAGAGCGTCGGGTCGCCGTCGCGCAAGGTAGGCAGCGGACCTTTCATCGGTGACTTAAGATCGCCCGACGGATCAGCGATTGCACCGATCCAGTTCAGGTCGATCCCCGCAGGCAGATCGATCCGGGCGATATCGCCGTCATAGACACGCGCCTTCAGCGTTTCGGCCCGCCGTGCCGTGATAGCCAGAACTGGTCGCCCCAGCGCCGCCATGCCAGCAAGACGAACCGCGTCCAATGTCTCGACAGGCACGGCAAGTCCACTATCCCCCGCATGGGTCAGAACCACCGGAACCCCCATCCGGAAATCCGAACGGGCGCGGGCCAGAAGTTGCGTGATATCAGGCGACAGGGTCATTTTCGTTCCGGCAATATTCGAAAGATGCTTAAAGCGAATTGAAGGAATATGAAACATATCCCGCGAAAACCACACGACCGCGTGAATCCCTTGCATCATATCTTGCCGAACACAGGTCACCCACACAACTGTGACTGGAACAACCCGGAGGTTCACGAAATGGGCACCCTTAAGAAGATACTGCTGGTCGATGATGATGATGACCTGCGCGAGGCACTGAGCGAGCAGTTGGTGATGACCGAAGATTTCGACGTTTTCGAAGCCGACAGTGGTGCAAGCGCCATGACCAAGGCGAAAGAGGCGATTTACGATCTGGTCATCCTCGACGTGGGCCTTCCCGATACGGATGGCCGAGAGCTTTGTCGCCGGATGCGCAAGCAGAACGTCAAATGCCCGATCCTGATGCTGACCGGCCATGACAGCGATTCTGATACGATCCTGGGTCTCGATGCCGGGGCGAATGATTATGTGACCAAGCCGTTCAAATTTCCTGTGCTGTTGGCTCGGATCCGGGCGCAACTTCGCCAGCACGAGCAGTCGGAAGACGCTGTTTTCCAGCTTGGGCCCTACACGTTCAAGCCGGCGATGAAGATGTTGATCACCGAGGACGACAAGAAAATCCGGCTGACAGAGAAAGAGACCAACATACTCAAGTTCCTCTATCGGGCGACCGAGGGCGTGGTCGCGCGCGACGTGCTGCTGCACGAGGTCTGGGGCTATAATGCGGGCGTGACGACGCACACATTAGAGACACACATTTACCGCCTTCGCCAAAAAATAGAACCAGACCCGTCAAATGCCCGCCTTCTTGTGACCGAATCAGGCGGTTATAGATTGGTTGCGTAAGAGACCCCCTTGTGGTGTCGGGGTTATGGCATCACACCTCCCTGTTGGACTGACCCGGCCTTGTGCCGGGTCTTTTTTTTGCCCTTGCTCCTGTAGTCGTTGCTATACTCACGCAAAAAAAAGCGGGGGGACCGTGATGATAAGGACCTACCAGCCAGAGCAGGTCCTCGACCTGTGGTTTCCGGACGACGGACACCAGCATGACCCGGATCGCCACACCGCTTTCTGGGAAACCAGAATGCAGGGCGGCATGGACGAGGTGATCTGCCGCGACTTCGCAGATCTCACCGCAGACGCGGCGCGCGGTCTTCTGGATCATTGGGCCGAGACTCCCCGAGGCCGACTGGCGTTGCTGATTGCCCTCGACCAGTTTCCCCGATCGCTCTGGCGCGATAAGTCGGCCGCTTTCGGACAGGATATCAAGGCCGCTCGCCTGGCGTTGGAAGGGATAAAGAACGGCCATTACAACAGCCTGACTGCCCCGTGGGAGAAGAACTTCTACATCATCGCGATTTCGCACTGCGAAGGGCCGGATCATCTGGCGCGCATGGATATGCTGCTTGAAATGGCAAGAACCCTTGCCGCAAACCTTCCCGAAAGCCTCAGCCGCTTCAAAGAGCGCAGCGTTGCACAGGTGGCGCGGGTGCGCGCCATAATCGAAAAGTTCGGTCGCCATCCGCATCGGAATCCGATTCTCGGCCGGATATCGACGCCCGAAGAAGAAGCGTATATCGCCACTGGCGATTTCCCGCATCTGCGCAAGGTCCAAGATATGGCATCGCCTTGAGGCCGGGCGCGCCAGCGTCTAGTGTCCACCAATCCCAAACCGGAGCGCCCGATGCCATTCACGCTTGCCACCTGGAACATCAACTCTGTCCGCCTGCGCGAACCGCTCGTCCTGAAACTGCTGCTCGAAGAGGCGCCTGACATTCTCTGCCTGCAGGAATGCAAAAGCCCAGTTGATCTTATCCCGACCCAAGGCCTTGCCGAACTTGGCTACAGGCACATCGTGGCGCGAGGTCAGAAGGGTTACAATGGCGTAGCTATCCTGTCCAAACTGCCGATCGAGGATGTCGGGGATCGCGATCTGGCCAGCCTCGGCCATGCAAGACACGTTGCCGCGCGACTGGAAAACGGGGTGACGATCCATAATTTCTATGTGCCCGCCGGCGGTGACATTCCGGATCGCGAGGCAAATCTGAAATTCGGCCAGAAGCTGGATTACCTGACCGAGATGCGCGATTGGTTTAAGGCCGAGCGGCCTGAAAAGGCGATTTTGGTGGGCGATCTGAATATTGCCCCGCGCGAGGACGACGTCTGGGACCATAAGAAACTGCTGAAGATCGTCAGCCACACCCCGGTCGAGGTCGAGCATCTGGGCGCGGCGCAAGATGCGGGCGGCTGGGTCGATATCACCCGGCAGGATTTGCCGACAGGGAATTTATACAGCTGGTGGTCGTACCGCGCGCCCGATTGGGACGGCGCCGACAAGGGGCGGCGGCTGGATCATATCTGGGCGACTGCGGATATCTCAAACGCGGGGCATAGCAGCCGGATCTTGCGCGATGTGCGCGGCTGGACCCAGCCAAGCGACCATGCGCCGGTGTTCGCCACGTTCGATCTGTAGGGCGGGGTAAGGATTTCCTGTCCTGACAGGGCCGTTGCCGTGCAATATATGCTTTGACTACGGTCAAGGGGGCGGCGGCATGAAGGAATTGACCCGGCGCGGGCTATTGCTGGGAAGCGGGGCCACCATTGGCGTTTGGGGGGCGCGGCGCTGGGGCGCGCAGAACCCGTCGATGGATGGCACGACGTCGCTG